>JAQXGF010000045.1 GCA_029006155.1 Lachnospiraceae bacterium
ATCATGTCCTTGATATGGAATACGTCATTGGCAATCCAGTAGATGACATAGCCATCCGGATCACCATCCTCATTATAGTAAATCGCAGCCATGATGTCGTCCGGATCCCAGAGCCAGTATTCGTTCCAGGCCAGCTCGTCCCGGATGATCGTGCCGTGCGTCCGCTTTGCAAACCGTTCGTAGGCTCTTTTCAGCTCCTCGTCATCCGTACTGACCCGGCGCACGTCGCCACGTACCTGATGGTTCTTCGGCAGCTGATAGTCCTTGATCTCGTAGGAAATCTTATCGGAAATGATCTCCCAGCCTTTCCGTCTGTAATAAGGAATGGAATACGGATACAGGTAGCAGATATACTGCCCGCGCTTCCGCATGTTTTTCAATGCCTGCTCCAGAAGCTTGTGCATCAGTCCCATGTTCGTGTACTCCGGGTAGGTGCCGACACCGGTCAGACCTCCCATCGCATATTGCTGCCCGAAAATCCGCACCTGCATCGGATAGACGGCACACTGAGAAATGAGATTATCTCCATCGAACCAGCCGATGACGTCCGCTTTCTCCATCGTCGGAAATTTCGCCCGGATAATCTCCTTCTCCTGCCATCCGATCGCGCTCAACTCCTCATCGGTCACCTGAAACACATAGCGCAAAAGCGCGTTGTACTGTTCCATATATTCACTGCCTACTGAACGCATCTTCAGATTTTTCTTATTCATATAAACCTTTCTTCCTCTCCCGGCAAATGCCCTTGTTGTTTCCTGTCGCATTGATTTTACCAGAGAAGTGAACAGATTACAACATATCCTCTATAAAAATCCCATCTATCCTATTTCATTTTATCTGTCAGTATCCATTTACCTTTTCGATTAGAACCTTCACGGATAACTTTACCTTCATGCTGCATTTTCGTAAGAGTACGCTTAATCGTTGCCGCAGAAACCGCAAGTGCTTCTCCTAATGCTTTATGAGTCAGTTCCGGATTTTTACGAATCAATGCCGATAATCGAGTTTCAAGGTCATCTTTGAGGTCATTATGGTCTTTATTGGGGTCATCGAGGTCATGATTTGAATTTTTGACCTCAATGACCTCATTCTGACCTCGATAAAGATTAATTCTGAAAGCTACTTCCATGTCAATAAATTCCGGTTCGCGCAATCCATATTCCTGCATGGCTTGCATAAGTTTTGGTATACCGCTTCCCCAGGCTTCCACAAGATTCATATATACAAAAGCATTGGCGAGTGCACGATTTCGGATTTTTGAAAATCCTTCTTTCATCAAATCAATCGTTACCCCTGGGAGCAATCCACCTGGAGAAGTAATTTCCAGACGATCATCATAAAGTGCCACCTGAATATTAGAAACCTGGATGTAACTGCAATTCATAACTGCATTGACAATCAACTCTCGAATGCTATCCGGCGGCAGTTCATAAATATCTTGACGATATACACCTTCCAGTCGGCATCCCATCCGAATATTTCTAAGGACAAACTGTACTGCTTCATCTACCTGTTCCCACAGCGATCCTTCGTAATTGCGCCGATCAAGAAATACAGAACGGGTCGTTCCCTTAAACACAGCACATTGAATCATGGAACGCAGTCCACCTTGTCCGGTTAAATAAACATACGCATTCGTTGGATAAATCTTTTCATTTTCATCCCTCTTCAAAATCCCCCAACTGAGCAAAACATTTTTCGTTACATCTTTTACTGCTGACCGTTGAAGGTTTGACTTGCTGTTGGCAATGGCGACTTCTTTCATTTGCTCACAAAGATTCTCAATATCTTCATCAGTCACTTCAATATCTCTGCGAATTACCGAATCAAAAGAACGAGCATCGCATTCATAATATAGTTCTCTTGACATATCACGATCAGCGGGGCGTGTCGTTCCAGAAACCCGAATATATACGCCATTCTCCAGACCATCTGCTTTAATATAGTATGGTTTCTGACGTCCTGCTCTGATTTCTGCAACAATTACAGGCTTATCATTTATATTTTGCAAATAAACATCTGGAATGATCGTCGGCTCACAGCTATCCGAAATAGAATTGGTAATCGCATCAATTTCCTGAAAAACTTTATCCTCCGGAACACCGACAACTTCTCTGGTTTTATCATCAATGCCAAATATAATTTGCCCTCCTTTTCCATTGGCAAAGGCAACGACCGTTTTCATGTATTTTATACTCTTGTCCGGGCGTTGCACCTTGAACTCTACATTCTTAGATTCTCCGGCAAGAATTTCTTCTATTGTCATGTAAACACCTCCATGATTAAGTTTTGCCAACAATAAGTCGATTAACTCCTATTGTTTACCGTAGGGCACAGGTTCTTCTGCAACTTTGCTTAATTCTGGTTTTAATGAATATGTATACACCTTTGAAGATTTCTGCGATAATTCCATATCATTATTGTCCGTCCACAACTCACATTGCGTCATAACAGTCTGAACTGCATCATCCATACCTTCCGGTGGGTATCTGTGTTTTTTCAAAAGCCTTTTTATCATCATTCGCATCCTTGCTCTCGCAGAATCACGCTTTTGCCAGTCAATCGTCCTGTTTCTTCTAAGGGTGTCTGCAAGTTCTTTTGTAATAGCAATCAATTCTTCATTTTCATAAAAATCCTTAATTGCCTGTGGCTTTGTCAGTGCATCATAAAAAGCCAGCTCATCCGCAGTCAGCCCCAGCTGATCTCCTTCTTTATGAGCAGCTGCAATTTGTTTCGCAAGATTCAAAAGTTCTTCAATAACCTGCTCATTCGTCAGCATCCCATTCAAATAAGCATTCATAGTTCTCTGAATAATTTCACTGAATTTTTCAGACTTCACGACATTGGTATGTCGATATATCTTAACCTGCTCAGCAATCAGTTTTTTCAGTAACTCCACTGCCAAGTTTTTCTCCTTCATTTTTGAAACTTCTTCAAGAAATTTCGGATCAAAAAGAGAAAACTTCTTGTCTATATCTGAAAAAAGATTGATAACACCATCACTTTGTACACTTGCTTTCAAAAGATTGTTAATTCGGGCATTCATCTCCGGTAAAGAAATTTTCTTTCCTTCACCCTGATTCATCAGGCGGGTTACAAGAACCCGAACAGACTCAAAGAAAGCAGCTTCTACACGCAAATCACGTTCAGCTAAAGAAGCACAAAGAGAGAGTGCCTGCTTTAACAGCAATCCTTCTTTCAAAAATACTTCTCGGTCATCTGCTTTATCAACTGCCACAATAAAGTTTACAGCACCACTAATTGCCTTGGAGCGCTCTAAATCTGTTCCATTCATAAATTTTGAATAATCATATCCATGAAATAAATCCCGGCAAACAGATAATTTTTCAAGGAATTTTGGGTATGCTACCTTTGCAACATCTGTGTCACCATAGTTTTTCTTATCTCTGGCTGTGTAGTCATTCATTGCTTGTTTCAATGCTGCTGCAATGCCTACATAATCAACTACCAGACCGCCTTCTTTATCTCCAAATACCCGGTTTACTCTGGCAATCGCCTGCATCAAATTATACCCTTGCATCGGCTTATATATATACATGGTTGCCAACGACGGAACATCAAATCCCGTCAACCACATATCAACCACAATCGCTATCTTCAAAGGGCTATCATTATCCTTAAACTGCTTTGCCAGTTCATCTTTATGCCGCTTATTCCCGATAATCTTATTCCATTCTTCTGGGTCTTTATTGCTGCCAGTCATTACAACAGCAATTTTTTCTGTCCAAGATGGGCGAAGTTGCAAAATGCGTTCATAAATTTTCATGGCAATCGGACGAGAATATGCCACAATCATTGCTTTTCCGGTAAGTAAATTTTCCCGATAATTCTCATAGTGATCCAGTATATCATCAACCAAAGAAGCAATGGTTTTATCATTTCCAAGAATTGCTTCCATCTGTCCAAGCTGTTTTTTACTTTTCTCAATAACCTCCGGGTCCGCATTATTTGCCATAATGTCATATTCTTGGTCAATCAGTTTCAAAGTATGCTCATCCAGCTTTAATTTAATCACACGGCTTTCATAATAAACAGGTCTGGTTGCACCGTCCTCCACAGCCTGAGTCATGTCATAAATATCTATGTAATCGCCAAATACTTCCCGTGTATTGCGATCTTTCATAGAAATCGGAGTTCCCGTAAATCCAATATAGGTTGCATTTGGCAGAGTATTACGAATAATACGGGCAGTACCAATTTTAATTTCACCTGTCTTGGCATCGACCTTTTCTTTCAAACCATATTGTCCACGATGGGCTTCATCCGCCATAACAATAATATTTCTGCGTTCCGAAAGACATTCAAATGATTCTTCAAACTTCTGCATTGTAGTGAAAATAATACCATTGGCTTTTCTGTCATTTAACCAATCCATAAGACCAATAATTGGCTTTTCACCTTTTCTCAGATGTGCATTATATTCTTTATCTTCATCAGACAATTTCCTCTTATCCGCATGGACAGGCTCCTGGCGTAAAAATTTACTGCATTTTGCAAACTGTCCGTAAAGCTGATCATCTAAGTCATTACGGTCAGTAATTACAACGATTGTAGGACTATCCAATGCATCCTGCAAACAATGAGCATAGAATACCATTGACAATGATTTTCCACTGCCTTGTGTATGCCAGAACACACCACCTTTACCATCTGTTTCTGTTGCGTGTTTTGTAGATAAAATCGCTTTATTTACTGCAAAATACTGGTGATATCCTGCCAAGATTTTGACCTGCTTCGATCCTTCATTAGAAAAGCAGATAAAGTTCTTGATAATATCAAGGAAACGCTCTTTTTCAAACATTCCCTCAAAAAATGTATCAAATTGAGCATACTGTGTGTTTTCATAGTTTCCATCTTTGGTTTTCCATTCCATGAAGCGATCTTCGCCAGACGTAATTGTACCTGCTTTAGAAGTTAAATGATCACTCATGACGCAGATACAATTATAAATAAACATGGATGGAATCTCGTGCATATAATTTCTGATCTGTGTGTAGGCTTCGGATGCATCTGTTTCTTCCCGTGACGGTGACTTCAATTCTATAAGTACCACTGGCATACCATTCAAAAACAGCAATATATCTGGACGCTTGTTGCTATTCTCTATAAATGTCCACTGATTCGCAACAACAAAAGAATTCTTGTCCGGATTTTTATAATCTACCAGATAAACCAGCCCTGAGCGCTCCTCACCTTTTACAAAATAGCGTACTTCAATTCCATGCTGAATATAATCCATAAAAAGAGCATTCTTCAAAACCAACTCTGCATTTTCAAAATTCTTTAATTTATATAAAGCATCTGTAATCGCATCTTCAGGCATATCAGGGTTAATTCGCCGGATAGAATCGTCCAATTCTTCTTCATATAATGGACTGCGAAAATCTCTCTCCACATCCGGCGCATAAACATACTGATAACCCATATTTTGGAACAATTCTATGACTGATTTTTCGTAATCTGCTTCCGTATAAAAATCTGACATCTTTTGTCGCCTCCTCATATCAGTCTAAGCTGCTTTTTCATCTGTTTTTCTATATGAGCCTGTGCCACTGCATCGTATAAACACACAATCATTTGCAATCTGAGGTGTGCTTTCTCTTTTCGCTGATAGCCGCATATAGCTATCTTTGCAAAGAAAAAATAAGCCCCGTTACCAACATATATGCTTTTAATCTATGATCAAATAAGTGTTGCTTATTGCTAAGTCTTATTTGATAAACAGACAAGACCAAGCCAGTACAACTGTTAAAGCGGTGAGTATAGACCACCATTTCAGTCTCTTAGCACATAATATTTCCCCTTTACAAATGTTAAACAAGAATTTACTTCAGCAGGCAATGGCAATTTTTAATAATGTACTAGAACATTCAACGTCTGTTACTCATGTTGAGTTAGGATCATTGGCTGATGTCAAAGGTGGAAAAAGACTTCCTAAGGGAAAGAATTTGATAGCTGTACCTAATTCACACCCTTATATTCGTGTTCGAGACCTCAATGATGTCGTATTTGCCAGTCTTTCAGCAAATTACGAGTACGTTGATGATGAAACTCAGAAGACAATTTCACGTTATATTACGACAACTGATGATGTCTTGATATCTATTGTTGGAACAATTGGATTAACAGCAATTGTAGATAAATCATTGAACAAGGCAAATTTAACGGAGAATTGCGTTAAGGTCACAAACCTGCATGGTATTTCTCCTGAATATCTTCTTTTATATCTTCGCTCTCAACATGGATCTGAAGAAATTAAAAAAGGCACTGTTGGAGCTGTTCAAGCAAAATTACCAATTAAAAATATTCAGGCGATCAGTGTTCCAGTGCTGCCACAATCCGAATTGCAGTCATTAAATGATACATTAAAAGCACTTTTTAACCAGCTCTCCATTAATGTTGCAGAATCCAAGTGTTTAGCAGATATTCGAGATTCATTATTACCAAAGCTAATGTCTGGTGAATTGGATGTCTCCAACATCGACTTCTAAGCCGCCCATAGACTCGAAAACGCCTGCGGCGTTTCCTCGTTACCGCCGCCATACAGTTTTACTATTTGTTCAAGCCTGTGAAGCGGCGGTAAATTCTTGTTTATCCTATCATTCAGTACAATTTTATCATCAATCAACTTTAGAAATGAACCTATTTTTTCTTGTTCAGCTAACGGTGGAACCTTAATTTCAAGATTCTTTACCACATCTGTCTGAACACGCTGCCGTCCAGATGAACCAACCATAGATTTTATTGCCGAATCTCTTACCTCTGGACTGCAAACAAGATAGAACAAGTAATCCTTATCAGCAATTCCTTCTTTTGCTCGAAACACAATATATTCAGTAGAGCCAAAGCCAACTTCTCCATCATTTAAGATTAAAACTTGAGCCGTTTTTCCATTTTCCAAGCAAGGCGTAATTCTCGCCATAATTGTATCGCCATTGCGAAATTTCGTGCCACCAGAAAAACTTTCTTCAGTATAATACGGAACATCTCTGCAAAATGGTCTGAGTACATCCATAGAAATTTTCTTGGCAATAGTCCCCTTTTTTATGGTTTCTCTTGGATTAAAATCCGCAATGTCAGAAAGTTTCTTTTTTATCCATTCAGATTTCATATCCAATCGCCCCCAGTTTCTTTCTGATCTCATTCTCCAGCTCATGAGATTTTGCAAACATTTCTGAAAGTTCAGATGTAAGACGAGTCATTTTTTCTTCAAATGGTTCTCCATCATCTTCCTGCTCCTCAATGCCTACATATCGTCCCGGTGTGAGAATATAATCTTGTTTTTCAATTTCCTGAATATCCGCTACCTTGCAAAATCCGAGAATATCTTCCTGTGTACCATTTTGGAATGCTTCAAAAGTATCAGCCAGTTTTTGAATATCCTCATCCGTAAAATCACGATGTTTCCGATCAACCATGTGTCCCATTTTGCGGGCATCAATAAACAGTGTTTTTCCTTTTTGCTTTTTACCTTTGGTAATAAACCACAACGTCACCGGAATTGTTACACTATAAAACAGCTGCGTCGGCATCGCAATAATTCCTTCAATCAAATCGTCCTCTATAATTTTTTTACGAATTTCTCCCTCGCCACTGGACTGTGTAGAAAGTGCGCCATTTGCAAGAACAAGACCGATTTTTCCATTCGGTGCAAGATGATGAATCATGTGCTGAATCCAGGCATAGTTAGCATTACCAGCAGGCGGAAGTCCATATTTCCAACGCTTATCCTCCAGCAGTTTGTCTTGTCCCCATGGATGATAGTTGAAAGGTGGATTTGCTAAAATAAAATCTGCTTTTAATGTCGGGTGTAAATCACTTGTAAAAGTGTCTGCGTTATACGGACCAAGGTCTGCATCAATACCACGAATTGCCATATTCATTTTTGCCATTTTCCAAGTATCTGGGTTGGCTTCCTGACCATAAACAGAAATGGCACCTCTTTTATGACTGTGTGCTTCAATAAACTTCTCACTCTGCACAAACATACCGCCAGAACCACAGCAACAATCGTATACTCGACAGTTATCAAATGGTCGAAGGATGGAAACCAATGTTTTTACAACACTGGATGGCGTATAGAATTCTCCACCGCCAACACCTTCTTTTTCAGCAAACTGAGCAATACAATACTCATAGGTACGTCCAAGAAGATCTTCACTTGCTTCTGTATCGCTCATATCAATATTATTTGTGAAGATGTCAACCACATCACCTAAAATTCTTTTATCCAAATCTGGACTTGCATAATTTTTCGGGAGTACATTCTTTAATTTCTTATTTTCTGATTCTATCGCTCTCATTGCATTATCAATGATTGTTCCAATTTCCGGTGTATGTGCCTTAGATGCAATATTATTCCAGCGTGCATCTTCTGGGACAAAAAATACATTGTCCATTTCATAAGCATCACGATCATCTTCAAAACCATCGCCCTCATCAACGAGTTCTTTGTAACGCTTATCAAATGCTGCTGAAATATAACGAAGGAAAATCAATCCTATGATTACTTTTCTATATTCTGCCGCCGGGATATGTCCCCACAAAACACAGGCTGCATCCCAAAGCTGTTTTTCAAATCCAATATTGGCGTTTGTCTTTTCTGCCATTATAATATCCTCCATATCACATTGCCGCTAACTTCTTTCTCTAATATTCATTATAACCTTCGAACTTTTCTTGTCAATCTGCCGCCATTGTGAATATGTCTGCTCTATCCAGAGTAAAGAATATATTAGGCAATCTCCGTGGTGAAGAGCTAAATAGAACTGCCCTCCTAATTGTATTTTACTGCATAAATAAACAGAGAACAGCAAAACGATTCTGAACAAATATATCATAAAAACCTGATATCTGTCAGAATCGCTTCATTTTCAATCATCTGTTTTCAACATATCCTCTATAAAAATCCCATACCCTTTCTTCGGATCGTTCACAAATACATGCGTCACGGCTCCGATGAGCTTTCCTCCCTGAATGATCGGGCTGCCGCTCATGCCCTGTACGATGCCGCCCGTCTTTGCGAGAAGCGCTTCATCTGTGACTTCCAGGACGATGCCTTTGTTGATGTCCCCTCCGGTGCGGCGCACCTCTTTGAGTTCCACATCATAAGCCTCGCAGCGCTCACCGATCGTGCAGAGAATTTGAGCCGGGCCGGTCGTCACAGACTGACGGTAAGCGACCTCGTACTGATCCATTTTATCTGCCAGAAGGGAAAATCCGGAGATCGTCCCGTAAATGCCATTCGGATTGTTTTCTTCTATGACGCCGATCTTGTAACCCTCGCTGTAGTGGATCACACCCGCCAGTTCCCCCGGCGCGCCCTCCTGTCCCCGCACGACAGAAACAACGTCCGCATCGTATAAGGTGCCGCCATCGATCGCGAGAATTGTTCCGGTATCAATATCACTGATCCCATGTCCCAGTGCACCAAATTGTCCCTCTTCATCCACATACGTCAGCGTCCCAATGCCCTGTGTATCATTCCGCACCCAGACGCCTGCCCGGTAAGCACCGGATTCATCGAGCACCGGCACAACGCTGCATTCCAGCAGTTCACCGTCCCGCTCTACCTGCAGCTGTACCGATTTGCCGCCACTTTTTCCGAGACATTCGATCAGCTCTTCCTTCGTCTCAAGCGCTCTTCCGTCTGCCATCTTGATGTAGTCTCCGGCCTGCAGCACCGCTCCGGCCGGGCAGCACAGCTCGCCACTCTTCGCGTGGATCGCATCGGTCCCGACGACGAGCACACCGGCCGTGCGCAGATACATCCCGATCGGTGTCCCACCCGCATAGACCATCTTCGGCGTGGCGACACACGCCTGCACCGTCTTCAGTGGAATTTTGCCAAACAGAGTATATTCGATTTCATAAAACTTGTCACCTGCGCTTTTTCCGTCCGCATAGCCATCACTGGCTGCTTCACCTGCGGCGGCCTCCACGACTGCTCCGTTTTTACCGTTTTTTACTACCTGTTCTGCCTGTGTCTGGTCATCTCCTGCTTCTGATTTCCTTGCTGTTGTCGCATCCGTCTTTTTCCGGTCTGGCTTTTCTCCTGCTACCTCACCTGAAATCCACTGATCTACCGGTTCCGGAAACAATTCCGGAACCTCTCCGTAGCCGGATACCGTCATCCGGTCGGGAATCCGGCTGCAAAGCAGATGCCACACTGCAAATCCAAGTAAGCAGATACCAGATACCAGCAGGCAGCACACAAAACATCGGTACTTTCGTCTGATATTCATCCTTGGTTCCTCACATTTCTGAATGTTATGGTCTTTCTTTTTTCCTGTCAGTTTTTTGCCTCTGCATTCAGTATGTGAGTTTTTACAGATCCCAAACTGGGAAATTTTTCATTAAAAACTGTGCAAACAGTTTCCCATTCACACAGTCCATCTTTTTCAATCTTCTTTTTCTTTCGCCCGCGCTGCCAGTTCTTTCATCTCCCGCGCGCTCTCCAGCACGGTCTCGGTGATCTTTGCACCGCCGAGGATACGCGCCAGCTCATGGATACTCTCATCCGGATCGAGCAGTCCGATGTTCGTCACCGTCTTGCTGTTTGCCGGTTTCTTTTCTATAATATAATGCCGGTCCGCCATCGCCGCGATCTGTGCCAGATGCGTAATGCACAGCACCTGATGATTCCGCGCGATGACTGCCATCTTCTCTGAGACTTTTTGCGCCGTCCGCCCGCTGATTCCGGTATCGATCTCATCAAAGATCAAAGTCTCGACCGCATCCTTGTCCGCCATGACCGCCTTGATCGCGAGCATAATACGCGACAGCTCTCCGCCAGAAGCCACGCTCGCGAGCGGACGCATCGGAAGCCCCGGATTTGTCGAGATCATGAAGCAGATCTCATCCTTTCCATTTTCCGTCGGCTCTTCAAGTTCCTCAAATACGATCTCGAACCGCACATCAAGAAAATTCAGGTCGACGAGTGCGGTGCGGATCTTCTCTGAGAGAATTCCCGCATACTGCTTCCGAATCCCGGAAATCTCCTCCGACAGACGGGAAAATTCCTTCTGGCTGCTCTCATAATCCCGCTGCAGCCGTTCCAGATAGGAATCATAGTCATTCAAAATATCAATACGCGCCTGCTTTGCCTTCGCATAGTCCAGAATCTCCGGAATGGACTGCCCGTACTTCGTCTTAAGCCGGTTGATGAGATCGAGCCGTTCCTCGGTCTCGCGCATCTGCTGCTCATCGAAACTGAAGCTGTCCGTGTACTCCGCAAGGCTGCGGTTAAAGTCATCGAGCAACGTCTCGATCTCTTCCAGCGAGCCGGACAGCTCGGAAAGCGACGGATCATACGCCTGCACCGCGCCGAGGCAGCGCACGGCGCGGCCAATCTCATCACCCGCCCCGGAATAGCCGTTCGCCCCGGTCAGGCTGCCTGCCTCAGAGAGCGCCTCCATGATCTTCTGCCCGTTCGCCATCATCCGATAAGACGCCTCCAGCTCCTCATCCTCGCCCGGACGCAGATGCGCCGCCTCGATCTCCTGCACTTCAAACTGCAGAAAATCAAGCTCTTTGGCCCGGCTTCCGGCATCAGAAGCTGCATCCGCCCACTGCCGCTTTGCCTGCATGTATTTCCGGTGCAGCCTGCGGCACTTCGCGAGCCGGTCTCCGAGCTCTGCGCGTGCGAAATTATCGAGAATGCCAAGATGATTTTTCTCATAGAGCAGCGACTGGTGCTCATGCTGCCCGTGAATATCGATCAGATCACCTGCGAGCTCGCGCACAAAGGAGACCGGCACTGTCTCACCATTGATCTTGCTCGACGCCCGCCCCCCTTTGTATTTCCGCGTAATGATGATCTCGTGATCCTCAAACGGCAGATCCTGCTTCTGCAGCTTCTCCTCTACCTTTGGATTCTCCGTGCGGAACACAAGCTCCACGAGCGCATAGTCTGCATCCTCCGGTACATAATCCTTAAAATTACCGGTCCCGAGTGCAATGTTCACGGAACCGATCACAATTGACTTTCCGGCACCGGTCTCTCCGGTCATGATGTTCAGTCCTTCTCCGAACTCGACCTCGACCTCCTTGATCAGCGCCATATTTTTTACATGTAAACTGACTAACATCTGTCCTCCGTACTCTCTCCCACGAAGTATACTGTTACTTTCTCCCCACGACCCGGCTGATCTTATCCATCACGCGCAGGGTATCATCCACGCTGCGCACCGCACACATGATCGTATCATCCCCTGCGATACAGCCTGCCACCTCGGACCAGTGCATCGCATCGATCGCAGCTGCCACCGCCATCGCCATGCCAGACACGGTCTTGATCACCAGAATGTTCTGGGCCATGTCCATGGATAAAAAGCCATCCTTCAGGACTCTGAGATATTTTTCATTCATCCCGGTCTGCTGCGGCTGCATCAGCGCATACTTCTGCCGCCCGTCATTCGTCGCGATCTTGGTCAGCTTCAACTCACGGATATCACGGGAAATCGTCGCCTGTGTCACACGATATCCCTCTCTTTTGAGCTGCTCCGCAAGCTCCTCCTGCGTCTCGATGTCATATTTCCCAATCAGATCCACAATCTTGGCATGTCTTCCGATTTTCATCTTCGCTTCACTCCTCTTCCAGTTCCCCTACCTGCTCATTTTTTCGCGAAGAATCTCAAGAAAACTCGTATTCTTCGTCTTGATCATCAGCGCCTCACGGCTTGACCGGCGGATGACCACGCGATCCCCGGCGTTTAATTTAACCGAAGTATCCCCGTCAAAGGTCGCCTCCGCGCCGTCGATGTCCGTCCCGTGGCTCGTCCCGATCTCGATCGCGATCTCTACATCATCCGGCAGTACGATCGGCCGGGAATTCAACGTATGCGGCGCGATCGCCGTCAACAGCATCAAAGATGCCTCCGGCGCGACGATCGGACCTCCCACGGACAGATTGTACCCGGTCGATCCGGTCGGTGTCGAGATGATGATGCCATCCGCCGTGAACGAGCTCAGAAATGCCCCGTCGACGTAGACGTTGAAGTCTACGACGCGCAGCCGCCCGTTCCGCGTGATGACGATATCATTCAATGCGATGTCTGCCAGCATTTTCCGGCTCTGATGACAGGCACTTCCGCAGATCATCATCCGATGCTCGATGCTGTACTCCCCCGCGATCAGCTTTTCGAGCGCCGGACGGATGCTTTTGCGGTCGATTTCCGCGAGATATCCAAGGGTACCCATATTGATGCCGAGCAGTGGAAGCTGCCGGTCCACCAGATCTCTGGCCGCCTGCAGCAACGTGCCGTCACCCCCGATGACGAGCACACACTCGACTCCGTCCGGCACCTGGGAGGCGTCTGTATATTTATAGGCACCTCCATTTCCGCCCGGCTCGTTTGACTGAATGTAGCAGGTCTTTCCCTTTTTCTCCAGATACCGCTGAATCGCCTGCGCCGTCTCCAGCTCCGGATCCTTCTGATAATTCGTAATAATATAAAATGTATCCATGACCGATCCTTATTTATCCAACGTGCCGTGCGCCTGTGCGACTACCTCCTGCACATTCCCCGCAAACGGCTCTACCGACGCTGCATCCGGCTTTTTCAGAAGGTGCAGCAGATACTCGATATTTCCCTCCGGCCCTTTGATCGGGGAAAATTCCAGCTCCCGGCTCTCAAGCCCGATCGTCGCTGCAAAATCAATCACCTTCTCAATGACCTCCTCATGCACCTTCGGGTCACGCACGACGCCCTTCTTGCCGACCTTTTCCCGGCCCGCCTCAAACTGCGGCTTGATCAGGCAGACGATCTCACCGTCCTCCGTCATCAGATTCCGCACCGGCGGCAGCACCTTCGTCAGAGAAATAAAGGAAACGTCGATCGAGACAAAGGCGGCCGGCTCCTCGATCTGCTCCGGTGTCACATAGCGGATGTTCGTCTTTTCCATGCAGACGACGCGCGGATCATTGCGCAGCTTCCAGTCGAGCTGCCCGTGTCCGACGTCCACCGAATAGACTTTTACCGCACCATTTTGCAGCATACAGTCGGTAAATCCGCCCGTCGAAGCTCCGACATCCATGCATACCTTTCCGGCAAGCGTCAGGTCAAAATGGCTCATTGCCTTTTCCAGCTTAAGTCCGCCGCGGCTCACATATTTCAGCTGACCGCCTTTTACAGTGATCTCCGCCTTCACATCAATCATCGTCCCGGCCTTGTCCTCACGCTGTCCGTTGACCAGTACATTTCCGGACATAATAATTGCTTTTGCTTTCTCCCTCGAAGCCGCCAGCCCCTGACTGACCAGAAGGACATCCAATCGTTCTTTCATCCAAAACTCCTTTACGCCTGATACCGCGCCACGATCTGCTTGAAGATCGATTCTGCGTCGATGCAGGCTTCCTGTTTCAGCACGTCCACATTGCCGTGCTCGATATAGTCATCCGGCAGCGCGATCTGCAGCACGTGCACATCTGCTCCCGTCTCGTTGTAGTATTCGAGTACCTTTTCGCCAAAGCCGCCGCTCTTCACGTTTTCTTCCATCGTGACAATCATGGAATGGTCTGCCGCGAGATAGTGCAGCATTTCCTCATCGACCGGCTTTACAAACCGTCCGTTCACGACCGTGCAGCTGTAGCCGATGCCTTTGAGCATCTCCCGCACCTGCAGTGCCGTCTTTACCATGCTGCCGACCGCGATCAGCGCGAGCCCGCACTCATCGTAGAGCAGCTCGGATTTGCCATATACAATCGGCGCACGGAACTCCTGCAGCCCGTCATATGCCTCGCCTCTCGGATACCGCAGGGCGATCGGCCCCTCATAGTCGATCGCGTATTTGAGCATGTCCGCCAGCTCCCATTTATTCTTCGGTGCCATGACGCACATGTTCGGAATCATCGAGAGATAGGACAGGTCAAAAATGCCCTGATGCGTCTCCCCGTCGCTGCCGACGAGTCCCGCACGGTCGATTGCAAAGACGACCGGCAGGTTCTGAATACAGACATCATGGATTACCTGATCGAAGCCTCTCTGTAAAAAGGAAGAATACACCGCGACAACCGGCTTCATGCCGCCCGCCGCCAGTCCTGCCGCAAACGTCACCGCATGGCCTTCTGCAATGCCCACATCAAAAAAGCGGTCGCGGTACATGTTGCGGAAGCGCTTCAGTCCGGTACCGTCCGGCATCGCCGCCGTGATCGCCACAAGCTTCGGATCCCTTGCCCCCATCTTGCACATCACGGTCGAGAAGACATCCGTGTATCCAGCCTTTTTCTTGCGTGCGACCGGCAGGCCGGTCTCGATATCAAACGGCTCCGCCCCGTGGAATCGCGACGGCATCCGCTCTGCCGGACCGTATCCTTTGCCTTTCTTTGTGATGACATGCACAAGTACCGCGCCGTTTACCTTTTTCGCATCGTTCAGCACGCGGGTCACCTGGCTGATGTTGTGTCCATCGACCGGACCTAAGTAAGTAATTCCCATCTCCTCAAAGAACATGCCCGGCACGAGGAACTGCTTGATGCCCTGCTTCGTGCTGCGGATCCCTCTGATCAGCTTGTCGCCGTACACCGGGATCTGGCGCAGGGTATTCTCCAGCCCGTTTTTCAGCCCGGTATAGGACTCTGCAGTCCGTATATTGCTCAGATACGTCGAGATACCGCCGACGTTTTCGGAGATCGACATGTTGTTGTCATTTAAAACGATGATAAAATTCTTTTCCAGCCGCGCCGCATTGTTCAATGCCTCGTAGGCCATGCCGCCGGTCAGTGCACCGTCGCCGATCACCGAGACGACGGTGTAGTCCTGCTTTTGCAGATCCCGCGCTTCCACATAGCCAAGTCCTGCGGAGATCGAGGTCGAACTATGTCCGGTGTCAAAAGCGTCGCAGTCGCTCTCCTTGCGCTTCGGGAAGCCGCTCATCCCGCCATATTTGCGCATCTTATCGAAGCCATCGCGCCTGCCGGTCAGAATTTTATGCGTATACGACTGATGACCGACATCCCAGATCAGCTTATCCTCCGGAAAATTCAGCACCCGGTGCAGCGCAATCGTCAGCTCCACGACACCGAGATTGGACGCCAGATGACCGCCGTTCTGGCTGATTTTTTCAATGAGAAATGCCCGGATCTCCGCTGCGAGCTCCGGAAGCTTCTCCTTGTCTATCTTCTTGATATCATTTGCTTTTTCAATCTGCTCTAACAGAATCAACGCCACCCTTCCTCATGCGTCCCGTGAAATCAGATTCAGAATCAGCTCATGCAGAAACTCATTCTCACACGGAAGCTCTTCCAGCAGCCGGACCGCCTCTTTGGAATAGCGTTCCACATCCTTGCGCGCCTGATCCAGTCCTTTCACCGAAACATAGGTAATTTTATGATTTTTCTCATCGCTCTTCGTCGGCTTTCCGAGCACCGCCTCATCACCGGTCACATCGAGGATGTCATCCTGTATCTGAAATGCCATACCGACGTTTTGCCCGATCTGTCCGATCTTCTCTACCGTATCCGCATCGGCTCCGGCCAGCACAGCCCCGATCATCATAGATGCCTCGATCAGTGCGCCGGTCTTCAGCTCGTAAATGAACTGCAGCTGTTCTGCACTTAAAGGACGGTCAACGTACTCCACATCCACAGACTGTCCGCCGATCATGCCCGTCATACCAGTCTTCGTCGAGAGGATCTGGAATGCCTTTCCGACTGCCGGATTGCCCGGCTCCAGGTCAAATGCCTGCGAAGCCGTCTCATAGGCGAGGTTCAGAAGCGCGTCGCCTGCAAGGATCGCCATCGCTTCTCCGTAGACGACGTGGGTCGTCTTTTTTCCTCTGCGGTATTCGTCGTTGTCCATCGCCGGGAGGTCGTCGTGGATCAGCGAATGAGTGTGGATCATCTCCATCGCCGCCATGAACGGCTCAATCACCCGTTTATGTCCACCAAACATCACGTAGGTCTGCTGCATCAGAAGCGGGCGGAGCTTTTTCCCTCCGACCAGCATGCTGTAGTTCATCGCCTCCAGCAGTGTCTTCTGAAAGCCTTCCTCCTGCGGAAGATACTTTTCAATGATACTCTTGATCTCTGTCACACGTTTTTTCATCTCATCATTAAAATTCATCAAGACCGCCATCCCCATTCATGATCAAAATCTTTTTCTCTACGGTATCTATTTTTTCCCTGCAGCTCTGTACGAGCTTCATGCCCTTCTGATAGAGGGCAAAGGAGTCTTCCAGAGAGATGTCGTCGCCCTCTAACGTATCCAGAATCGTCTCCAGACGCTCCATGCTCTCTTCGAGCGTCTCCTGTGTTGTGTCATTTGGCTCTTCCATCTCTTATCCTCCTTTTTCTTATGCAAAGTCCCATACACTGCTTTTTGCAATGAATACTGGGAACTTTTACCTGATTCGTTATTTTTTGTTTGCTGCTTATTGCTCTATGTAGTAGAAGCTGAAAATTCAACTGACTTGGTTAAATTTTCCCGCTATCCACTTTGGGTCCTTTCACTTCCTGTACCTGCGCCGTCAGCTGACCATCTGCCAGATAAATCTGTACCAATTCGCCGGGTGCGACCTGCGATACGGAACGGATTCTCGTCCCATCCTCCGATAAAATGCAGCCGTAGCCGCTCTCCAGCTTTTCATAAGGAGAGAGCCTGCGCAATCGCTCTTCGATGAGTGCCAGCTGATGGCGCTCCTGTTCCAGACGCACGCGCATCAGGCGCTGCAGCCGATCGGTATATTCATCCAGCTGCTGTTTTTTCTGCATGAGGCGCTGCTCTGGCTTTGCATAGCGCATCCGCAGCTCATACTCCCGCAGCCGGCTCCGCGCATCTTTTATGGTGCGCTGCATCATCCGCTGTAACTGAAGTGCATCCTCGTCCAACACCTGCAGCCATGCGGCGACATCCGCCACCGCGAGCTCCGCTGCTGCGGACGGGGTCGGTGCCCGCAAGTCTGCCACGAAATCTGCGATCGTCGTATCGGTCTCATGCCCGACTGCCGAGATCACCGGCGTATGACAGGCAAAGATCGCGCGTGCGACCGTCTCCTCATTGAATGCCCACAGATCCTCGATCGAGCCGCCGCCACGCCCCGCAATAATCACATCAACGCCAAGTGCATCTAAAGCGGCCAGTCCTGCCGCCACGCTCTCGGCTGCGCCCTCTCCCTGCACCTTCGCCGGGTAGAGGATGATCTGAATGCCCGGATTCCTCCGCGTCGCGATGTTGATGATATCGCGGATCGCTGCTCCGGTCGGAGCCGTGACGACACCGAGGCGCCGGACGAACGCCGGGATGGGCTGCTTATACTCGGGTGCAAACATCCCCATCTCTTCCAGCTCTTCCTTCAGCTCCAGAAATTTCTCATACAGCTCGCCTGCTCCGTCTTGCCGGATCTTCGTCGCATAGAGCTGATATTTGCCGTCGCGCTCGTAGACATTCACCGCACCGTCCACGACGACCTGCTGTCCGTTGGACATTCGAAAAGCCAGTCCCCCTCTGGCACCGGCAAACATGACACAGGCGATCGCCGCCGAGGCATCTTTTAACGTAAAATAGATATGCCCGGAGGTATGATATTTCAGATTGGATATCTCACCCCGGACACTGACCCGGTTCAGAACGAAGTCCTGTGTGAACATATTTCGAATGTAGGTGTTGATCTGTCCGACGGAATATACCTTCTGCATAAAGATTACGCGAGCTTCGCCAGAATGCCGTTGACAAAGGCCGGTGACTCGTCTCCGCCAAACTTCTTCGCCAGCTCGACTGCCTCATTGATCGCTACCTTTACCGGTACATCTTCGTCATACTTCATCTCATAGACTGCCAGACGGAGGATCGCCAGCTCTGCCTTTCCCATACGTCCAGTCTTCCATCCCTTTGCCACCTGATTGATGGCCTCATCGATCTCTGTGATCTTCTCACAGATCCCTTCGAACTTGGCTGCGATGTAGCTGCGCTCCTGATCGGTGCACTCCACATCTTCCAGATAAGCATTCAGCTGGTCTTCAAGCTCGTTACTCGTATGGAATTCCCCGCAAAATACCAGCTTAAAAATATTTTCTCTGATCTCGCTTCTTTTCATTCTGTCTCCCTTACCGACCTTTCTGTCCTCTAACAAATATCCCTTCGCCCCACGAATCGCGGCGGAATTATCTGTATAAACAGAAAGCCGCTGCAAATTCATCTGTGGTCGTCCAACCTCATGCCCTGCAGCAGCCTTCCTTCAGGTCTTATTTCGTATTTTCATTGTCCATTGTGACATTTACAATCTTGACATTGACCTCTGCCACGTCAAGTCCGGTCATCGTCTCGATCGCCGTCTTGACCTTCTCCTGAATCTGCGTGCAGGTCGACGGTACGCTGTAGCCGTAGCGGATGTTGATCGCAAGTGCGACCCGCACGGTATCCTCGTCCATCGTGATCTTGACGCCCTTGGAAAGGCTCTTCATACCGAGCTTTTCGATCAGGTCTCTCGTCACATTTCCGGCCATGGAGGCAACGCCCTCCACCTCGGAAGCTGCCAGACCTGCGATGATCGCAACTACCTCATCTGCGATCCGTACCTCGCCGAACTTTTCTTCTGTTTCTATTTTATGTGTATGAACCTCTGCATTTTCCATAGAAAACCTCCATCTTGTTTGACTGAAAGCAAGTCGCCGCCTCGATCCTCTTTTGCTGGGGAGGATGCGGGAGCTTGCACAACCTGTGGATATTATAGCAAAAAATGTGTGGTTTGGAAAGTATTTTATAGTGCTAACGTCCGAACTCTGACAGCACCAGTCCTTCGTTTCGATCCAGCACCATGCCCACTGACCAGCTGTTGATGAACAGGAGCAGCGGACGGCCCTTGAGGTCGCGGATCTTCTTCATGTCCGAGGTGCCGACGAGGCGGTTCAGGTCGATGTCCTCGTTCTCGATCCAGCGGATGTATTCGTATGGCAGCTCCTCTAAGCGGATATCTACCTTGTACTCATTTTCCAGACGATACTTCAGTACGTCAAACTGCAGCACGCCGACGACGCCGACGATGATCTCCTCCATACCGGTGTTGTACTCCTGAAAGATCTGGATCGCACCTTCCTGCGCGATCTCGCTGATGCCCTTGATGAACTGCTTCCGCTTCATCGTGTCGAGCTGGCGTACCCGTGCGAAGTGCTCCGGCGCGAAGGTCGGAATGCCCTCATAGCGGAACTTCTTGCCCGGCATACAGATCGTATCTCCGATCGAGAAAATACCCGGATCAAAGACGCCGATGATATCGCCCGCATACGCTTCCGAGATCACCTGACGCTCCGATGCCATCATCTGCTGCGGCTGGGAAAGACGCTGTTTGCGGTCGCCCTGTACGTGATAGACTTCCATGCCCGCGTCAAATTTACCGGAGCAGATGCGCATAAACGCGATACGGTCGCGATGCGCCCGGTTCATATTTGCCTGAATCTTGAATACGAACGCGGAGAAATCTTCGCTCATCGGATCGATGATGCCGCAGTCTGCCTTTCTCGGGAGCGGCGAGGTCGTCATCTGCAGGAAATGCTTCAGGAAAATCTCGACACCGAAGTTCGTCAGTGCAGAACCGAAGAATACCGGGGAGAGCTCTCCCTTGCTGACAAGCTCCTGATCGAACTCTGCAGACGCACCGTCGAGCAGTTCAATCTCATCAAGCAGCTGTGCCTTATTCTCCTCACCGATGAACTCCTGCAGCTCCGGCGCATGCACGTCAACTTCCGTCGCAATACCAAGCTTCGTACCCTTCTGTGTATCGGTGAAGGTCGTCACTTTTCCGGTCGCACGGTCGTAGACACCCTTGAAATTCTTTCCGGAGCCGATTGGCCAGTTGATCGGACAGGTCGCGATGCCAAGCTCCTTCTCAATGTCGTCGAGCAGCTCGAACGTATCGTTCGCATCTCGGTCCATCTTATTGATAAAGGTAAAAATCGGGATGTGGCGCATGACGCAGACCTTGAACAGTTTGCGCGTCTGTGCCTCGACACCCTTGGATGCATCGATGACCATCACGGCCGAATCTGCCGCCATCAGGGTACGGTATGTGTCCTCCGAGAAATCCTGATGTCCCGGTGTGTCCAGAATATTGATGCAGTAGCCGTCATAATTGAACTGCAGAACCGAAGACGTGACCGAAATACCACGCTCCTTCTCGATCTCCATCCAGTCCGACACCGCATGCCGTGCAGTCGCCTTTCCCTTTACCGAACCGGCCAGATTGATCGCTCCTCCGTACAGCAGGAACTTCTCCGTCAGGGTCGTCTTACCTGCATCCGGGTGGGAAATGATCGCAAACGTCCGGCGCTTCTCTATCTCTTCTCTTATATTGCTCAACGTTGTTTCTCCTCCTAAAAACGGTATCTTACCGCAGTCTGTCTCTATTTTATCTCATCCTGCCTATTCTACCAAGGTTGGGAAACACTGTCAACGACCATTTGCGCGGATTTTGCGTATCCAGTCCGTATAGCGTTACTGCTCACTCCGCAAGGAACCCTTAGTGGCTGCAGCTGTCCCCGCGTCCCATCTCACTCATCATCGGGTTGCCGTCGAGGCTCTGCGTATTCAACGTCTTTCTGCGGATGCGCTCCTCCTCCGACTGCTTCAGGATATAGTTCTTGATCTCCTTCGCATGCTTAATGTGCATCAGCCGCAGATCCGGGTCCGTCACATCACCGCTGAAGCAATGGATCGTGCCAAGCCCGAAGATCCGCTCCATCAGCCCGCTCTCCAGCCGCACATCGACTACTTTATAGAGATAGCAGTCATTCTCCACCCGTCTTAAAAATCCGGAATTTACCGTGATGACCTCATCCGTCACCGTATACGTTGTAAACGTCCACGGCAGTCCAAAAAATGTCCAGCGCTTTTTTTCTGTATAAGTCATAGATTGATATCCTCACTTTCTTCTGTTCGGCTCGAAAACACTTTGAGATTTCTTTCTCCCGGGCAGTATTCAAGTCGTTCTATTATTTTTATTATAGTCGAATCCTCCGTTTCCGTAAAGCACCCATATACATTCATTCACAATAAAAGCAGGGCACTTGCCTTACTCGGACCAAATCTTTATTTTTCTTTCACCACGCTTCCTGAGAAAAAATTTCTGAAAATCGTTCTTGAAATTTTCCCCCGGATAGTATAAGATGAGTGAAATGCAATCTGACCCGGACCATCCGGGGCGACAGCAGACACAAAAAGGAGGATACTATGAGACATGTAATGAGTCCATTGGATTTATCCGTGGAAGAGCTTGATCAAATTTTGAATCTCGCGGCTGACATCAAAGCCAATCCGAAAAAATACGCACACGCCTGTGATGGTAAAAAATTAGCGACTTTATTTTATGAACCAAGTACACGTACACGACTCAGTTTCGAAGCAGCAATGTTGAATCTGGGTGGTAGCGTACTTGGTTTTTCTTCGGCCGATTCCAGCTCGGCATCCAAAGGTGAGAGCGTGGCTGACACGATCCGTATCATCTCCAGCTATGCAGATATCTGTGCAATGCGGCATCCAAAGGAAGGTGCTCCGTATGTAGCCTCCATGTATTCCAAGATCCCGGTCATCAACGCCGGAGACGGCGGACACCAGCATCCGACTCAGACCCTGACCGACCTGATGACGATCCGTTCGGAAAAGGGCCGTCTGGATCATTTCACGATCGGCCTGTGTGGCGACCTGAAGTTTGGCCGTACCGTACACTCTCTGATCAAGGCGCTCATCCGCTATCCGGGTATCCGCTTTGTCCTGATCTCCCCGGAGGAGCTCCGGCTGCCGGACTACATCCGCGATGATGTCTTAAAAGCAAACAATCAGGATTTCCGGGAAGAGGTACGTCTCGAGGATGCGCTTCCGGATCTGGATCTGCTCTACATGACCCGCGTACAGAAGGAGCGTTTCTTCAACGAAGAAGATTATGTCCGCATGAAGGATTTCTACATTCTGGACAAGGCAAAGCTCGCGCTCGCCAAAGACGATATGCTCGTGCTGCATCCGCTTCCGCGTGTCAACGAGATCGCAACCGAAGTGGACGATGACCCGCGTGCCGTTTATTTCAAACAGGCACAGTACGGTGTCTATGTGCGTATGGCACTGATTCTTACATTGCTGGAGGTAGAGGTATGTTAAATGTCGGACGTTTAAATGAAGGTGTCGTGCTCGATCACATCGAGGCCGGAAAAAGTATGTCGATCTACAAATATCTGAAGCTCGACAAGATGGACTGCTGTGTGGCGATCATCAAAAATGCACACAGCAACAAGATGGGCAAAAAGGATATCATCAAGGTCGAGTGCCCGATCGACGAGTTGGATCTGAACGTGCTCGGCTTCATCGACCATCGTATCACAGTCAATATCATTCAGGACGGAACGATCGTCGCAAAGAAGGAGCTGAACCTTCCGAAGAAGCTCGTGAATATCATCTCCTGCAAGAACCCACGCTGCATCACCTCGATTGAGCAGGGACTCGATCAGGTCTTCTTTCTCGCCGATGAGGAGCATGAGATCTATCGCTGTCAGTACTGCGAAGAAAAGTATCAGAGCAGCAAGAAGAAAAAATAAATCAGAAAAAGCAACCGACCGGGAGGATCTGAATCCTTCCGGCCGGTATTTATCACATCATTTTCTTTTTTTGCTTTCGGTTCCGGCAGTTCCTCATACATTGCCTGAAAAAGCCCTCTCAAAACGTTTTATTGAGACTTCTCTTCATTTCCGAACCCGCGGCTTTGCTTCACCCTTCCGCTCATACTTCAGAAACGTATATTCCAGATCAAAGTATGTCTGCTCGTCACTGTCCGCCGTGATCTCCCACTCGCCCGTCTCGTCGAGATTCGGGAAAAAGGTGTCCGCCTGATAGGTATGGTCGATCTTCGTCACGTGCGCCACATTACAATATGGAAGAAACTCCTCATAAATATGACCGCCACCGATGATGAAAATGTCCTCGTCCTCATATCCGGCCAGTTCTTCTAATGCTTCTTCCACCGAGTGCACGATGGTCGCGCCTTTCGCCTTCATCTCCGGATTCCGCGTCAGAATAATATTCTTGCGGTTCACGAGCGGAAGCCCGTTTGGAAACGTCGCGAGCGTCTTCCGCCCCAGCACGACGACCTTTCCTTCCGTCATCTGGCGGAAAAATTTCATGTCCGAGGGAATGCTCACGAGAAGTTTTCCATTCGCCCCGATCGCCCAGTTCTTATCT
Source organism: Lachnospiraceae bacterium (assembly GCA_029006155.1). GTDB lineage: Bacteria > Bacillota > Clostridia > Lachnospirales > Lachnospiraceae > Choladousia. The sequence continues at coordinate 24,177 of JAQXGF010000045.1, forward strand.
GCTGCTACGATAATATTCAAATTCCTGCTTCCTTTCTATCCGAATCGCTTCCTGCGATTCCTGACACAGATGTTTTTGCCGTTCCAATTGATATTGCGTAGTTTGGTATGCCATTTTTTGATTGTCACGCGATATCATCAAAAATGACCGGGATCCGTTCTTTCAGCTCGTTCAGCAGTGCCACCGACACCTCACGGATCTGCGGATGTGCGTCGCTCGCGGTACGGAGCCGGAAATAATTTCTCCACTCGCGGTAATTGGCCGTGATCGTGATGTTCGTCTTCGTCGAATTTGGCAGGACGGAACGTGCAATCTGGGCCGTCGCGCCAAGCTCAATCATTTTCATATAATGCTTCTCCGCATCGAGCATCGCCTGCTCCCACTCATTTAAGATCGCCTCGATCGTCTCTGCCGGCATATCCTGCATTCTCCGATCCAGCGCGATGCCAGGTGCCAGATCGATCACATTGATCTCACTGCCATATTTATCCTTAGAATAATTGACATAGCGCGTGCTCTCCTGCGCAAAACTGGCGATTCTGTGGCGCACCATCTCATGCGACACGCCGCGGTCTACCGTAAACATAACCGAGAGCACGCTGTGCTCAATCATCGCCTCATGGTGCGCATGGATCAGCATCCGCACGAATTTTTTTGCACTCTCGCCATCCTCGGTGATCTTATCTTCCGACTTATAGCAGACTCTTCCGATCCGCTCGATCATCTGAAGCTCTTCCTTTCCGCCCTCCGAAATCGGCGTCAGAATCTCATATCCTGCTTTCATAACATTCATCGTCGTTTCCTCCTTGTCGTTATTCTTTCCATCTGTTCTGTATCGCATTTAACCGAGTCAGGTACCCTGCGTAAAGCAGATAGCTTGCTCATTTATAAATATTACTTAATAAGATCAGCCCAGCAGCTTCGCAAGACTTGTATCCTCTGCAAAGCCTGCCACATTATACAAAACTAATACATCCGTGTAGTTGCCTTCCGCGATCAGATCGCTCAGCTTCTGATTATAATAGCGCAGATCTACCACATCGATCTCGCTGGCGTCCTCGAAGAGGAACGGCAAAAAGCAGTGCGCGTAAGAATCCTGCAGCACCAGAAATCTCCGGTCTGATTTTGCGCGTGTGCTGATCTTTACGAGCGCCTGATTGCCACCAAAAAAAACGGCGTATTTGTCCTTCGTATCGAGTGCGCTATAATCATAAATGCTGTAATCTACTTCCTCTGACCCATTTTTCTGCACCGTATAAAACGGATCACCCTCTGCCAGATACAGATCGATGGAGTCCTTCACCGTATGGATCCCCAGCTTTGACTGGATCGTACCTTCAAACGCATCCGTCACGGTACGGATGTCATAGTGCTCTGCATCCCGCACCGGAAGGTTCTGCGCGTCCGCCCAGGTCTGGTACACATAAAACGCCGCCTCCGTCGTCCAGTGATGGTCGGTACGATAGTACAGCTGCGTATCCATATGCTGCCGCAGCACCGCTCCGGCATCCACCCACAGATCATCCGCGAGTGCCGCCTTTGCCTTTGCCAGATAGTCCTCCTCATCATACGGGGCCGCAAACGCCGGAAGCTTATCCCTCAGAATATCGACCGCATTTGGTATCAGCAGCACCGAACGATGCCCTTCCGGAAACGTATCCTGATACGTGTCAAAGAACTGTGCAAGGCTCTGAATATTCCGTTCCGCCTGCGTCGTCGTAAAGCTGCCGGTATGTTTTTCGATCAGATAATCATCGTCCGCAAAATAAATATCCTTGCTCTCCTTTTTCAGTGCCAGACGCTCCACATCCGTCTTCAATCCAATCCAGGCATCCCGCAAAATAAACTGATCCGTCAGATAGCTCTCATAATCCGATTCAAATGTCCCATCCAGAATATGTTGCCCGGTCAGCTTCGGCATCTGCGCCAGCGAACGGTTCTCCGTCTCGGAAAAATCATCCGACGGCTTGAGAATCGTCGCCACCGTAAAGCCAAAAATCAGAATGACGAATACAAGAATCGTATTCCAAGCCTCTCTTTTTTCCATTCCGTACTTCTCCTTTTTCTGCCTCACGTTTCTTTTCTCTACCTGTCTTCTGTTTGGTATACAACTGTATTCTTATGTCAGCCCCCTTGCGGGGGACTTGCTTGATTCGGTTAAAAGCGGAAATACAGGAACGGATTGTACGACGCATCGACCAGAAACGCCACGGATAACAGGAAAATACCGACATAAAACAGGTTCCGCAGCGTCGTACGTACCACTTCCTGATCCTCCAGCTTCCGGCAGATCCACTGCCCGAGCCGCGCCGGGATGTGCGTGCTGCCAAGGATCAGCAAAACAAGCAGAACTGCATTGTTGTACAGCAGGTAAATCGTCTCCCGATTTCCAAAGCCCTGTCCGTAAAGTCCGAACAATGCCTTCAAATAAGCAAGCCCGCTCCCAAAATCTTCGAACACAAACAGATTCCAGCCGAGCATGACAAAAAACATACAGTAAATATGGCGGAACACCCCCGGAAGCTTTTCGAGCCATTTTCCAAACACAAACTTTTCCAGCAACAGCAAAATGCCGTAGTAGATGCCCCACGCCACAAAATTCCAGCTCGCACCGTGCCAGATGCCGGTGAGCAGCCATACGACAAGAATGTTGCGCACATGCTTCCAGCGCTTTACCCGGTTGCCGCCAAGCGGAATGTACACATAATCCCGGAACCAGGTGCTAAGGGAAATATGCCAGCGCCGCCAGAACTCCGTAATACTTTTGGAAATATACGGATAATTAAAATTTTCCAGAAAATGGAATCCGAACATATTTCCAAGTCCGATCGCCATATCCGAATACGCTGAAAAATCAAAATACAGCTGGAAGGTATAGGCCGCCAGTCCCATCCACGCGGTCAGCACCGGAAGCTCCGTGCAGGTCATCGCCTGAATCGAGTCCCAGAGCGCCCCTGCATTGTTCGCCAGCAGCACTTTTTTTCCAAGCCCAATCATAAAGCGATGAACACCCTCTGCGAACTGTTCCGCCGTCTCCCGGCGGGTGCGCAGCTGCTCATCAATCGTCTTATACTGCACGATCGGGCCCGCAATCAGCTGTGGGAACATCGTGACATATGCACCAAAGGAGATCAGATTCTTCTGTACCTTTGCCTCCCCGCGGTAGACATCAATCGTATAGGACATCGTCTGAAACGTGTAAAATGAAATACCGATCGGCAGTGACAGCTTCAGAAGCTCGATCCCGGCCCCGGTCAGGCTGTTCACCGTGCCAATCACAAAATCTGCATATTTGAAAAATCCAAGCAACGACAGGCTCACAACCGAAGAACCGATCAATGCCACACGCGCCGATCGTTCACGCCCCTGTCGCAAAAAGCGATCCACGAGAATTCCGCCCGTATAGGAGACGAGGATCGAGACAAGCATCAGTATGATATAGACGGGCTCTCCCCACGCATAAAACACAAGGCTGAACAGCAGCAGGACCAAATTGCGCCATTTTCTCGGCGCCAGAAAATAAAAAATCAGAACTGCCGGTAAAAACCGGAACAAAAACAGCAGACTGCTGAAAACCATCGCAAGTACTCCTTTTTTTCATTTGCACTATTCCGGCCTTTCACAATGCCTTTCAAACGCACCCCGGCGCCGGATATGCGTTCCCATTATAGCCTATCCCTGTCAGATAAGCAAACGATTTCCGTAAAATCTTTGTCATTTTTGCGCGCATTTAATACTTGGAAAATGACGTACTTTGTTATATAATAGGAAATTGCGATATTAGTTTCTACTTATAGTCAAGCGGATATTCGCAATCCGCTTTGCTACTTGCTCATAACCGAATAGCTGCTTCGCAGCTTATCAGGAGTGGCTTGTACCACTCCTAATACAAGCAAGTCCCAACCCACTGCTTATTGCTTTGCGCAATTGAAGCAGGGGACTTGCTTGATTCGGTTAAAAGAAACGATGTGAATTACGAAGTTCCACTTTACAGGAGAAAAGAAAATATATGGCAAAGACAAAACGCAAAAGAAAAAAGCGGCATGATTCGCTGGTACTTCAGCTCATGATATTAGTCGCTGTCGTGCTCGTCGTCTTTGAAGGACGTCTAGTCGTCACAATGGTCACGCACCGCTCTTCCATGAAAAGTGCCACCGTCACCGACAGCACTGCCGCTGCCTCCGTGCAGGACGGCACCTTGCAGACGCAGACCTCTGCAGCAGCTACCACCTCAAATGGAGATACGGTACTCGCCGGTCTGCCTACCGTGAAAGCTTCCTCGGCTGCCACTGCTTCTACCCCTGAGACACAGGCGGAAACGCACGCGACGACTTCAGATCCTTCGAGTTCTGCCATCGTTCCAAAGGCAGCGACCCCGGTCGATGATTCTTACTTCAAAGATGCTGCCTTTATCGGTGATTCCCGGATGCAGGGATTCCAGAATGCTTCCGGCATCACACAGGGGACGTTCTTTACAAGCGTTGGCATGTCGCTTTCCACCATGCAGAATGAAGCAGTTATCCGCACCGCAGAAGGAAATATTACCGTAGCGGCTGCCCTGTCCGGTGGCAAATACGGCAAAGTCTACATCATGCTCGGCGCAAATGACCTCGGCGAGTACGACTGGGATTCATTCCACGATGGCTTTACCTCCTGCCTGAAACGCTTTCAGGAGATTCAGCCGGATGCGATTTTCTACATCTGCAGTGTCATCTATGTCGAAGAATCCAAAGTAGAAGGCGGTTCCTATGTGAACAACACGAATGTGGACAAGATCAATTCGATCCTACTCCAGATATGCGAGGAGCAGGGCTACCATTATCTGGACCTCAATGAAGTCCTCTCAAACGGCTATGGTTCGCTGATTGAAGGTGCATCCAGCGACGGCGTCCATATTTATGAGAAGTACTGCAAGATGATGCTCGATTATCTGAAGAACCACTATGTTACCGCCGATGCTTCTGATGCGAAATCAGAAGCTTCCACAGAGGCTGAGACGGAATCCGAGACCGAAACATCCGCTTCCGGAGCTGCCTGATCATTATCGTTTTCCAGACAGGATTCCCTGTCAGGTAAATAGCAATAGCAGATCGTCCACAAACTGAAAGGAGTTTACCTATGAAAAAGTTCAAAAAATTTGCCGCTGTGCTCTGCACCGCACTGATCGCCTTAACACTGACCGCCTGCGGTGGTGGAAAGAGCAAAGATGTCACCATCGATACCGCCAAGCTCGCAGATGAACTGCTCACGACTGTGACGAGCGACGAGTTAAGCAAAATGAGTGTCGATCCGTCCACGGTATATCTCTACCAATCCGATGATGTCACTTCCGCGATCGCCTACGCCAGCTCCGGCGCGACAGCATGTGAGGTCGCTGTCATCGAAAGTAAGGATGCATCGAACGCCGAGTCCATGGAAAAGTTGCTGCAAGACCGCGTCGACAGCCAGAAAGCACTCTACGCTTCCTACGACGCCGCTTCCGCCGGAAAGCTCGATGATGCCATCATCAAGAGCACCGGAAAATACACCGTCCTGTGCGTCTGCGATGATATCGACAAGGCAAATGAGATTTTAAAGAAATATGGATTCTGATATCTGAAAAGGTGAGATGAGGGCCTCCGCGGATGCGGGGGCTTTTTCTGTTGCAGCACTCCTAAACATATATCCCTCACAAGAATTTGCTTTCGGATAAGTGGCACTGTCGCAAGCTCTCATTTTATGATCGATAAGTATGCTTGCTGGAATAAATTTCATATTCATACAAATATGTGCAGCAAAAAAGCCCGTCTGCAACGGGCTTTTCAGTGAGCTGGAAATGGGACTTGAACCCACGACCTACGCATTACGAATGCGTCGCTCTACCGACTGAGCTAATCCAGCATTGCGGTCTCATCAACCGACTTAATTATTATATACAATTTTATCTGATTTGGCAAGTGTTTTTTTCAGATTTTTGAATATTTTTTATTTGAAATCGCTTAACTCAGTTCCATTAGAAATCCGCGATCCTGTTTCGCCTTATTAGCGTACAGAACCGCGGTTATTTTTATTCACTTGCGAAGCATTTATTTTTACAGGCATCACGCCGCTATACTTTCATTTTTTCCAAATCAAATCATCTCCTGCTTCAATTACAAAAACAATAAGCGGAGGAGCAACTTCTCTTACAGCAGATGTGCTCTCAGCTCTTCTCCACTCATCGCCGAGAGGTAAGCCGGTGCGATGTCAAAGACCGTCTTGCAGCCAGATACTCCCTCGTCGGCCAGACGTTTTGCCGCTCTTGCATAAGCGACCAGAATACTGGACGTAAATTCCGGATTGGAATCCAGCTTCAGGCGGTACTCGATGATGTGCTTGTTGCTTCCATCACCGGTCGCACCGCTGCGGATGACAAAGCCGCCGTGCGGGATTCCCTTGTGCTTCGCATCCAGCTCCTCCTGAGAGATGAAATGCACGGTCGTATCATAGTCTGCAAAGTAGTTTGGCATAGTCACGATATCGTGCTCGATCTGCTTCCGATCTGCGCCCTCTTTCGCCACTACATAGCACTCTCTCGTGTGTTTCTGTCTGGTCGTCAGCTCCGGATTCTCCCCGTTCCGTACTGCTTCTACCGCTGCCTCGACCGGGACGGTATACTGTCTCGCATCCTGCACGCCTTCTACACGACGGATTGCATCCGAATGTCCCTGACTGACGCCGCGTCCCCAAAACGTATAATCCTTCCCATCCGGCAGGATCGCATTGCCATAGAGGCGGTTCAGAGAAAACATACCCGGATCCCAGCCGACTGAAATGATGCCGACGTGCCCGCTCTCCTTTGCCGCTGCATCAACATTTGTAAAATGCTCCGGGATTCTCGCATGTGTGTCAAAGCTGTCTACGACATTGAAAAGCTTCGCCAGCTCCGGTGTCTGCTTCGGCAGGTCGGTCGCGCTTCCGCCACAGATGATGCAGACGTCGATATCATCCTTATGTGCAGCCAGCTCACTGACCGGATACACCTTTCCACCTTCTGTCGTGATCTTTACCTTCGCCGGATCACGTCTCGTAAATACACCGGCCATCTCACAGTCCGGATTGTGCCGAATCGCAGCTTCCACACCACGCCCGATATTTCCATATCCAACAATTCCAATTCTTACTTTATTCATTATTTTTCCGACTCCTTTCGCCAATACAAAACGATCGCTCTCATACAGGTTCATAAATGCAATTTTCTCGCAATCCACTATACCTGTTTTAGAAACACATATTATGTTCCTGGCACGCCATCTATGATACCACAAACGTCAGTTAGTTGTAAATTATATCTTTTCCGTGAATCCACGCGCTATTACAAGTTGCTCAGCAAGGTGTTTTAAGTGGAACCTTACAACATTCGTATCGTAACATTTCATAGTATCAATACAGCTCCGGACAAACAAGCTTGCCCGGAGCTGTACCTGAATTTTATTTCTATGTGAATCATTGTGTTACTTTATAAACCGATCAATCGCCTTATTCAGCTCCTCGATCGTCTCCATATCACCGGACTCGATCGCTTCGACGAGACAGTGCTTGATATGATCCTCGAGGATGACCTTACCGGTATTATTGATGGCTGACTTGACTGCGGAGAGCTGGATCAGCACCTCGCTGCAGTCCCTCCCATCCTCTACCATACGCTTGATGGACTCCAGATGCCCGATGGCACGCGAGAGACGGTTCAGGACCGCCTTCGTGTTTTCGTGGTGGTGATAATGTCCATGGCCGTGTGCATGGGTGTGCACCGTACCATCGGAATGTACATGTGCTTCTCCAGCCGCATGGGTATGCATACTCCCATCGGAATGCCTATGCACTTCCCCAGTAGCATGCGTGTGGTAAGTAACTGTGCCATCCGGATTTTCATGCTTATGTGGCTTTATTGCATCATCTGGATTCGCCTGTGTGTGCTCAGATACCACACCACCGACCGTATGCGTATGCTGCCTTTTTTCTGTACTGGTGTCATGTGTATGCTCTACAACCTTGCCATCAATGACATGCGTATGTGTATGTTCCATCTTCGCGTTCTGATTCCTTTCTGGACCCGGAGCTTATTTTTTCTCATCCACAGCAGCCGCTTCCTTCTTCGCTGCTACCGTAAGCTTCGTCTCTTTCGGCTCGCGCTTTACTGCTACCTTCGTCTCCTTCGGCTCACGCTTTACCGCCACTTTCGTCTCCTTTGGCTCGCGCTTTACCGCTACCTTCGTTTCTTTCGGCTCACGCTTTACCGCTACCTTTGTTTCCTTTGGCTCACGTTTTACTGCCACTTTTGTTTCCTTTGGCTCATGTTTTACCGCTACCTTTGTCTCCTTCGGTTCAGCGACCACTGCGACCTTCGTCTCTGTCGCTTCTGCTGCGGCCTCTTTTTTTCTCCGGCCTCTGCGCTTCGGTGTCGTCTCCTCTGCCTTTGCAGCAGGCTCAGCCACCTTCGCGGCAGTCTTGCGTGCCGCTTTCTTTACCGGCTTGTCCTCTTTTACTGCCTTTGCAGCTTCCGTCGTCTTCGCCGCACGTTTGGTCGTATGTCCGGCTGCTGCCTTTTCTGCCGTGCGCGTGCACTGGAATACGGAGATGCCCATCGGCGGTACGAGGATCTGAATGGAATCCTCACGGTCATCGCACGGACTCTTCTTCGAACTCTTTGCACGCGGATTGACATTGCCGTCGCCGCCAAACTCCTTGCTGTCACTGTTGAAAATCTCTTTGTACTTTCCGCTGTACGGAACGCCAATCTTGTGGTTCTCATAGACAAGCGGGGAGAAGTTGCAGACGATCAGCAGATCTTCTTTCTCCTTTGATCCTCTGCGCATAAATACAAGCATATTTTCATCGGCAGAAATATTGTTGATCCACTCAAAGCCTGCCGGGTCATAATCCTCTTCGTACAGAGCCGGCTGATCATGGTAGAGCTTCAGCAGCGCCTTTACATAGCTCTGCAGCTGCTTATGCTCGTCATACTGCAGCAGATCCCACTCGAGGCTCTTCGCCTCACTCCACTCAGAAAACTGTGCAAAATCCTGTCCCATAAACAGAAGCTTCTTGCCCGGATGAGCAAGCATAAAGCCATAGGCTGCGCGGAGATTTGCAAACTTGAGCTTGCGCTTGCCCGGCATCTTGCCGATCATCGAGCCCTTGCCATGCACGACCTCATCATGGGAGAGTGTCAGGATGAAGTCCTCACTGTACGCATAGATCATGCTGAACGTCAGCTCTCCGTGATGATGGGAACGGAAGATCGGATCGAGCTGCATATAATCAAGGAAATCATTCATCCAGCCCATGTTCCACTTATAGTCAAATCCGAGGCCGCCCTCCTCTACCGGGGTCGTCACCTTCGGCCATGCGGTCGACTCTTCCGCGATCAGAAGCGCACCGTCCGCATCTTTTTTATAAATCGAATTCAGATGTTTGAAAAACTCAACCGCTTCCAGGTTCTCATTGCCGCCGTAAATATTTGCCACCCACTCACCGTCATTCTTGCCATAGTCGAGATACAGCATCGAAGCGACCGCATCCATCCGGATACCGTCTGCATGATATACGTTTTTCCAGAACAGCGCATTGGCGATCAGGAAGTTCGATACCTCCGGCCGGCCATAATTGTAAATCAGCGTGCCCCAGTGCGGGTGGGAACCCTTGCGCGGATCGAGGTGCTCGTACAGGCAAGTGCCGTCAAATGCACTCAGCCCGAACGTATCGCGCGGAAAATGAGCCGGTACCCAGTCCAGGATGACTCCGATGCCCTGCTCATGCATGTAATTCATGAAATACATGAAATCCTGCGGTGTGCCATACCGGGCGGTCGGCGCATAGTAGCCGGTCACCTGATAGCCCCATGAGGCATCAAACGGATGCTCCATGATTGGCAGCAATTCCACGTGCGTATAGCCCATTTCCTTTACGTAGTCTGCCAGCATCGGCGCGAGCTCCCGGTAATTGTAGAATTCCCTGCCATCATCCGGCTTCCGCCAGGAGCCGAGGTGCAGCTCATAGATCGCCATCGGATCTTTCTTGGACTCCGTCTTTTTCCGGTCTGCCATCCACTTCTCATCAGTCCAGGTAAATTTGGACAGATCTGTGACGATCGATGCCGTATTCGGGCGAAGCTCCGCCGCATTCGCATACGGGTCTGCCTTCAGATAAGTCAGGCCACCTTTTGCTTTAATCTCATACTTATATAAAGTCCCATCCGGAAGGTTCGGTACAAACAGCTCGAAAATGCCGGAATCCCACAATCGGCGCATCGGCAGCCGTCTGCCATCCCAGAGGTTAAAATCACCAACCACACTGACACGCAATGCATTTGGCGCCCACACGGCGAACTCGACACCCGGTACCCCATCGACGGTCATCGGATGTGCGCCAAGCTTTTTATAAATATCATAGCAGATACCTGCATTAAATTTCTTCGTCTCTTTTTCTGTGATCTGCGGTGCGAAACTGTACGGATCCAGATATTCCTGCTCCGTCCCGTCCTCATAAGTAATATGAAATACGTACTCCGGTACACGCTTGCCCGGAATCAGTACTGCGTAATATCCCGCTTCATCTTCCAGGTCCATCGGATACTGCGTCTCTTTCTTTCCACTCTTCACCCTGACCACGACTGCCGCCGCACCCGGGAAAAAGCCCTGAATCGTAATTCCCGCCTCTGTCACATGTGCTCCGAGCAAATTTTGCGGATGATCCTCTTCCGAGTAAACGATCGCTTCCACACCTGCCCAGTCCATTAATTCATACAACTTCTCATCCATATGGTACCCCTCCAAAGACATTTGAATAATAGTCGCAATTAATTATTGATTGCAGATCTAACAGTACCAGTTTACCATCTTATACGGGTAAACTCAAGGAGAAAATCAAAACGCATGGATATAAAGCCCACTTCGCAGCTTCGGTTCAAACCACGTCGATTTCGGCGGCATGAGCCGCTCTGCATCCGCCACTGCAAACAGTTCCTGTATCGAAGTCGGATACATGGCAAAGGCTGCCGCACAGTCTTCGTGTACACGTCGTTCCAGCTCCTGATAGCCCCGGATACCGCCGACGAACCCAATGCGCGGATCCGTCTTCGGGTCGCCGATTCCAAGCACCGGATGAAGAAAGGCATCCTGCAGGATCGAGACATCCAGACCATCCACCGGATCATCCTTTCGATATTCCGGGCGGATCGTCAAATGATACCACTGATTCGCCAGATACAGAAGCAGCTCCCCCTTTCCATGCAGTTCACCATGCAGACATTCCGGATCCCTGTACCCTTCACACGGCCGGATCTCAAATACCTTCTCCGCTTCCTTTAAAAGCGCCTCCGGCGTCCGGCCGTTCAGATCCTTTACGACGCGGTTATAGTCCAGAATCTGCAGCTCCTCATCCGGAAAGAGTACCGACAGAAAATAATTGAATTCCTCCGTTCCGTCATAACCCGGATGCTCTGCCCGGCGCTGCAGCCCGACCCGCACCGCCGATGCCGCCCGGTGATGCCCGTCCGCGATATAGATCCGGTCGATGCCTGCAAACGCCTCCCGGATTGCTTTGATCTGCTCCGGATCTGTAATCGACCAGCCCCGGTGCCGGATTCCATCCTCCGCTACAAAATCAAAGTGTGGAACACCTTCTTTTACCTGTCTGGTAATCTCCTGAATCACCGCATTTTTCCGGTATGCGAGAAAGATCGGACCGGTCTGTGCGCTGCACGCATTGATGTGCCGCACACGGTCTTCCTCTTTTTCCGGTCTGGTATTCTCATGCCTGCGGATCACCTGCGTGCAATAGTCATCAATGGATGCGCAGGCCACCAGCCCCGTCTGCGTCCTGCCATTCATCGTCTGCTCATACAGCGCATATCCACGCTCCGGTTCTCGCACCAGTACGCCATCCTTCAGCCAGCGTTGCAGCAGTTCGTTTGCTTTTTCGTAAACCTGCGGCGCATACATATCCGCATCCGGCGGAAACTGCGTCTCCGGGCGGTCAATATTTAAAAAAGAAAGCGGATGATCTGCCGTCAGCTCCGCCGCTTCCTTCCGATTGTAAACATCATAGGGCAGTGCCGCTACCCGCGCCGCATACTCCGGCGCCGGATGAATGCACTGAAATGGTACGATCGTTGCCATAGTAGCCCCTCCTCTTCGTAAAGAAAAAGCTGCCAGCCTTCCGGCGGCAGCCCTTTCTCTGATTTATTTTACGACTCTTACGCGCAATACGCCTTCAATCTTTTTTATTTCCGCCAGCATCTCCTCCGGTACCTTGGAATCCAGGTCCAGAAGCGTGTACGCATAGCTTCCCTTACTTGCATTGCTCATGTTGTGAATGTTCGTATCCGAGAGCACATCCGTGAACCGGCTGATCATTCCCTTTACATTGCGATGGCAGATCGCGATACGGGATGCCGACTCGCAAACGCCCGGATCGCACGCCGGATAATTGACAGAATGCTTGATCGTACCATTTTCAAGGAAATCCCGGAGCTCTTTGACGGCCATGACTGCACAGTTGTCCTCCGACTCCACGGTCGATGCGCCAAGATGTGGCGTGACGATCACACCCTTCTTTCCAATGGTCGTCGGATTCGGGAAGTCCGATACATACCGATGTACTTTTCCGGCCTCAATCGCAGCTACGACAGCCTCCTCATCCACGAGCAGGTCACGCGCAAAGTTCAGGATCACCACATGCTCCTTCATCTTTGCAATCGCATCTGCATTGATCATCTTCTTCGTCGAATCCAGCAGCGGTACGTGAATGGTGATATAGTCGCACTGACGGTAGATCTCATCCACATCATTGATATGGTGAATCTCTCTGGAAAGGTTCCATGCGGCATCGACCGAAATATACGGGTCATATCCGTAGACATCCATTCCAAGGTGGATTGCCGTGTTTGCCACTTTTACGCCAATCGCACCCAGACCGATGATGCCGAGCTTTTTGCCCTGCAGCTCACTGCCTGCAAACTTTTTCTTTTCCTTCTCCGTCGCCGCAGCGACCTCTGCATTGCCATCCTGGCTCTGTACCCAGTTTGCGCCGCCGATGATATCACGGGCAGCCAGCAACATCCCTGCAAATACCAGCTCCTTTACGCCATTTGCATTCGCTCCCGGCGTATTGAATACGACAATTCCCTGCTCCGCACATTTCTCCAGTGGAATATTATTGACACCGGCTCCCGCACGGGCGATGGCACAGAGCGTTTCCGGCAGCTCCATCTCGTGCATCTTTGCACTCCGCACAAGCAGCGCGTCTGCATCTGCAAGTGTCTCTACTTTTTCATATGTATCATCAAACCCATTTAAGCCGACCTGTGCGATCGCATTCAGACAAGTATATCGAAACATCTCACACATTCTCCTTTTCAAAGTCTTTCATGAATTCTACGAGCTTCTGTACCCCTTCTACCGGCATCGCATTGTAAATACTTGCGCGCATGCCGCCGACGGTCCGGTGTCCCTTGAGGTTCACAAATCCGGCCTCTTCCGCCGCCTTGACAAACTTCGCATCCAGATCCTTATCACCGGTGATAAACGGTACGTTCATCAGGGAACGGTCCTCCTTTACGACCGTGCCGTGGAACAGCTTACTCTCATCGAGATAATCGTACAGAATCTTTGCCTTTGCCTCGTTGCGCTCTTTCATCGCAGAAAGACCGCCCATTTTCTTGATCCATTTGAAGACTTTGCCGCACATGTAAATGCAGTAGCAGTTCGGCGTGTTGTACATGGAATTCGCATCCGCATGTGTCTTGAACTTCATCATCGTCGGTGTGAACGGCATCACATCGTCCGTGATCAGATCGTCGCGAATGATCGAGATCACCATACCGGCCGGCCCGATATTCTTCTGGACGCCGCCATAGAGAATCCCGTAGTCCGATACATTTACCGGCTCGGATAAAAAGCAGGAGGATACATCTGACACAAGCAGCTTGCCCTTTGTATTCGGGAGTTTTTTATACTTTGTGCCGTAAATCGTATTATTTTCGCAGATATACACGTAGTCAGCATTCTCATCAATCGGCAGATCACTGCAGTCCGGGATGTAGGTAAACGTCTTATCCGCACTGGATGCGATCGCATTCGCAGTACCGTATTTCTGCGCTTCCTGCCATGCCTTTTTTGCCCACTGGCCAGTGATGATATAATCCGCTACGCCGTGTTTCATCAGATTCATCGGAATCATTGCAAACTGCAGGCTTGCGCCGCCCTGCATATACAGGATCTTGTAATTGTCCGGAATCTGCATCAGATCACGGAGATCTTCTTCGGTCTCATTGATGAGGTCGTCGAATACCTTTGAGCGATGGCTCATTTCCATCACGGACTGGCCGCAGCCTCTGTAGTCCATCATTTCTTCCTGAGCTTCCCTCAGAACTTCTTCCGGCAGCACTGCCGGTCCTGCTGAAAAATTATAAACTCTGCCCAATTTTTTCATCCTCCTCAACTTTTTTCAACGCCGGAACGTCTCTTTTATTTTTTCAGGTCGTCCTGATCAAAGACAGTCTCAATCGGCTTGCCCGCCGGAACCATCGGGAATACCTTATCGTCGCTGTCGATCTGGCAGTCGATAAGGTAAGGCTTTCCAAGGCGGATGGCATACTGCAGTGCCTCGTTGAATTCCTCTTTCGTCGTAACGCGACGGCCCTGGACGCCCATAGCCTCTGCCAGCTTCACAAAGTCTACCGCGTCTTCCAGTACCGTCTGGGAGTAGCGCTCACCGTAGAAGAGATTCTGCCACTGGCGTACCATTCCGAGCACGTGGTTGTTGATGACTACCTCGATGACCGGGATGTTGTATCTGCCAGCCGTTGCAATCTCATTCATATTCATACGGAAGCAGCCGTCGCCTGCGATATTGATGACGGTCTTTTCCGGACGTCCCATTTTTGCACCAAGTGCCGCGCCAAGGCCATAGCCCATCGTGCCGAGTCCACCGGATGTCAGCAGGCTGTGCGGCTTCAGGTATTTGTAATACTGTGCGGCCCACATCTGATGCTGGCCGACCTCAGTAACGATGATCGCATCGCCCTTTGTCTGACGGTCGATCTCCTCGACCACATACGGTCCGGTCAGGACACTGTGGTCATATTTTAACGGATATTTTTCTTTCAGTGCGCGGATCTCATCGTCCCACGCATCATGGCGCATCTCCGAGAGCCGTGCATTTAACCGGCTGAGTACCTCGCGTACATCACCGATGATGCTGCAGTCTACCAGAATATTTTTATTGATCTCTGCCGGATCGACGTCGATCTGGATAATCTTTGCATTCTTTGCAAAGCTTCTCGCCTGTCCGATGACACGGTCACTGAACCGGGATCCAACGACGATCAGAAGATCACATTTGGTCACGCCCAGGTTCGCCGCTTTCGTACCGTGCATGCCAAGCATTCCACAGTACAGCTCGCTCGCTCCGCTGTATGCACCTTTTCCCATCAGAGAATCTGCGACCGGAGCGTGCAGCTTGTCTGCCAGCTCTTTGAGCTCCTGATCGGCATCCGAGATCACTGCACCACCGCCAACAAAGATAAACGGGCGGGTGCTCTCCTGGATCAGCTTTACTGCTTCTTCCAGATCGCTCTCACGGATGTACTCCGTGCTGCGCTCGATCGGCTCCGGCTTCTGCGGCGTGTACTCGGTGGACGCTGCCGTCACATCCTTTGTGATGTCGATCAGGACCGGACCCGGACGTCCTTCCTTTGCAATGCGGAACGCCCAGCGGATGGTGTCCGCCAGCTCCGTGACATCCTTTACGATAAAGTTGTGCTTTGTAATCGGCATCGTGACGCCGGTGATATCGACCTCCTGGAAGCTGTCGCGTCCTAAGAGCGGGACGGATACGTTCGCCGTGATCGCAACGATCGGAACGGAATCCATGTAAGCCGTCGCGATACCGGTCACCAGATTCGTCGCACCCGGTCCGGACGTCGCCATGCAGACGCCGACCTTGCCGGTCGCACGTGCATAGCCGTCTGCCGCATGGGAAGCTCCCTGCTCATGAGACGTCAGGATATGATGAATTTCATTGCTGTGTTTATATAATTCGTCATAAATGTTCAGGATCGCTCCGCCCGGATATCCGAAAACGGTATCTACACCCTGTTCCTTTAAGCATTCAATAACAATTTCTGATCCTGTCAGTTTCATTGGCGTATATCCTTTCTCTTATTTCTCTTTTCCCGGAACCTCAAGGATCGCTCCACGGTTGCCGGAGGTGACAAGCGATGCATAGCGCGCCAGATAGCCGGTCGTAATCTTCGGCTCTCTCGGCTGCCATTTGCTTCTCCGCTTTGCCAGCTCTTCGTCGCTGACATCCAGATTCAACGTGCACTCCGGAATGTTGATCTTGATGATATCGCCTTCCTCGACAAGTGCGATCGGGCCGCCGACCGCTGCCTCCGGAGATACGTGCCCGATCGAAGCGCCGCGGGATGCACCGCTGAACCGTCCGTCTGTGATCAGCGCTACGGAACTGCCAAGTCCCATACCTGCAATCGCGGAGGTCGGGTTGAGCATCTCACGCATGCCCGGTCCGCCCTTCGGTCCCTCGTAACGGATGACGACGACATCACCCGGATGGATCTTGCCTCCGAGGATCGCTGCAATCGCATCTTCCTCACAGTCGAACACTCTTGCCGGCCCTTCATGTACCATCATCTCCGGAACGACTGCGGAACGCTTTACGACTCCGGAATCCGGTGCCAGATTGCCCTTCAGGATCGCAAGACCACCGGTCGTGCTGTACGGATTGTCAAGCGGACGGATGACTTCCGGATTCAGGTTCTTGCAGCCCTTGATATTTTCGCCAACGGTCTTTCCGGTGACGGTCATGCAGTCAAGGTTCAGCAGATTCTTCTCAGAAAGTTCATTCATCACGGCATATACACCGCCTGCCTCGTTGAGGTCCTCCATGTAAGTCGGGCCTGCCGGAGCCAGATGACATACGTTCGGGGTACGTGCGCTGATCTCATTTGCGATGTCCACATTCAGCTCTACGCCTGCCTCATGTGCGATCGCCGGAAGATGCAGCATGCTGTTCGTCGAGCAGCCAAGCGCCATATCGACGGTCAGGGCATTCATAAACGCATCCTTTGTCATGATGTCACGCGGACGGATATTTTTCTTCAAAAGCTCCATGATCTGCATACCGGCCATCTTTGCCAGACGGATACGCTCGGAATAAACAGCCGGGATCGTGCCGTTGCCCTTTAAGCCCATGCCGAGTACTTCGGTCAGGCAGTTCATGCTGTTCGCCGTGTACATACCGGAACAGGATCCGCAGGTCGGGCAGACCTTGTTCTCGTACTCTACGACTTCTTCGTCACTCATCTTGCCTGCCGCATGCTCACCGACTGCCTCGAACATAGAGGAAAGGCTGCGCTTTCTTCCGTGTACATGGCCAGCCAGCATCGGGCCGCCGCTGACGAAGATCGTCGGAATATTCAGACGTGCCGCTGCCATCAGAAGGCCCGGAACGTTTTTGTCACAGTTCGGGATCATGACGAGCGCATCAAACTGATGTGCAATCGCCATACACTCCGTTGAATCTGCGATCAGGTCACGGGTCACGAGGGAATACTTCATGCCGACATGTCCCATCGCGATACCATCGCAGACCGCGATCGCCGGGAATACACGCGGTACGCCTCCTGCCATGGCAACGCCCATCTTGACCGCCTCTGTGATCTTATCCAGATTCATATGCCCCGGTACGATCTCGTTATAGGAATTGACAATTCCGATCAGCGGGCGCTTCATCTCTTCTTCGGTCAGTCCAAGTGCATTGAACAGTGACCGGTGCGGTGCCTGCTGAATTCCTTTTTTTACTGCATCACTTTTCATAATATGATACTCCTCCTGTATGATACTATCCATGTTCCGGATTTCTTTCTAAATGTCTCTCACGCAATCCGGCATTACCGGATCCGCTCTGCGATCCGCGCACCCATCTCCTCAGTGCCGACCTGTGTGCAGCCCTCGGACATGATGTCCACCGTGCGGTATCCATCCTTTAATACCTGCTTGACGGCTGCCTCGATCGCATCTGCAGCAGCATCCTGATCCAGTGAGTAGCGCAGCAGCATTGCTGCGGAGAGGATCGTCGCGATCGGGTTCGCAATGTTTTGTCCTGCGATGTCCGGTGCGGAGCCGTGGCTCGGCTCATACAGCCCGAACTTCGTCTCATTTAAGGAAGCGGACGAGAGCATTCCGATCGAACCGGTCACCATGCTCGCCTCATCGGAGAGGATATCACCAAACATATTTTCGGTCAGGATCACGTCAAACTGTGCCGGGTTCTTTACGAGCTGCATCGCACAGTTGTCGACGAGCATATGGGACAGCTCGACATCCGGGTAATCCTTTGCCACATCCTCGACCACGCTTCTCCACAGTCTGGAAGAATCGAGTACGTTCGCCTTATCGACGCTGCACACCTTTTTGCGGCGCTTGCGTGCGATATCAAAGCCCTTGATTGCAATGCGGCGAATCTCATTTTCATTGTAAACGAGTGTATCTGTCGCCTCACGCACCCCGTTTTCTACGACGGTCTTGCGCGCTCCGAAATACAGTCCGCCGGTCAGCTCCCGCATGATCAGCATATCGAAGCCGTCGCCGATGATCTCATCACGCAGCGGGCATGCCGCCTTGAGTTCCTCATACAGATAAGCCGGACGGAGGTTTGCAAATAAGTTCAGAGACTTACGCAGCTTTAAAAGTCCTGCCTCCGGGCGCTTTTCCGGCGGAAGCTGATACCACGGGGAAGTCTTTACGTCGCCGCCGATGGATCCCATCAGCACGGCATCCTTCGCCTTCGCCTCCGCGATCGTCTCGTCGGTAAGCGGTACCCCGTGTACGTCGATGGACGCGCCGCCCATCAGAAGCTCGGTATACTCCAGGGAAAATCCATATTTTTCAGCAGCCGTATCCAGCACACGGCGCGCTTCTTTTACAATCTCCGGTCCGATTCCGTCGCCCGGAATCACTCCAATTTTATAATTCATCTTCTGTCATCCTTTCTGCCAGCGTATCTTTCTTTCCTTCTTTGCCACTTGATGTAACCGAACGCCTGTGATGTTCCCGACATTCTTTTCGCCGAAACACGTTCATTCGGATCAAAGCGGATATTCGCAATCTATCCCTGCAGATCATCCCTGCAGCTTTGCTGCGGAGCCACTGCTGACGGGGCCTAGCTTCGCTACTCGGTTAAAAATGGCAGCCCTCTGATTCTGCCAGAAGCCTGCCGCATTTTCTTCTGAATACTGCACCCTTGCAGCCTGCTTTCTGATCGGGCTGTATCTCTACGCCAGCCAACCGTTTCTGTCACGCGGACGATTCTCAGTCACGCCTGCCAAAAGCTTTCCCACTATCATAAAGCATTTTTCGAAAGATTTCAACCAATTTTAGCAATTTCATGTGGTAAAACGTTAAAAACAGAAAAAACACCGGTCGCTGTCCATCAGCTCCCGGCGTCCTTCTCCTGTGCATTTATGCTTCGCCCGGCTTCTCCACCTCGGCGATTGCGCTCTTTTTCATCGGAATTCGGCAGTTCTTATTGCTTCCGAACTCTACGATACAGTCTTCATCCGTGATGTCGATCACCACACCATAAAAACCGCTCGTTGTCACAACGGTATCTCCGATCTCAAGGGCAGAAAGCATTGCGGTCATTCTCTTCTGCTCCTTCTTCTGAGGACGGATTGCGAAAAAGTACATCGCAGCACCAATGATCACAATGTAGATCACCATCAGTGCAATTCCACCGCCTGCCGATGCAGCAGACTCTGTTAAAAGATTCATCATGCTTCAGTTCCTCCTTGTTTCTGCACGTATCCCTACTATAATACACAATCTGTTTTCATTGGGCAAGTCTTTTTTGCAATTTCCACCCATTTTCCGAGCAGTCTCCCCGAATTGCCTTTACGCGCCCTGCGTATACCGGTCCACGCGCTCCTTCTTGAACGCCTGATAGCGCCCTTCATCGATCGCATCGCGGATGTCCTCCATCAGATGGTTGTAGAAATAAAGGTTGTGCAATACGCACAGACGCATGCCGAGCATCTCCTTCGCCTTGAGCAGATGGCGGATGTACGCCCTGCTGTAGTTGCGGCAGGCCGGACACTGGCAACCCTCCTCGATCGGACGGTCATCCAGCTCATACTTTGCATTAAAGAGATTCAGCTTGCCATCTTTTGTATAGACATGTCCGTGACGGCCATTTCTGGACGGGTAAACGCAGTCAAAGAAATCCACACCGCGGTCAACAGACTCCAGAATATTCAGCGGAGTGCCAACGCCCATCAGATAGACCGGCTTCTCCTGCGGGAGGTACGGAACGACCTCATCCAGGATATGGTACATCTGCTCATGGGTCTCACCGACAGCCAGTCCGCCTACCGCATAGCCGTCCAGATCCATCTCCCGGATCTGCTTTGCATGCTCGATACGGATGTCCTCATAAATCGCACCCTGGTTGATTCCGAACAGCAGCTGATGCGGGTTCACCGTATCTTCCAGGCTGTTCAACCGTGCCATCTCCGCCTTGCAGCGCGCCAGCCAGCGCGTCGTGCGCTCCACCGAACGCTGTACATACGTGCGGTCTGCCACGCTGGACGGGCACTCATCAAATGCCATCGCGATCGTGGAACCCAAATTGGACTGGATCTGCATGCTCTCTTCCGGCCCCATGAAAATCTTCCGCCCGTCAATGTGGGACTGGAAGTATACGCCTTCCTCCTTGATTTTCCGAAGGCTCGCAAGGGAAAATACCTGAAATCCGCCGGAATCCGTCAGGATCGGACGATCCCAGTTCATAAACCGATGCAGTCCGCCAAGCTTCTTTACGACCTCGTCTCCCGGACGCACATGCAAATGATACGTATTCGACAGCTCGATCTGCGTGCCGATCTCCTTCAGGTCTGTCGTTGCCACTGCGCCTTTGATCGCAGCTACCGTACCGACATTCATAAACACCGGTGTCTGCACCGTGCCGTGTACGGTCTTAAATTCGGCGCGTTTTGCGCGCCCGTCTGTTTTCAGTACTTTGTACTCTGCCATAGTCTCCTCCTCCGTGCGGCCGCATCTTCCCCTCAGCTCCGGTCTAGACGCTCTGACCTGTCTGATCTTCCGCCGCCCGTCTGTTCTTAACGTTTTTTTAACAAAGATATTTTCTTTTAAGATTCTGCTAAAAAATCGTCAGTTTTCCGATCATCACTCCGGATTTTGTCCGGAATTTGTTCACAATCACTTTGATCGGCGCTCCATTTCCGGCTCCCCGCCCCCTTTTCAAAGGAAAGGACCCGGAACTATTAGTATATATGGAAACAAAACAGAATGCAAGCAATTTGACCCTTCAAAAAAAATGTCGTATAATTTGCCAGTACCAGTTTAGCGCGTCTAAAATGCGAAGACAGATCTCAGCAAATTTATTTGCTGGGGGCTGTATTTGCATTTTGATGGGCGGAACGCCCATCAGCCACAGACAGGAGCTGCGAATGCAGCGGATAGTTTGCGAAGCAAACGGGTCTGTGGCCGGTGCACTGAACGTCGCAAAACATAGTATACAAAGGAGGCGCAGGGAATCCCTGCTATTACTTATATGTCATCTACACCAATACATACCCTTGGCATTGACATCGGTTCCACGACCGTCAAGGTCGCCGTTCTGAGCCCCGATAAGGAGCTCCTTTTTTCGGATTACCGGCGTCATTATGCCAATATTCAGGAAACACTTTCTGCTCTGATCGTAGAAGCGACGGAGCAGCTCGGTGAGCTTTCCGTCTCCCCGGTCATCACCGGTTCCGGCGGACTGACGCTCGCCAATCATCTGGAGATCCCGTTCGTACAGGAGGTCATCGCCGTCGCATCCTCTCTGGAGCACTTTGTTCCGCAGACCGACGTCGCGATCGAGCTCGGCGGCGAAGATGCCAAGATCATCTACTTTGAAGGCGGCAACGTCGAACAGCGTATGAACGGCATCTGTGCAGGCGGCACCGGCTCTTTCATCGACCAGATGGCTTCTCTTTTACAGACGGATGCCACCGGATTAAATGAGTATGCGAAAAATTATCAGTCACTCTACTCCATCGCAGCCCGCTGTGGTGTATTTGCAAAGTCCGATATCCAGCCGCTGATCAACGAGGGTGCGACGAAGGAAGATCTTTCTGCTTCCATTTTTCAGGCAGTCGTCAACCAGACGATCTCCGGTCTTGCCTGCGGCAAGCCGATCCGTGGCCATGTGGCTTTCCTTGGCGGCCCGCTGCATTTCCTCTCCGAGCTGCGCGAGGCATTTATCCGCACCTTAAAGCTCGATGAAGAACATGCCATCGTCCCGGAAAATTCACACCTGTTCGCAGCGATCGGTTCTGCCTTAAATGCAAAAGAGACGACGGTAACGACGCTCTCCGCATTAAAGGAGCGCCTGTCCAAACCGATCCATCTGGAATTTGAGGTTGCCCGCATGGAGCCGCTCTTCCGCACCGAGGAGGACTATGACCTCTTCTTGCAGCGTCAGAGCCGCAATCAGGTAAAGACTGCGCCACTTGGCACGTACAAAGGCAACTGTTTCCTCGGCATCGACGCCGGATCGACGACGACAAAGGCCGCGCTCGTCGGTGAGGACGGTTCCCTTCTGTATTCGTTCTACAGCAACAACAATGGCAGCCCGCTGCGCACCGCGATCCATGCAGTACAGGACATCTACAGCAAGTTGCCGGATACCGCGAAGATCGCATGGTCCTGCTCGACCGGGTACGGCGAGGCACTGATCAAATCGGCACTCATGCTCGACGAAGGCGAGGTCGAGACCGTATCACACTACTATGCCGCTTCTTTCTTTGATCCGGAAGTAGACTGCATCCTCGACATCGGCGGTCAGGATATGAAGTGCATCAAGATCAAGAACGGCACCGTCGACAGCGTCCAGCTGAACGAAGCCTGCTCGTCGGGCTGCGGTTCCTTCATCGAGACGTTCGCCAAGTCCCTGAACTACTCGGTTCAGGACTTCGCAAAGGCGGCGCTTTTTGCAAAGCATCCGATTGATCTTGGTACCCGCTGCACCGTATTTATGAATTCCAAAGTAAAGCAGGCACAAAAAGAAGGCGCAGAAGTCTCCGATATCTCGGCCGGTCTTGCCTACTCTGTTATCAAAAATGCATTGTATAAAGTCATCAAAGTCTCCGATGCGACACAGCTCGGCCGACACATTGTCGTACAGGGCGGTACATTCTACAACGACGCTGTCTTGCGCAGCTTCGAGCGCATCGCAAACTGCGAGGCGATCCGTCCGGACATTGCCGGTATCATGGGTGCCTTCGGCGCGGCGCTTGTCGCAAGAGAGCGCTTCCATGCCGATCAGGAGACGACGATGCTCTCCATCGACCGCATCAACGCACTGACTTTTACGACCTCGATGGCAAAGTGCAAAGGCTGTACGAACCAGTGCCGCCTGACGATCAACCGCTTCTCCGGCGGACGCCAGTTCATCAGCGGCAACCGCTGTGAGCGCGGCATCGGCAAGGAGCGCAACAAAGATCACGTACCGAACCTGTTTGAATTTAAAAATAAACTGCTGTTCTCCTACGAGCCGCTCCCGGAAGATGAAGCGACGCGTGGCATCGTCGGCATCCCGCGCGTGCTGAACATGTATGAGAATTACCCGTTCTGGTTCCGCTTCTTCACGAACCTGAAATACCGGGTAGTCCTCTCTCCGGCTTCCACACGGAAAATCTACGAGCTCGGCATCGAGTCCATTCCGAGTGAGTCGGAATGCTATCCGGCCAAGCTCGCACACGGGCATGTCGAATGGCTGGTCAAGAAAGGGATCCAGTACATTTTCTACCCGTGTATCCCGTATGAGCGCACCGAGTTCCCGGAGGCTGGCAATCACTACAACTGCCCGATCGTCACCTCCTACGCGGAGAACATTAAAAATAACGTCGAGAGCCTGCGCACCGGACACGTCCGCTTCGACAATCCGTTTATCGCCTTCACGAACCTCGACACGGTGACGAGCGGACTGAAAAAAGCATTTCCGGACATCCCGGCTTCCGAAGTAGAGGCCGCAGCCAAAGCCGGATGGGAAGAACTGGCTCACACAAGACAGGCAATGTATGAAAAGGGCCAGGAGACTCTGAAATATCTGGAGGAGACCGGACGGCATGGCATCGTGCTCGCCGGACGCCCGTACCACATCGACTCGGAGATCAACCACGGCATCCCGGAGCTGATCAACTCCTACGGACTCGCCGTACTCACCGAGGACTCGGTCTCGAACCTGAATCCGGTCGAGCGTCCGCTGATCGTCCTCGACCAGTGGATGTACCACAGCCGGCTCTATGCGGCAGCAAATTTTGTAAAAACGCGCGACGATCTCGATCTGATTCAGCTGAACTCGTTCGGCTGCGGACTCGACGCCGTCACAACCGACCAGGTAAACGACATCCTCTCGAACTCCGACAAGATCTACACCTGCCTGAAGATCGATGAGGTCAACAACTTAGGTGCGGCCCGCATCCGTGTCCGCTCCCTGATCTCTGCGATCCGGGTACGCAAAGAGCGCACACACGGCGAACGGAAGATCGTTCCATCGAGCACCGAGCGCGTCATCTTTACAAAGGAAATGCGCAAGACGTACACGATCCTCTGCCCGCAGATGTCACCGATCCATTTTAAAATGCTCGAAGCGGCATTCAACGCATCGGATTACAATCTGGTCGTCCTGCCAAACGACAATAAAAAGTCCGTCGACGTCGGATTAAAATACGTCAACAACGACGCCTGCTACCCTTCTTTGATGGTCGTCGGCCAGGTCATGGAGGCGCTGCTCTCCGGCAAATATGACCTCAACCACACCGCCGTTTTGATGTCTCAGACGGGCGGTGGCTGCCGTGCGTCAAACTACGTCGGCTTTATCCGCCGTGCGTTAAAGAAGGCCGGCATGGAGCAGATCCCGGTCATCTCGATCAACTTAAGCGGTCTTGAGTCCAATCCGGGCTTCTCGATCAGCTACTACCTGGTCAAGCGTGGCATGTTCGCCGTCGTCTTCGGCGATCTCTTCATGCGCTGTCTCTACCGGATGCGTCCATATGAAAAGGTACCGGGCTCCGCAAATGAGCTGCACCGCAAGTGGGAAGAGCGCTGCTGCAAATTTGTATCTGGAAAGCCGACTTACCGCGAGTTCAAAAAGCTCTGCCGCGAGATCGTACACGACTTCGATACGCTTCCGATCACCGATGAGAAGAAGCCGAAGGTCGGCGTCGTCGGCGAGATCCTCGTAAAATTCCTGCCGGCAGCGAACAATTATCTGGTCGACCTGCTCGAATCAGAAGGTGCTCAGGCAGTTGTGCCGGATCTGATGGATTTCCTGCTCTACTGCTTCTACAACCAGAACTTCAAGGCCGAGCACCTCGGCACAAAGAAGAGCTCCGCGACGATCGCAAACTTCGGAATCGCATTTCTGGAGAAGCTGCGCGGCACGGCAGCAAAAGCACTGGCGGAAAGTGAGCATTTTGATCCGCCTGCCCACATTGAAGATCTGGCGAAGATGGCGACCGACATCGTCTCCTGCGGCAATCAGACCGGCGAGGGCTGGTTCCTGACCGGAGAGATGCTCGAGCTGATCCATTCCGGCGTCAACAACATCGTCTGCACGCAGCCGTTTGCCTGCCTGCCGAACCACGTCGTCGGGAAGGGCGTCATCAAAGAACTGCGCAGACAGTATCCGTCGTCCAACATTGTCGCGATCGACTACGATCCGGGTGCCAGCGAGGTCAACCAGCTGAATCGGATCAAGCTGATGCTCTCGACCGCCGTCAAGAATCTGAACAAATAACTTTTGACCAGACATAGAGAATATGGTAAATTATAGGGGAATGCCGGATGGGCATTCCCCTTATTTATGCAAAGGAGGAATCAGCTTTATGCTTGCAATCATTGATTACGATGCCGGAAATCTGCGCAGCGTCGCCAAAGCACTGGAAAAGCTTGGTGAGACGCCTGTGATCACACGAAATCCGGCTGAAATTTTATCTGCGGACCATATCATTCTTCCGGGCGTCGGCTCCTTTGGAGACGCGATGAGCCGCCTGCACCAGTACGGACTCGTCGATGTCATCCGCGAGGCCGCCGCATCCCATACTCCGTTTCTTGGCATCTGCCTCGGCCTGCAGCTGCTCTTCGCGTCGAGTGAGGAGACACCGGGTGTCGAAGGGCTCGGCATCTGCCCCGGAAAAATCCTGCGCATCCCGGATACCAAAGGGCTGAAAATTCCGCACATGGGCTGGAACTCTCTCTCCTATCATAAAGAGCCGGGGGAAAATCCACACGGACGCCTCTTTACCGGAATCCCGGAGGACTCCTACGTGTACTTCGTACATTCCTACTATTTAAAAGCAGATGATCCTGCGATCGTCACCGCCACGACCGAATATGGTACGCACATCCATGCGTCCATCGAGCAGGGCAATGTATTTGGCTGTCAGTTCCATCCGGAAAAAAGCAGCAGCACCGGCCTCGCTATTTTAAAGAATTTTCTTTCCATCCGAAAGGAGGACTTCTGATGTTTACAAAGCGAATCATTCCCTGTCTCGATGTGAAAAATGGACGGGTCGTAAAGGGTGTCAACTTCGTCAATCTGCGGGATGCCGGAGATCCGGTCGAGATCGCAGCCGCTTATGACGCAGCAGGCGCAGACGAACTCGTCTTTCTCGATATCACCGCCTCCTCGGATGCCCGGAATACCGTCGTCGACATGGTGCGCCGCGTCGCTGAGACGGTCTTTATCCCATTCACCGTCGGCGGCGGCATCCGCACGGTCGAGGACTTCCGTACACTGCTGCGCGAGGGCGCAGATAAGATCTCGATCAATTCCGCTGCGATCCAGAACCCGTCGCTCATCCATGATGCCGCCGAAAAATTCGGACGTCAGTGCGTCGTCGTCGCGATCGATGCCAGACGCCGCGCCGATGGCTCCGGCTGGAATATCTACCGCAATGGCGGACGGATCGACACCGGTATCGACGCCATCGAGTGGGCCGAGCGCTGCGACGCACTCGGAGCCGGCGAGATATTGCTCACAAGCATGGACTGTGACGGCACAAAGGCCGGCTATGATCTTGAGCTAACCCGCACGATCGCCAAACACGTCTCCGTCCCGGTCATCGCTTCCGGCGGCGCCGGTACGAAGGAACATTTCTATGAAGCACTGACCGACGGCTGTGCGGACGCCGCGCTTGCGGCCTCTCTCTTCCATTATAAAGAACTGGAGATCCGGGAAGTGAAAGAGTATTTGAGGGAGAAGGGCGTATCGGTACGGATGTAATTTAATAAAAATTTTTAAGAAAGGACTACACCATCATGCCTCCGATTTCCAATGACTGGCTGGCTCCGCTCAAGCCGGAGTTTTCCAAACCCTATTATGCAAAGCTCTATAAAACCATCAACGAGGAATACCGCACGCGGACGATTTATCCACCGGCCGACGATATTTTCAATGCATTTGCGTTCACACCGCTCTCCAAAGTCAAGGTCGTGATCCTCGGACAGGATCCGTACCACGAGGAAGGGCAGGCGCATGGCCTCTGCTTTTCCGTCAAGCCGGATGTGCAGATCCCGCCATCCCTTGTGAACATTTATCAGGAACTGCACGAGGACTGCGGCTGCTATATTCCGAACAACGGCTGTCTGACCAAATGGGCCGATCAGGGCGTACTGCTGCTGAACACCGTGCTCACCGTGCGTGCTCACCAGGCAAACTCCCATAAAAATATCGGCTGGGAGGAATTCACCGACGCTGCGATCCGGATCTTAAATGACATCGACCGTCCGATCGTCTTCCTGCTCTGGGGCCGCCCTGCTCAGATGAAAAAGAGCATGCTCACGAATCCGAATCATCTGATTCTCGAATCCCCGCATCCGAGTCCCCTCTCCGCGTATCGTGGCTTCTTCGGCAGCCGTCCGTTCAGCCGCACGAACAAGTTTCTGAAAGAGCACGGTCTGGAACCGATTGACTGGCAGATTGAAAATGTATAAGAAAAGGGGCCCAAGGCCCCTTTCTTTACAGCTGTGAATACCCGTAACTGTTTACAATTGCGTCGATCTTCACCTTCTTCGCACAGAGCGGACACTGATCTACATCGTAAGTCTGGTAGTTCGGAATGTCATCTTTGCCGAAAATGTAGTTGATATCCATATCACAGACGCGGTCGCTCGCACTGAAGATCGCAGATACGCCTTCCATAATACCTCCATAATACTGAATACACTCCAGGGCACGCGCTACCGTCCGACCGGTCGTCGCAGAGGCGAGCAGCAGCAGGCAATGCTTGCCGCGGATCATCATCTGCATATTGTCCCGGAAAATGAGCTGTCCGCCCGGATTCATCTCCGGCGACACGACATACATCGTCTGGTGCTGATTCAGCGACATGATCCCGGACTTCGTCAGCTCGTCCGCCAGATACGCGCCGATGACCTCACAGCCATCCATACAGATAATCGTATCGATATAAGTACTGGTACTGTATTTTCTCGCCAGCACCGAAGCGGCCGCTTCTGCCTCACTTTTTCGGGACTTCATGATCGTCATATCTACATAATAGTTGATATGCGAATGCGTCGTCGCAAAATGCCCGGGAATTACACGAATGATCGCATTCTTGTTCACATCTGAGTAAATCTTTGTCGCTCTGCTCTCCATACAGTTACCTCCCTGTGATATTATTTATTTTTCATTACATTTATCATGCAATATACACATCCGAATCCTGCCATTTTGTGCCATGTCCCGCACACAGTTCTTTTTTCGTTTTTACTTTGTTTGTTTTTTATGTTTTTTCGCTCTTTTTTTAATTGTTTTTATCTGTTTTTTGTTTATTTTCCACGTGCGTTTGTTTTTATGTTTACACTATACATATTCTTATCATGTTTTTCAAGTATATTTTTATACATTTTATCTACTATCTCATTCTATGATTCATTCTTTCTCGCTTACCCATTACCATTTATTTTCTCATCTCAATGCATCTATCTGCTTATACTTTTCTAACCTCATTATAATCAATTCTTCCATTTGAACGTATTCACGGCAAATTCCTTACACAAACGTATGGTATCACCGTTGCGTTATACTGCATAAAGCCAACAAAAAAATGGTGCCTGGTATCAAACCAAACACCACTTTAGCAAGCATTCGCAGCTCCTATCTTCGACTTTTCCATGGGCCGCTGCGAGGCTCCCGACTCTTACTTTAACAACATCTCTACCGGCGACTCAGCCACCGAAATCGCCCGTCCTTCCGCCGCCAGCTCTGCTTCCAGCTGCGGGAAACGGCTGTTTACGCGGACGAAGGTCGCTTTCTTGTTATAGAAGGCCGTCTTCTCAAACGGGAACCGGATGACCTGCGGAAATGTAAAATCCACGCCGAGCTCCAGAATGCAGAGTTTCTTATTCAAAGTCGCTGTCAGCCATTTTTTGTAGTGCTCCCACTGTGGAAGATAGCCACTCTCCAGATAATCTGGATTCGCGATCGTGTGGAACGCCAGCGGTGCACCACAGGTCGGGCAGACGGCATATTTCGAAAGCAGAGCCTCGGCTGTGCTCACATCGGTTTCCATATTTTTATCCTTCTTATTTATCTGCTCCGACCGACGATTTGCCTCATCAGATGAGATATCTTCCTCCTCTAGCTCAACGCTATGCGCGTCCTCCCACGCCCGCAACATCTGCTCCCGGATCGGCGCTGCCTCGATGATATGCTCCTTGCACTGCAGCTTGCTCATGCTGCCACACGGAGCCACGATCTGCTCGGCCTCAAACTCGGACCGGTAAATCAGATCATCGGTATTTAACGTCACGACAAAATACGGTTTCTTCCCGATCTGGCGGCGCAACGCATTGTACGCCTGAATCACCGCATCATCAGACGGAAGATTTGCATAAAAACGGCTCTCCTCATACGGTGCCA
This sequence comes from Lachnospiraceae bacterium, assembly GCA_029006155.1. Classification (GTDB taxonomy): domain Bacteria; phylum Bacillota; class Clostridia; order Lachnospirales; family Lachnospiraceae; genus Choladousia. The sequence goes on from JAQXGF010000045.1 coordinate 54,153, forward strand.
GGCACTCCACTTTGCTTTCTTCCGGAATCTTTTCCGTAAATTCGCGTCCGATCCCGACGAGCACGATATCTGATTGTTCGATTGCTTCTGCTACTTGTTTATTCACGTGTTTTCTCCTTTTTCTGTATTGTAAACATTTTTAGTCTGAATCTCTAAAATCACACAACATCTGATTTTAACTTTTAATCTATAAATGAATTTATCACAACCTATATCATTTTTGTCCTTCTTCTCTTAACTGGTTCGTCGCTGAGTTGCTCTCCGATCACTCTCCCAGCAGATCCTTCAAAATCGCCTTCGCACTCTTATTCCGGTATCCGTCCGGATCACTCATGACCTTGGTCCCGGTGAGATCCCAGCGCATCTGTGCATAATGGCTCAGATAGGAGCTTCCCTTCGCACAGTTCGGGTATTTTTTGTACCATGCCGGAAAATATTTTTTCATATAGTAGGTCGCCAGCTTGACTGCCTCGCTGTTCGCCTTTCCACTCTTCGACGGCGTCCCGGAGAGCTGTACGCCCGGTGGCGACGCATGAAGAATCACCACACTTCCATCACTACACGAACCGACCACGATCCACACATGCCCGCAGTCCGAACAGGTCGAGCTCATAATATCCCCGGCCCGGTAATTTTTCACTGCACCGCGTGCCGTATAGCTGCCCCATCCTCTGGATGCAAAATTCTTCGCCATCTTCTGTGCCAGCATCACATAGCCGGCCTTGCCATTCGTCGTATTTAAAATATTGTAGACACACCAGCCTACATATCCGGAGCAGTCCAGTCCGTTCGAAATCTGATATTTCGTCGTCCGGTAATCATAGGCCGCGGTCTGCTTCTGGAAAAACTGCTTCCACTTCGGGCTCACCCCGATCGTCCTTGCTTCTGTTCCCGCTCCGGTATCCGCCTTATTCCAGCCGCCGCCCCACACGTACATCGTCGACCCGACCGGCTTTAATGCGGTCTGCAGAAATTTTTTCAGCGTGGATTTCGATATCGTCGTAGTTTCCTGCGTTTTGGACTTTGGTACAGTTACTTTCACGATTTTGCTAAACGACGTGTACTCTGTCTTTCCTTTCACCTTCCGGTATCCCCTCACCCGATAATAATACGTCTTTCCTCTGTACAGCCCGGTCCGTACGCAGCTCGTCCCCTTTAACGTCCGCAGCAGCTTTTTCCCTCCGCCGGACGCATTCGTGCCATAGACCTGATAGCCAACCACACCGCTTCGCCTGTTCCAGCTCAACGTCACCGATCTCCCGTCCAGTTTCGCCTTTACCACCGGCGCGGTCTTTGAAAAAGATGCCGCCTGCACCGGAAGCCCCATCCAGAGTGTCAGCAGCCAGACACTCACTGCAAAAATCAATGCGCCACGCCAGCCTGTGTTTTGCCTTCCACCATATGTTTTCTTTTCAGATTCCATTATCCCTCTCACCTTTTTCACCAAAGCAGATACTCCCTGCCTGCTTATCATCCATTTCCATCCATAACTGCTGACAGCTTTGCCTGCCTTTCAGTAAATACATTCTTTATTTTCCTTCACCTCACCGCTTCTGTCAACGCTTTTTTCCTAACTGTTACAGGAATATTGCATGCGCATGCAAAACCTTAATAATTTGTTTCGTTGTTGTTTCCAGGACTCTGTGATACACTAGAAACAGACAATCGATAACCAGAGGGGGAATACACATATGAGTTCACAATTTGATGATTACGACTATGAGCGGGCCGCCGAGCTGCGTCGTCTGCGCCGTCAGAAGCGTCGACGCAAGGTCATGATCATGCGGGCCGTCTTTTTTCTTGTGCTGCTTCTGATCGTGGCCGGCGGCGGTTTTGCCATCTCCAGGATCGTATTAAAAAAGAACAGCTCATCTTCCGGCAATTCCGGAAATAACGGCACAAACACCGTTCAGAATGTCACGGTGACCGAGGCACCCAATCAGGCGGATGCACAGCCGGCCGCGACCGAAGCTGGACCGGCTGAGACGGAAGCTCCTGCAGCCACTTCTGATCTGCAGTCTACGCTCGATCAGGCTGCACTGCTCGCTGCCGGATACGATTATGACGGGGCGATCGCACTGCTTCAGCAGCTTCCGGACTATGCGAATAACACTCAGGTGACACAGGCCATCTCCGACTATGAGGCGACCAAAGCGACCTGCACGGCGGTCGATGTCACGACCGTTCCGCACATTTTCTACCACTCGCTCGTAAATAACACGGACGCAGCATTCAATGCCTCCGTGCTCGGCCAGGGACAGGCTGACGGCATGAACGCCTGGATGACCACGGTCGAAGAATTTGACAAGATCACCCAGCAGATGTACGACAACGGCTATGTATTCATCCGGCTGCACGACCTTGTGACCGAGACGACCGATGCCGACGGCACCATACATTTTTCACCGAACACGAACCTGATGCTCCCGCCGGGAAAAAAGGCAGTCGTGCTCTCTGTCGATGACCTAAGCTATTATCATTCCTATGAGCCGGCCAGCTTCCCAGACAAGCTCGTGCTCGACGAGAACGGCGATGTCAAATGTCATTATGTCAAGACGGACGGTTCCGAAGAGGTCGGCGACTTTGATGTCGTACCCCGCCTGAACACCTTCTTAAAGGAGCACCCGGACGGAGCCTACAAGGGCGCACGCGGCACGATCGCTCTGACCGGCTACAATGGCGTATTCGGCTACCGCACCGACTCCGACTACCAGACGAAGCAGCATCTCACGGAAGACCAGCAGAAATGGCTCGATGAGCATCCGGACTTCGACTATGATGCCGATATCGCAGGTGCAAAACAGATCGCGGAGGCATTAAAAGAAGAAGGATGGGATTTCGCCAGCCATACGTGGGGACACTTAAGCGTCACCGGCAAGACCGTCGATCAGCTGCGTACCGACAATGAAAAATGGATGAACAACGTAGCCAACATCGTCGGCGCTACCGACACGATCATCTTTGCCCACGGAAACGACATCGGATCCTGGGAGGGCTATTCCGCCGACAACGAAGTATACCAGTACTTCAAGAGCGCAGGCTACAATTTCTACTGCAACGTGGACGGCTCCCAGCCTTACTGGGTACAGATCACCGACCAGTACGTACGTCAGGGCCGCATCGATCTCGACGGCTACATGCTCTACCGCGCTTCCACCGGACAGACGACCGTGCTAGACAATATGTTCAATGCATCCGAAGTCTTTGACCAGAGACGTCCGACCCCGGTCATTGCAAACGGAGAGTCGTGATTCGCTCCATCGACAAAACTATACCGTTTCATAAGCACAACATTTTGGCTCTACACGGTTTTCCCGTGCAGAGCCATTTCTGTTCTACAGGATCTTTCCTCAGTTCTTCTTCACATTCAGATAACTCCGTCCCGACAGTGTCTTATTCGTCGACAGCAGCAAAATCAGAATGACACATCCAATTCCGAACCCGACCCAGTCCAGTGCTGCCGTCAGGATGAGCAGCATGATCCGCATAAATTTTACCGCATAGCCCAGCTCAAAATTCGGCTGTGTATAGTTTGCCACCGCGACAAACGCCATGTACAGCATGACCTCGCTGTTGAACCAGCCGGAATTGACCGAAAATTCTCCGAGCACGAGTCCGGCAAAGATGCTCAGTGGCGTGCTCAGCATATTCGGAGTATTTAAAGCCGCGAGACGCAGTCCGTCGATCACCAGCTCCAGAATGAGCAGCTGATACACGAGCGGAATATTCACGACATCCCGCACCGAGATAAACGCAAGTCCCGGCGGAATCCACTGTGGATTCTGCATCAAAAGCACGAACAGTGGCGTCATAAACACCGTGAGCAGCAAAATGAGCACACGGGTGAATTTCAGGTACAGCGCCGTCCACGCCGGAAAATAATAATCGTTTGCCTCCTCGATCATATCAAAAATCGACGTTGGAAGGATCATCGCGGAAGGTGCATTGTCCACGAGAATGACGACCTTCCCTTCCATCACACACGCCGCTGCCGTATCCGGGCGCTCGGTAAATTTAAATTTCGGAAACGGATTGTACCAGCGCGTGCCGATCAGCGCCTCCGCCAGGCTCTGCTGATTCATACACAGATCCGGTGTCACGACCGCCTGTATCTTCTTCCTCAGATTTGCGACCAGCTCCGGCTTCGCCAGATTCTTCATATAGCAAAGCACGACATCCGAACGCGACGAAGTCCCTACCTCCAGCATCTCCATCACGAGCTGTGGATCCCGGATCCTGCGCCGGATCAGCGCCGTATCGAATACGACCGTCTCTACAAATCCGTCTCTGGACCCGCGTAAGGACTTATCCTGCGCCGGTTCCTCGACACTGCGCGCCGGATACGTCCGGCAGTCCAGCACGATACAGGCTTCATATCCGTCGATAAAGAGCGCGATCGCCCCGGAGAGCACATTTCGCACGATCGTATCAAATGCATCGTAAATATCGACCTCTACATAGGGCATGCAGCACCTGGAAAATCCCGTCGCATCCTCCGGCATCTTATCCGCCGTGATTCCGAGCAGCTGACCGAGAATCTTGACCATCGACTCATCTTTGATCATCCCGTCCACGAAATAAAATGCCGCTGATCTTCCTCCGATCTGAAGCTCCCGGCAGATCAGGTCAAAGCTCTCCCCGATCGGAAGCAATGCAGACATGACCGCTTCATTTTGCTTCACATCCCTGCAGACCTGCCCGGCCATTTCGTCCCGTATTCCATCCTCCGGCACCTGCCTGCCGTTTTTCTGCCCTGTACCCGCTTCTTGTCTCATACCACCCTCCCATTTCCACACTTCCGGTGTTTTCATGGAGGAAGTATCCCCGATTTTCACAGAACTTATACGAGACAATTTACTTTTTTCACAGGAACTGCTATCATAGAAGCAGATTTCCACATATTCCCTTTGAGCAAATTTTAGTGATCCCTGAAACGTGTTTGAAAAGGTGAAATTTATGATTTTTTACACACTTTCACGTATTTTTTATAAGGAGGACTTGCATGAACCAAAAAACAACCACCCAAAAATCTCGAAGCATACTCACATTTTTCTTTATGCTTCTCACTGTTTGCCTGCTCTCCGGCATACCCGCGCAGGCTGCAGGACTCTCGATGTCTGATGTCACCGCGACTTCCGGTGGTAACTTTGTAAAAAAAGACGGGAAATGGATGTACCGTCAGAAAGACGGCTCTTACGCCAAAGACTGTCTGCTGAAAATCAATGGAAAGACCTACTACTTTTCCAAAAATGGCTACCGGCAGTCCGGCTGGAAGAAACTCGAAGGGGATTCTTATTACTTCGGAAAGCAGTCCGAAGGGTATCTCTATCAGCTGCGCTGGCTGAAACTCGGCAATCAGACTTATTTTCTGAAAAAAAGCGGCAAACGTGCGACTGGCTGGCTGACCTGGCAGGGAAAGAAATACTACTTTAATCAAAACGGGCAGCGCCTGTCCGGCTGGCAGACGATCCAGAAGAAAAAATACTACTTTGGTACAGCATCTCAGGGCTATCTCTACCGCAATCGCCTGCTTACTTACAAAAAATATACCTTTTACCTGCAGGATAACGGTGCCGTCGCGACCGGCTGGAAGACCGTCTCCGGCAACCGCTACTACTTTCTGGCGAACGGACGGGCGGCGACCGGAAAGCGCACCATCAACGGTGAGACATGCTACTTCAACACCAAAGGCGTTCTGCAGCATACCGGCGCGAACCTGAACATCGCTTCTAAATGTGCAATCCTGATCGATGCCAATACCGGCAAAGTGCTTTACTCGAAAAATGCGACGCAAAAACATGCCAACGCGAGCACGACCAAGATCCTGACCTGCATTCTGGCGCTGGAAAATGCCTCCTTAACGGACCGCGTATCCATCTCCGCCAATGCCGCCTCACAGGAACCGTCCAAGCTGTACATGACCGCAGGCGATTCCTTTGTCCTGAAAGATCTGCTCTACTCGCTCATGCTGCCATCACACAACGATACAGCAGTCGCGATCGCCGAGCATGTCAGCGGTTCCACTTCCGCCTTTGCAAAGAAAATGAATGAAAAGGCGAAGCAGATCGGCTGCACCTCGACACACTTTGTGACACCGAATGGACTCGATGCCGGACTGAACCACTATACGACCGCAAAAGATCTGGCAAAAATCGCCCAGTACGCATGGAAAAATGCCACCTTCCGCAAGATCGTCGGGACATCCACCTGGCGCTTCTCCAGCAAGCAGGGCCGCTCCTACTCCGTCGCCACGACCAACGCACTGCTCGGAACGATGAAAGGCGTCACCGGCATGAAGACCGGCTTTACAAATAAAGCGGGCTATTGCTTTGTCGGTGTCGTAAAAGCAAAGAGCGGAAAGCAGTACATCTCCGTCACTTTAGGCGCCGGAAACAGTACCGCACGGTGGCAGGACGCACGGACACTGCTCGCTTATGCTTATAAACATTGATGCAAAAAATCCTCTGTTTTCCCATTTAAGCAATAGGAAAGCAGAGGATTTTTCTATATGCCGCTCAATCTTCCCACGGACGAATCCGATACTTCACACCAAGCTCATCACAGATCTTCTGACAGGCTGCCTCGTCCTCGTGAGAGATCGTCGTATCCACCGTCGTCATCACGACGTGCGGAACGTATTTGGTGCATTCTTTTGCAAATTGTAGCATTGCATCAAACGACCGATCACCAAATTTGCTGCGCACAAGCTTGTGATACTCTTCGGCATTCGGTGTATTCAGGCTGATCGAGACGGTATCGATCAATCCTGCAAGCTTCGGTGCGATGTCCTCGCCATTGATCAGACTGCCAAGCCCGTTCGTATTGACGCGTATCGGTTTGTGGTAGTGCTCTTTGATGTAGGCCGCGCCCCGAAGCAGGACATCCAACGCCTCCATCGGCTCTCCAAATCCACAGAACACGACTTCCTGATAGCCAGCCATCGTCGCCGCATTTACCTGCTGCAGCGCTTCTACGAGCTCCTCATAGGTCGTATCGTGCTCCAGCCACAGACTGTCTGATTCCTCCATGTGATCCCGCGTCTGACGCAGGCAGAACGTACAGGCACACGGACATTTATTGGTCAGATTGACATACAGGTTGCCATGTACCTCATATAAAATCGTCATTGCTTTTTTCATGTTCTTCTCCTCTTTTCTGATCCGTCTTAGCGTATTTGTAAACTTCCCGGAAAGATTCTGCTACGCAATTACTCCGGGAATCTGCCAGCGAGGCCGGAATTTCTCACCGCAGCGTTCCGAGCACTTCCTCGAAGCACACGCCATCCGTCACCGGGATCTCCAGCTCAAGCGAGCGCTGAATACATTTTTTAATAAAACGGGATGCCTTTTTTACCGACTCATGGAACGGCACATGATTTACCGCATCGGCCGCAATGATCGCAGTAAAAATATCCCCGGTACCGGAGCGCTGTGTCCCGACCTTATGTGAGCGCAGCACATGCGGCTCTTCTCCCCGCTCATAGCAGTAGTTCGCGATAAAATCGCCCTGCACGATGCCTGTGATCACGACCTTCTTCGGTCCTTTCTCCGAGAGCTGCTCCGCCATCCGCTCATACTCCTGCATCCGGAATTTCTCCCGGTACGGCGTATCCGTCAGAATACATGCTTCCGTGACATTCGGCGTCAGGATATCTGCATAGCTGACCAGCTTCTTCATCTCCTCGCACATCTGCGGCGTGTAGGTCGAATACGTCTTACCATAATCGCCCATCACCGGATCCACGATGATGCAGTTCTCTTCCGTCTTGAAATCCAAAAAGAACTGCTGGACGATCCGGATCTGCTCCTTCGATCCGAGAAAGCCAGAACAGATGCCGTCAAACTGAAGCCCCAGCTTCTTCCACTGGGCGATATACGGCGTCATCTTTTCTGTGTAATCATCAAAGAAAAAGCTCTCAAACCCCGTATGGTTCGACAGCACCGACGTCGGCAGCGGACAGCACTGCACCTTCAGCATAGAAATGACAGGAAGGGCGACTGCTATCGAACAGCGCCCAAATCCTGTGAAATCATTAATTAAAGCTATTTTTTTCTGATTGTTATGTGACATTTTATAATTTCCTATCTTTGAATGTCAGGCATTTTTCTGAAACAGCCGCGGAAGCTTCGCCGCCTCAAATGCAAAGCCTACCACATAGAACAGTACGATCCCGAGCACACCCTCCATCGTCAGTCCCGGCACCTGTGCCAGACCGGAAGCTACACTTCCATATAAAATCGCACCCGCTACCGTATAGCCTGCGATCATGATGAGGATGCCGACTACCGATGCCAGCAGCGTCCGCCAGGAAGCCATGCGAACCGAACCGTCCTTATCCTTGGAAAGCGCCGCGATGGCATAGCCCATGATCCCTTTGATGATCAGCGTCGGCAGAATCCACTGCGGATAACCGCTCAAAAGATCTGCCAGACACGAGCCGACGCCGCCTGCAAGCGTCCCGATCGTTCTGCTGAAGAACACTCCAAACAGCAGAATGCAGCAGTTTCCAAGATGCATATAGCCAAGCGGAATCGGAATCTGAATTACCATTGTCGATACGCATACGACTGCAATCGCAAGTGCAGCCAGCGTGATCTGTTTTGCGTCCATTTTTTTCATGTCCATCTCTCCTCTTCAGTACTTCTTCATTCACTTAGCTAAGTATGGACGTATTATAGGCAAAAACTGACATGAAATAAATAGCCATTTTCTTTTATTTTAACCAGACCAGTTTACTACAAGAGTGATTGCGAATTGCCGCTCCGCTACTTGTCTGTCCCGGCTAGATATTCCTCACTGCTCATCACCAGCGTGTGCAGCGGCGCAAAGCTCTCCGCGATCTTTTTGATCGCCTGCTCATTCGCCTCCGTCTGCCCGGAAATGCAGTCATAGAGATAGATCACCGAATGCCCCTGATCGATCGCCTCCATCATCGTCGAGAGCACACAGCACTCCGCCACGACACCTGTGAGCACGATATGCTCAGCCGCCTTTGCCCGCGCCACAAGCTCCGGAATCTTCATTGACGAATATACGGACTTATTGAGCACCGGATAGCGTTTCGCATATGGCTGCAGCTCTTCTACCAGCTCATTCAGCCATGGATCCGCATTGACGGCTGCATTTTCCACATTATAATCTTTCCATGTCCCGGCCGGGTCTTCCGGTGCGACAAAGCGCGTGAGCACGGTATCACCTACTTTTTCTGCATCAAGCAGCGCACGAATGTTTCGAATGGCGTCCGGCATCGACGGACATGCCCACTCCTGCCCCGGCAGATACACATTCTGCATATCGATCACGAGCAGTAAATCTCTGTTCTTTTCCATCTGATTTCCTCCCTATAGAGCGGTCCATCCATGCAATTCATCCTCATGTTTATTCCAACCACCAAGCCGACTGGCTGCACACAACCTTATCCAACTCGTTGCTCAACAGAGGCAGACAGGCACCGCTCTCTTTCACATTCTTTATCACTTCCATTGTACCCCACCCTGCCATATCCTGCAATGACTACCTGCCTTCATATTTTCTGCATAAATCCTGAATTTTTTATCTTTTTGAGAAGGATTGACTTTCATTTTCCAGCATGGTAGGCTGTAGGCAATCAGAAAGGAGCGATACTGCTATGTCAAATACAGAACCAACCACCGAAAAAATGCCCCATATCCAGCTCGACGCTTCTATAAATGCGACCGCCGCCATCCTGCCCGGCGATCCGGCACGGGTCGATGCGATCGCCGCATTTCTCACGGATGTCCATGAGGAGGGTTTCAACCGCGAATACAAAAGCATCACCGGCACCTACAAAGGGCGCCGGATCCTCGCCATTTCCACCGGTATGGGCGGGCCTTCCACCGCGATCTGTGTGGAGGAGCTGGCCGACCTCGGTGTCACCGACCTGATCCGCATCGGCAGCTGCGGCGCGCTGCAGCGCCATTTAAGGCTCGGGCAGCTCGTCATCTGCGACCGTGCCGTCTGCGACGACGGGACGAGCCAGACTTACCTCGATACAATCGCCTACGCTGCGCCGGAGCTTTCATCCGACCGGAAGCCAAACGATGATAACACTTCCGTCTCCACCGATACCGGCGCCACGACCGCACAAAGCTCAGACGGCATCTGCTATGCGCCTGCCGATCCGTCGCTTACCGGCACCTGCATCGCGATGGCCCAGAAGCTCCAGCTCCCCTATGCCATCGGCCCGACCCGCAGCCACGACGCACTCTATCTGAAGAAAAAGCCGGAGCTCGACGCCTTTTATTCCACAAAGGGTGTTTTCGCCTCTGATATGGAGACTGCGGCGCTCTTTGCCGTCGGAGCGATCCGCCACGTCCGCACTGCCAGCATTTTAAATACCGTCGTCGAATGGGAAGCCGATCTGCGCGATGGCATCTCTTCCTATAAAGACGGCGAAGCTGCCGCTGCCCGCGGTGAGCACGACGAAATCCTGCTGGCACTTGAGACACTCTCCGGGAGCCCGAACTCGTTTTATTTTTACGATTAAAAATATTATTTTGCGACGTTTTGTCAAATACTATTAACGAAGTATTTCAACAAAACGGAGGCTACTTATGATAAATATTCTTGATCGTATTACATCCTATCGCATCAAAAAAGGATGGACCGAGTATCAGCTCGCCGAGGAGTCCGGCCTGACCCAGTCCACAATCTCCTCATGGTATCGCAAAAATCTCGTTCCATCCATCCCATCTCTAGAAAAAATCTGTCAGGCATTTGGAATCACCCTCGCCCAGTTCTTCTCCACCGACGAAACTTCCTTTTCCCTGACTCCGGTACAGCGCACCCTGCTCGAAGAAGCCGGACGGCTGAGTGAGGAGCAGCAGCTGGCGCTGATTGCGTTCTTTAAAACACTGTAGTTATATTTATTCATCCATACACTCCACAAACAACCGGAACGCTGCCTTAAATCCCCGCACGAACCCGGCTTCCTGTCCGAGCTCGGCAAAAGCGGCGGCCCGGTTTTAAGCAACTGATATTCCGGGTCGGGCAGTTCGAGTTTCAGCTCCTGCAGGTGGGTCTGAAGGTCTGCCTGCAGGGACTGCTCGATGGCGTCGTGGGAAGTGATCGACTCGATGCACTGAGAGTAAAACGTTTTTATAGTAGATGATGTATTTTCGTGTAGCAAAGACATTGGTAACAAATCCTTTCTTTTTCCGTATTTGATATGCTTGATTTTTATACTTTTTATTATAGTCTGACTGAATGACAGGATTTGTCATCACATATTTTTTTAAGGTACTAATCTTTATTCATCAGTGCACCACCTTCGGCTAATCTGTATTGTCTTTCCATTTTAGCCGAACATTTCGTGAAGTAAATTTTTTCACAGTATAGTCGTACATTACTCATTCTAGTTCTACAAACATATATTCGCCGATTTATTTTATGCCATTACCTATTCCTAATCATGAGGCAGCCTTCGGATTGCCTTTACATAATTTCCACTTTCAAAAAATAAAAAATTTTGTGTTTTTGAAAGCGACATCTTGCATATACTATTCGCAGACAGTATAATAAGTACAGCGAATCGGTTTCGAGAAATGAAAAAACTTCAATTTTTGAAAGCGGGTGACTATATGAAAACAATCACAAGAGCAAAATATCTCGATAGAATCAGAGACTGTTTCAAGTATCCTGAGGCAGTCCGGGCCTGATTTATACGACCAATACAATCGAAGGATTTAACCGCCAGCTCCGGAAAGTCACCAAATCAAAAACCGTATTTCCATCGGATGACAGTCTGCTGAAAATGCTGTATCTGGCAATGGTAGACATCACAAAAAAATGGACCGGCCATCGTCAGGACTGGGGGCAGATCCATTCCCAGCTGGAAATTTTTTTCGAAGAACGATTAGAAGGATTATAAGCAGAAAGCATGCCAGACAGGGCTGGCAAAGCCAGTCCTGCTTGACAGGGACATTCTGAGGGACGCCCTGAAGGACATCCATCACGAGGGACATCTTTATTCCTGTCATCCCCTTCGTCCTTACCCACTCATTCATCCATACATTCTACAAATAACCGGAACGCTGCCTTAAATCCCCGCACGAACCCGGCTTCCTGTCCGAGCTCTGCAAAGGCAGCGGCCCGGTTTTTAAGCAACTGATATTCCGGGTCGGGCAGTTCAAGCTTCAGCTCCTGCAGGTGGGTCTGAAGGTCTGCCTGCAGGGACTGCTCGATGGCGTCGTGGGAAGTGATCGACTCGATGCACTGAGAGTAAAGCGTTTTTATCGCAACATTATTATCTAATCTTCCACTCATAGTTTTATCTAATGACCTTTCTTCGCATATTTTTTCAGGTCAAATTGTCTGGGATGCCACTCGATCCCAAGAACAGTCCAAAAAAACATCGCTATCCACACTTTCCTTTGATCTGTGATTACACTCTTTTTCATATTTTTCAGTCCCCCTACTCATAATAAGGATCGTCTGAATCGTCGTCCTCGTCAAAATATTTTTCTTCGCCATACTCTTCAATACACCGCATATCATTATAATCCTCTAAATCTATGTCGTGTTCTTCTTCACTCCGATTTAACCACTCGTCATAAAATTCATATTCATCTCTTGGATCCATCTTATATACCTCCATTTCTTTTTGAAAACATAAATACTGTTTACATTTTTCATTATAAATCAATTTCCAGTATAAAAGGTCAACACTGAGTTGACATTTGCATGAACAACAGAAAGATTTTTCTTTTGTTTTTCAAACTACCATATTATAATAAAACTGATATTAATTCACAGCCAATCAATCTTCAGGTCAATCACGCCCCACCACTTATTATTCCAGCAATACATTGAGGATCTTACGATGAAATCAGAATATTTAAAATATCAGGAACCCTTAAAACGATATATAGCGAAACATTTAAAACCTGCTTCGTCTCCTCTTTTCTCTGACCGATCAAAAAATTTCCGCAGAAATCTGACCGGTCACGGTACAGGTACCCTGCTCCCTGACAGCACAGGTCCGGCAGTAGCAGGCGATCCTGTCGACAGTCTCTTGTCCATCTTTTTATCTCACAGACAGGAATCTTTCCATGACTGCCTATTTCGGCTGATTGATGCCAAGCACTTAAAAGCTTCTGATGTATATAAAAAAGCTGGCATAAGCCGCCAGCTTTTCTCAAAAATTCGCTGCAATGAAGATTATGAACCAGAAAAATCTACCATTCTCGCTCTTGCAGTTGGTATGAAATTAAATATTAACGAGACAAACAAACTACTCGCCTGCGCAGGTCTTACGCTCTCTGACTCCAGCATACAGGATCTGATCGTCCGATTTTTTATCGAACGCGGCGAGTATGATCTGGATATCTATAATAGCTATCTGGATTTGCATAATCAGCCTTTGCTTGGGAGCAGCTGATAAATTAGATTGCCCATACCGGCACAATAAAATTCTCCCGATCAATTACTCCCACTGACTGCTTCATACACACAACCGCTCCATTTCCTCTTGGAACAGATGCTTTGTCCAACAAAGAAAACACTTTTGTAAGCATACTGCCCGGATTTGCAGTCTTCTTGATCTCGATCGGATTCAGAATTCCATCATGCTCCAGCACGATATCAATTTCTCTGGCATCCTTATCTCGGTAATAATACATATACGGCTCTTTTCCAGAGTTCAGATATGTCTTTGCAATCTCAGATACCACATAATTTTCCAGCATCGCTCCATTCATCGCCCCACTTTGGAGCACCTCCGCACTGCTCCATCTAGTCAGATAGCAGACAAGCCCTGAATCATAAAAATACAACTTGGGCGTCTTCACCAGACGTTTAAGCAAGTTATTTGAATATGGATGCAAATAAAAGATAATACCAAGCGTCTCCAAAATCTGCAGCCAGTCTTTTGCCTGCTTCTGATTAATATCCGCGTCTTGAGCAATCTCCGCAATATTCAACATTTGCGAACACCGTGCTGCCACCGCAGTCATAAAACGCAGAAATTTCAGCGCATCCACTGCATCTGATAACTCCTTCACGTCTCTCTGGATATACGTTGATAAATAGCTGCTGTAAAAAATCTGACTGTTCGAATTCTTGCCGCTTGCAATAGCTGGCATAGATCCACGATAAATTCGTTCAAAAATCTCTTCCGTATCTACTGCCTTTCTCGTCTCTGCCCGTGCCACCAACTCTGATAACTCAATCTGAAATGGTGACATAGGAGCCTGACATAATTCGGCCTGAGCCAAAGAAGTCATAGACAATACCGCCACTCTCCCGGCTAATGACTCCTGAACACCATGCATCAACTTAAACACCTGCGATCCTGTAAGCCAAAATGCCCCCGGCTCCTGATGAGAATCCGCATAGATTTTAATATATGTGAACAGCTCCGGTGCATATTGCACCTCATCAATCAGTACCGGTGGCTTATGAAGTTGCAAAAACATTTCCGGATCTGTCTTGGCAAGACTACGCTCATTCAAATCATCCAGCGTCACGTACCTGCGTTCCGTCCCCTCCATCAATTTCTGCAGCATTGTCGTCTTTCCCACCTGCCGTGGCCCAGTCACCAAAACCACCGGATATTCTAATGTCACCTGCTTCACAACTGTTTCGAGACTTCTGGAAATATAGTGCATCGTCGTACTCCTTTCGGCTGATTTTTATTACAATTCTATTTTAGCCGATACAAGAGCAAAATGCAAGGGCATTCACCTTCCCACTGCATCTAAAATAATTTTTAAAAGGTTCTTCTATGATAATGATATGCTCCCTTCTAGGTAAACAAGCGAAATAATAAAAGCTTGTTTGCTTGGAAGGGAGCATTTTAATTGAAACAAAGAAAAATGGTAAATAGTAAACCATTTAAGTGCTTACCTTAAAAGCCTCTGATGTATACAAAAAAGCTGGCATAAGCCGCCAGCTTTTCTCAAAAATTCGCTGCAATGAAGATTATGAACCAGAAAAATCTACCATCCTCGCTCTTGCAGTTGGTATGAAATTAAATATTAATGAGACACAAACTACTCGCCTGCACAGGTCTTACGCTCTCTGACTCCAGCATACAGGATCTGATCGTCCGATTTTTTATCGAACATGGCGAGTATGATCCGGATATCTATAATAGCTATCTGGATTTGCATAATCAGTCTTTGCTAGGGAACAGCTGAACACCGCTGCTACCACTTGAATATAATTCTAAAAATTTCTACCCACATCTCTAAGTCGTTTTCCGTTCCCCGAATAAGCTTTTTCATTGTCCTTCCTCCTGTCAGTTAATATCTACATTCAACCACCAAAAGTATCGTCACAAACTCGAGTTACATCGTAAATTTCCATAAGATTTTTACTGTTCATAAAATTTCCTCTTTTCAAATGGCAAGATATTCAACTGTTACTAATTCAGAGAGTTAGCACTCTGCCATATGACAGAGTGCATTATTTATTTGTAACATTTCACTCTACTAATCTGCGAATATTCCGACAATACATCCAATTGCTCCGCCAATTGTCGCACCTAAACCGGCCGTGACCGGACCGCCCAATGCCCCAATTGCAGCTCCAATACTTCCACCCACAGATGCGCCGGTTGCACCGCCTGTTAATACATCTCCACATCTTTTCTGAAAATCTGACATAGCAATGTCCTCCCTTAAAAATTGAAAATTAATAGCTACATAATCGTATTAATCTTCATGGTCAATTCTAGCTCTCCATACCCAGGGCGATCTTGAGACCTTTTACAAGCGCAGCCGAATAGTTCACCTTATTTTCTTTTGCAAGAATATCCAACCACTGAGGAATTGTCACATTCTTTTTTACATAGATTTCTTTCGCTGCGTTTCTAAAATATGGCATCCATATATGAATAAAAACAACGCCTGTGACATCATCCGTGGGAATTGGTAGTTCCTGATTTCTGCT
Source organism: Lachnospiraceae bacterium (assembly GCA_029006155.1). Lineage (GTDB taxonomy): Bacteria > Bacillota > Clostridia > Lachnospirales > Lachnospiraceae > Choladousia. The sequence continues at coordinate 70,065 of JAQXGF010000045.1, forward strand.
TTCATAGTCCAGTATCGTCAATGCAAGACACTCCTGTGCAGAACGTATGGCTTCTTCCTTCGTATCTGCTTCTACCAGACCGACATCAGGGAAATCCAAAAACTCAACTCGATACATTCCATCTACTTTTTTCATTGTTGCCGGATATACATAATTTTCTTTCATTTCTAGTCTAGCTCCTTTTCTTAAGGAAGATTATAATCTGTATTCTTCGTTTCTGATACAGATTATAATCTTCCTTGTTCGTTTTGTCAATATCTTTTTACTAATTTTTTTACAAGATTAGTTGATTCTTTTCTCACCTAAGCCTATAATGGTATAAGAAATGTTTGCAGCAACAGCAGCGTAATTGTGACTTTATTTGACACTATTAACTGTTTTCCGCAAGGAGGTTGCATATGACATTTCGCGAAATCGAGAAAATTTTACGTGCTGACAACTGGACACTGATCAGAGTTACCGGCTCACACTATCAATACCGAAAGGTCGGTGTGGCTAACGCTGTTGTAGTTCCTAATCATAACGGGAAGGATATTTCCATCGGTGTAGTAAAAGATCTCGAAAAAAAGACAGGCTTATCTCTTCGGAGATAGCCTGTCTTTTGATATTTACTAACTCACAAATGTGTGTTCCACCCCTCCCATTCCCAGTGCAGTCTTAATTCCAATTCCACTATACTGTGAAAATAATAACAGCGCATCCGCCAATTCTTTATGAAAGCCGGTCATATTATTTTTTATATTCAGATGTCCGCCAAACCCATAAATACAATTTCCCTTCATAGTGTACCTGCAATCATGTAATCGATACTGTGTGCAAAATAAACCTTTGCCAAGTGTTTCTATGCCCTGGCCATCTTCATCCTCAATAAAGCACTCCGGGAAGCAGTCATTCCACCTCCGCACAAGGTTGTTCAAGCACAATTCGATTGTCGGCAGATTCGTATACTGCCCCCGACTTTTAAATGCGGTAGCGGTCACAAAATCAAGTCGATGCTTTTTTGAAGTAGAAGCCATCGTAAATAGCTGCTCCACATTCCGGATCTCTTTTACCGTTTTCTCTCTCACTCTGATTTCCTTTGGTATATCATATCGATCTTTTTTCAGAAGCACTGGTTTTATATTCTGTTCTGCTTCCTCACCCAAAAGATTAACCGTCCATACAATTTTATTGTTTTCCAGCTTTAAAAACTGACTGACCGGGGTTGTCACATTTTCATGCAACTTTTCCACATATGCATTGGAAACCTCTTTTAAGCATCCCGCATATAAACGATACGCCCACTCAGGTGTAAACGTCTCCTCAACATTTGGAAACTCTAAAATCATTTTAATCTGTGTAATCATTATTATATAATTCCTTAATTAGTTCTCTAAAACTGTTCCGCTGCATACTCACAGCCGAATCTCCCACTTTCTTTCCACCCTTTCGTTGTAAATAAGCGATATAAAGCTTATTGGAAAATGGAATCCCAATTTCTGAAGTATCTGTACTCCCCATTTCTACCTCACAGTGATGTTTCATATGAGATTCCCGTATTTCTTTCAGACTTCTGCATTTATCCATCATATAATAGTCCAGAAAATCTTCTTTTAATGATGACAAAATATCCCTTTCTCTTTTTTTCATAAAAGCATTATCTGCCGTAGAAACACGGATTGTCCCTGTAATATTTTCTGTAGCAAACAGCTTAAAATATTCCTTTTTTGTCTGATTATTTTGTCGTCCAGCCAAACACTGTGTAATTTTGGTAAAAAGCATCGTCAGTTCGCAAATCCACTCATCCTTTAGGATATTATTATCTGGATCCCGAAAGGAATTGGCCTCATTAATACGTTCCAGATCTTTTCCACCTTCTCCGGTCTCCTCATAATGCTCCTGTTTCTGCTCTATACTTACTTTCTGCCGCTTTTTCTTTACTGCCCGATCTGCTTCTTTTTCTGTAAATTCTTTTGTTTCCTGATTTCGGTTATAGCAATCTATCTTTCTTAATCTCAAACGTGCTGTCACAAATGAATAAAATGTTTGCTTTTTTCCTTCATGCAGCGGATTAAACGTCTTAAAATCTCGGCAATAAAATTCATTTACTGCTTCTAGAAATAAATCACTTCCGTCGGATCCTCTCAATTCCTTTTCATTCGCTAAAATTACATATTCATTAACTTCACATACTCCCCCTGGCTCCTCAGCCACATCTCAATCCCCTTCCCAAACACCTCCGCCTCGATCACATACCTTCCATCTTCTTCCTTTATAATCCTCGCGGTCGGCAGGCGATCCAGTACGGCATCTACATCTGTTCCGCTGTACTCGAACTTTACTTTCTGCAGCTTGCCGCCGTACATGAACTGGATGCGTTTGCGGAATTCGCCTTCTTCGAAGCGGGAGCTGTAGGGAATGTGGAATTTTTCGTCCAGAAGTTTCAGCTTTTTGATGCGATCCAGACGGTAGATGGTCGGGAATGCGTCGTTCAATACATCAAAGTTTTCCTGCACTTCTTTGTCGTCGATAAAAGCGGTCAGGTAGAAGTAATATTCAGAAAACATGATCGCCACCGGCTTTAATTTACGCCGCACGATCTTCTTGTCCTTCGTGCGCATGTAGTCGATCTCGATGTACTGGCTGGCGCGGATGGCCTGTCCGAGTGTCCAGAGCTTGTCGATGAATACGGTGTGATGCCGTGGCTCGACGTAATGGAACTCCTCATTGCTGATCAAATCCATGACCGCTTTCTGATTCGTCTGCGGGACGCAAGATTCGACGAGCTTTCCGAGCAGCAGGAGCATCTCCTTTTTCGTAAAGGCCCGGCTGTCGAGCAGGATCTTGCAGACGGCCAAGATCTCACTGTTGGAAAGGCGCGTCTTATAGAGCTGCTCCAGACGGTAGCCTTTCGCACTCCGGTCATAGATGACTGAATTGATAAAACCGATGTCTGCCGTCTCGTTCTCAAAATATTCTCTGATATCGTCGATGTCCCGCTGGATGCTACGCTCATTTACACCATACTTCCGGGCTTCTTCTGCTTTGTTTACGATACCGCCGTTCATCAGCTTTGTATAAATTCCTAAAATTCTTGCGATCTTATCGCTTTTCACGTTCTCGTATTCCAGATCTTTCATAGACATCTCCTTTTCTCTCATTGTACTCGCTTCCAATGACATATTCTGTCTATATAAAGAAATTCCGGTAATTTTTTGTCACCTTCATTGTATCATAAAGTTTTGTCGTTGCAATCTTTATATTACGCTAAATCGCACAAAGTTTACGATCTGTTTTTATGCATTTTCCCAAGCACAATCCATAAAATAAATGTACGATACAAAATTTTATTACACTAAAAATCCCATTGACCAAGCTATATGACTGGCATAAAAGCATACTAAAAGGACCATGCATTTCTACATGATCCCTGTCATTTCTCCTTGTCTTTTTTTATCTGCAAATCATCAATGCTATATACACTGATGTTCCTTACTTCCTTTATCATAATTAATCGCCACAAGCAGGATATCCGCTTGACTTCTACGACCATTTTCACACCGCCCCTGCATGCCCTACGCACTCTGCCGCACACTGCGTCCCTTTCTCGCAGCACTCCCACAGGCTTTTGCTTTTCTGCTCCAGAAGCCCTGCGATAAAGCCTGCGACGAAACTGTCTCCTGCTCCGGTGGAGTCGATGGCTTTGACCGGAAGGGCTGGCATGTGAAAATGCTCCGTGTCGCTGCAGGCGTAGCAGCCATCTTTGCCTGCTTTGACGATGACTGTGCGGATGTCCATCGCATGAAGCGCCTCGGCCATCTCCATATAGTCCTGCTTTCCGGTGAAGAGCGCGGCTTCGTTTTCATTCGGAAACAGGTAGTCGATCAATGGAAGGATCTCCGAAATGTCCCGCGGCGTAAGCTGTCGGAAGGTCGGGATCTTCGTGTCAGCACAGAGGATCGCGCCTGCTTTTTTCGCTTCCCGTGCCAGACGGATGACCGTCTCTTTCTGATCCAACGGCGCGCGGAACAGGCTCGCGAGTGAGACGACGGATGCGCCGTGTACGACGGACGGATCCGGGAAGTAGCCGGTCAGCATCGTCGCCTCGCTGTTGCAGGATTCGCGGGAGCCATCCGGATGCACGGTCAGATTCGCGATCGGCGTCGCCAGCGCAGGAAGGCGGGATATGTGCGATACATCAATGCCACGATCCAGCGCGGTCTGATATACGAGGTTGCCGGCGACGTCCTCTCCCAGTCCACAGACGAGTGAGACCGGGATTCCCATTTTTGCGAGAATTGAGGCTTCATTTAATGCATCGCCCCCGGTGTTTAAGCTGATGGACTGTGCCCGATACACACGCTCCCGCCATGGTTCTTTGCCACGGGTGATGCAGTCTACGAGCGCCTGCCCGATACACACGACTTTCTTTTCCATACACATTCATCCTCGTATAATAAGTTTGTAAGCAAAAGAAATCGCTTACAGACTTATTTCTTTTTATGGTATAGAGGTAAGGACATCAAAGAGGTATTCCCATCTATACAGTTAATAGTTAGTGGTAAGATATCAGCAGAGTCTGATGTCCGAAGACACTGCTTCTCATCCTTTCAGCCGCTTTGTCCGAGACTGTTTGTTGTTCGCAAAAATGGACCCAGGCAAAGATTTCCCCTTACGCTATTTTTTGAACTGCTACTTATCTCCCAGAATCTCCGCTTTCCGCTCCAGCAGCCCATCTTCCATCAGCTGCCGCTCCACGTTCTCGAATCCGATCCGCTCGATCATATTTGCGAAGCGCTCGCCCGGCTGCCCCTGTTCACGGTAGAGGAGGATCGCTTTCTCGATGATGTTCAAAGCCTCTTCTTTGTCGGTGAAAATTTTGCTCAAAGCTCTTCCTCTGGCGACCTGCTTGCCCCAGCGTCCACCGATGTAGATCTTGAAGCCATACTGTCCATCTGTAATCGAATCGAATCTGCAATTGCCGATGCAGCGACCGCAGTGATTACATTTTTCTTCATCCCGGTGAAGGACGCCATCCACGACCTTGGACGCGCCGATCGGACAGGCTGCGGCTACGCTGCACTTTTTGCATCCTTTGCAGCGGCTTTTGTCAAAGTTCGGAATGCGCTGACCGATGATGCCGAGGTCGTTCAGGTCCGGCTTCACACAGTTGTTCGGGCAGCCGCCAACTGCGATCTTGAATTTGTGCGGAAGCGCGACGTCATGATATCCCTCATAAAAACGATGGTGGATCTCCTCGGAAAGTGCAAAGGAGTCGAGCAATCCGTACTGACAGGTCGTTCCCTTGCAGGAGACGATCGGGCGGACCTTTGCGCCGGTGCCACCGGTCTGCAGTCCCTCTTTTGCGATATATGCCTGAAATGCCTCGATGTTTTCATACGGAATGCCCTGTACCTCGACGGTAAGGCGGGTCGTAAATGCCATAGCTCCATTGCCGTATTTTTCTGCCGCCTCGGTGAGACAGGTCATCTGCGCGGTGTTTACCTTGCCATTTACCGTGATGACGCGGGCGGAAAAGTTATCCGTCCCTTTGTTATTTAAAAATCCAAGTCCTTTTAAGCGTTTTTCTTCTTCTTTGCTAACTGTAAGTGCTGCCATATTTATTTTCCTTTCTGCATCCGTTGTCTCTTTTGTACTTCTGTCTGCTCCTCTTACTATAACACTTGCCGATCTATTTGAAAAATGATATTATTTGATAGAAACGATAGGTTTTTTCTATAAAACAAAAGAAAGGAAACAGCCATGTCCATCCGTCATTTAACCATTTTTCTTGCCGTAGCTGACTGCGGCACTATGAGTGCTGCGGCTTCTCATCTGTATCTGTCACAGCCTACGGTCAGCCAGGCAATCCGGGAGCTGGAACAGCATTATCACGGGCTTTTATTTGAGCGGCTTGGGAAAAAGCTGTACCTGACGGATCTCGGACAGCTGCTGCTTGCCCAGGCACGGGATCTCATCACACGCTTCACCGAACTGGAACAGCAGATGCTCAGTCAGGGACAGACCGCGACCTTAAAGCTCGGCAGCACGCTGACCGTCGGCACCTGCCTTACCCCTTCTGTCATTCTCGCACTGGAGGATGCGCATCCCGGCCTGGAGGTCTGCTCGTATGTGAGCAATACTGCAGAAATCGAACAGAAGCTGCTGCGCGCAGAACTGGATGCCGCCATCGTGGAGGGCGCCATACAGTCACCGGATCTGATCGCTCTTCCCATCATTGACGACTGCCTCGTGCTCGCAGTCGGAACACGCCATCCTTTTTATGAAAAAGACTGCCTTTTTATCCACGAACTGAATCAGCAGCCTTTTGCCATGCGTGAAAAAGGTAGCGGTACCAGATGGCTGTTCGAGGAATATGCCGCCCGGCACGGCCTCTCCATCCGCATCCGCTGGGAGGCGAACTGCCCGCGCGCGATTTTAAATGCCGTATTGTACAATAAAGTCCTCTCCGTCATGTCGCTGCGCCTGATGTCCCATGAGATTGCACATCAAAAAATCCGGATTTTCCGCAGTGAGACAGAGGAATGGAACCGGAAATTTCAGCTCGTCTATCACAAAAACAAATTTCTCACACCGGCGATCTATGAGCTTGAAAAACTGCTCTGGCAATATGAAAAGGTTTCCTTTCCGGCGGAATGCGGACTTTTAAAAGCTGATCCTGTAGAATAAAAAAATCCGTTAAGGATACGGCCTCCGCGAAACCGTATCCCTGACGGATTTTACTTTAACAGTAGAATTTTATCGCCTCAGATCTCTTCCTTCCCGGTCTTCGCCCGGATCACGAACAGAACGCAGATCAGAAGGACGATGCACACCGGAAGGGCGATCCAGGAAAAGGCGGATGCGCCGATGGCCTGCAGCACACCGATCAGGAAATATCCGACCAGGCAGACGGCTGCGACGACGAGCACATACGGAAGCTGGGTCGTGACGTGATTTACATGCTCACAATGCCCGCCCGCCGATGCCATGATCGTCGTATCGGAGATCGGGGAGCAGTGGTCGCCACACACAGCGCCGGCCAGACAGGATGCGATCGAGATGATCATCATCTGTCCTCCCGGAAATACACCGATCACGATCGGGATCAGGATGCTGAAGGTACCCCAGGACGTACCGGTCGCGAAAGCCAGCAGCGCCGCCACGAGAAATATAATCATCGGCAGAAAGCCCTGCATCGCATTTGCCGAGCCAGCCACAAGGTCTGCAACGAAAATTTTTGCGCCGAGCAGATTCGTCATGCCGGATAAGGTCCACGCCATCGACAGGATCAGGATCGGTGCGATCATCGAGCGGAAGCCTTCCGGAATGCACTCGGTAAACTCCTGAAAACTCAGGACGTCGCGCAGCATATAGTAAATGAACGTAAAGACGAGCGTTACCGCACCGCCGAGCACGAGGCCGACCGATGCATCGGAGGAAGCAAACGCATCCACAAAGGAAGCGCCGTCAAAAAATCCGCCCGTGTAGATCATCGCGATAATGCAGCTGGAAATCAGCACGACGACCGGAAGCACCAGATCGAGCACGTGTGCATGTTCTTTCTGAATCTCCTCTTCATTTCCCTCATACGGACGGCCGATCGTCGTGAACAGATCGCCGGCGATCGCATTGCGCTCATGCACTGCCATCGGGCCGAAATCTACGCGCAGCAGCGTCACACCAAGGAGCATCACGAGTGTCAGGATCGCGTAGAGATTGTACGGGATCGTCTCAAGAAAGACCGCAAAGCCATTGATACCGGAATCCGCCGGGACGGAGGATGTCACTGCTGCCGCCCAGGAACTGATCGGTGCAATGATGCACACCGGTGCCGCTGTCGCATCAATAATATAGGACAGCTTTGCGCGCGATACTTTGTGCCGGTCTGTCACCGGACGCATAACGCTTCCTACGGTCAGACAGTTAAAATAATCGTCTACAAAGATCAGTACACCGAGCAGCATGACTGAAATCTGTGCGCCGATCCGCGTCTTGATGTGCTTCGACGCCCATTTTCCAAAAGCCGCCGAGCCACCTGCCTTATTCAGCAGCGACACGAGAATGCCAAGCATGACCAGAAATACGAGAATGCCCATGTTCCAGGCATCCGCAAGCTTGTAGACCATGCCGCCTTCTTCCTGAAAGAAGATCGTATTCAGCATCTTCTCCAGATTAAAATTCGAGTACAGCAGTCCACCCGCCAGAATTCCGGCAAGCAAAGAGGTGTAGACCTCCTTCGTCACAAGTGCCAGACCGATCGCGATCACCGGCGGCAGCAGGGAAAAAATTGTCGCATACGCCCACGGCTCCTCCCCCGCTGTCCCCGGCACCCAGATCGTGACGGCCAGCAGCACGGCAAGAATCGCAAGCAGCGCGAGCATCGCAAGCTGTTTCTTTTTCATTTTCAACTCTCTCTCCTCATCTGTTTTTTCAGCGGAACTATAAAGCAGACATCAGCAAACGCCAAGCACCACTTTATACTTCTGCTTACAAAAATTTTTCTGTCCACGTAATTCTTTATATCTTTTTATTTGGCAGCAACGCAGACACAGAAACGCTTCCAGTATAATGAGATTTTTAAAAGAAATCAAGTGCTATATTTCACAATCAGCAATTCCACGCCGAGTCGGTCGCCAAGGCGGCCGCTCTTTACTGCCTCCTCTGTCTCGACGCAGTCTTCCACGGCCTGCCGGAGTGTCGCTTTTTCAAATTTTGACGCCTGCGCCAGACTTTTTTTTGCAATAAAAGGAGCCAGACCGGCCTTTTTTGCGATCGCCCCGCTGTCGTACCCCTGCTCCCGCAGATCTTTGATCTGATACATCTGATTGAACTGACGCGCGATCAGGAACAGGATCCTCATCGGCGGCTCTTTTAAGGAAAGCAGATCGTAGTACAGTTCCAGCGCCTGCTTCTGCCTTTTTTCTGCCACCGCACGGATCATGTCAAAAATCTTGTTCTCCGTCGTCACGGTGCAGATCGCTTCTACATCCGCCCGCTCGATCGCCGGGGCATCCTGCACATAGCAGAGCAGCTTTTCGAGCTCATTCGCGATATTTTCCATATCGTCTCCGGACTTTTCCAGAAACAAATTCAGGGCATCCTGCGTGATATTTTTTCCTTCTTTTTTGATCATTCCGAGCACCCAGGTCGTGAGCGTACGCGCATCCTGACGCCCCAGTTCCACGATCCGTCCCTGCGCTTTGACCGCCTTGTAGAGCTTCCCGCGCTTGTCGATGTCCTGCTCGATGAAGACCATGTACGTTTCCTTCGGCATCGTCGGCAGATATTCCGCGAGCTCCGGGCAGGCGTTTTTGAAAAATCCGCTGTCCTCGATCTGGATCAGCCTGCGCTCCGCAAAAAAGGGCATCGTCTCCGCTGTCTCGATCACCTGGCGGATATCGATTCCTTTTCCCGTATAGGCAGTAAAATTCATCAGATCGTCCTCCCCGACAAGCGCCGCCCGCAGCCGCTTTTTATAGCGGTTTTTCAGGTATGCCTCCTCTCCGGTGAGCAGATAGACCTGCTGAAAGGTTCCGTTTTTCAGATCGGCATTTAAATTTTTCATGGTATCCTCTTTCTCTTCTATTCTAAAGTGGGTATTCCTTATCCGCTTTTCTTCCGTTTCTTATTATATTGCCCAAAGCCGGTATGCGCAAGACTTCTCTTTTTTAACCGAATCAGCAGGAGAAACTTTTGCAAGCTATTTTTCCAATTATCTGCTATAATATATCATTATGAGATCCACGAAGCAGTTTCTATCTCATTATAGTTAGAATGTATTAGATAAAAAGGAGTTTTCCATGACGACAACAAACTTTCCAAAAATAGATCTTCACCTTCATTTAGACGGTGCACTTTCCATTCCTTTTCTCCGATCGCTGGCACAAGAAAGTGGCCATCCGATGACGGATTCGGAAATCCGAAAAGCCGTCACCGTAAGCGATACCTGCCAGAGCCTTCCGGAGTACCTGCGATGCTTTGAACTGCTCACACAGCTGCTTCAGACGGAAAAAGCTCTGACACTCGGCACCTTTGATGTCATTCGTCAGCTCGAGGAGCAGGGGCTTTTCTACGCCGAGCTGCGCTTTGCCCCCCAGCACTACACCCAGCAGGGACTGACCCAGCAACAGACCATCGCCGCAGTATTAAAGGGCGTGGATATGGCAAAACGGGCGGGATTTCATATCCGGATTGGCATTCTTTTGTGCATGCTTGTGACCGGCTCACCTGCGGAGAATCAGGAGACTGCAGAACTCGCCGTCGCCTATAAAGATATCGGCGTCGCCGGACTGGATCTGGCCGGGCCGGAATCGGCCGTTCCGATGTCAGAATTCCAGCCACTGTTTCACTTCGCCTATCAGTCCGGCCTGCCGTTTACGATCCACGCAGGCGAATGCGGCGACTATGAGAATATCTCCCGCGCCATCTCGTTTGGTGCACGGCGCATCGGACATGGCTGCGCGGCGCGCTTTTCCGAGGACTGCATGCGCCTGCTGGAAAAAGAGCAGATCGTTCTGGAAATGTGCCCGACGAGCAACGTCCAGACCAAAGCCGTCCCGGCCCTCTCCGAGCATCCCATTCGGATGTTCTTCGACCGTGGCATCGCCGTGACCGTCAACACCGACAATATGACCGTCTCCAACACGACGCTAGACAAAGAATACGCGCTGCTGAAAAAGCAGTTCCACTTCACCGATCAGGAACTGGCGAAAATAAGTCAGACGGCGATGCGGGGCGCGTTTTGTAAACTGTGAATTTTTTTATTAAATGTATTGAATTTTACCATATCACATCGTTATGCTCCTATGACTCAAAAAAGCAGGACGGTACAGAGCGAAACTCTATACCATCCTGCGATTCTTCTTTGTATGGGACTCCTCCTGCTTTCCTGCTATTTTCCGTGGAAAAACTGCAAGTTTTCAGTCACTGCCGCAATCGCCCGGAATACCTGCTCCACGCTTGCCTGCATATTCTCCGCTGCGACTTCTTTTTTCATTGCATCTTCCAAAGTCGTGACTCCTCGGACGATCGGAAAAAATGCGTCGATCCCGGCTGCATTGCACGCCTTTGCTTCCTTTGTCACACTTCCGGCAAACGCCAGTACGCACGCACCATGCTTTTTTGCAAGCCTTGCGACCCCGACCGGTGCCTTGCCCATCGCAGTCTGGAAATCCAGCTTTCCCTCACCCGTGATCGCATAGTCTGCATCCTGCAATTCCTGTTCCAGTCCGACCGCATCTAAGATCAGCTCGATCCCCGGCGTCAATTCTGCCTGTAAAAAGCTGCGGAACGCGAATCCAAGTCCACCGGCTGCACCCGTCCCCGGTTCCTGCATATGATCTGCGCCAACCGCTTTCGCCACAGCCTGTCCATAGCTCGCCATCGCCGCATCCAGCGGCTGCTTCATCTCCTCGGTCACACCCTTTTGCGGACCAAACACATAGGTCGCACCATTTTCGCCGCACAGCGGGTTCGTCACATCGCAGGCAATCCGAAACTGACACGCAGCAAGCCGTGAATCCGCCCCGGCACAATCCACCTTCACTACGTTTCCCAGCGCCTGCGCTCCCTCGCCCACCGGCTCTCCATCTGTATCTAGGAACCGGAATCCCAGCGCCTGCAGCATCCCGATACCACCATCATTCGTCGCACTGCCACCGATCCCGATCAGAAAATTCTGGCACCCGCGATCCAGCGCATCCAATATCATCTCACCGACACCGCGCGTCGTCGCCTGCATCGGATCCCCACGGCCATCCGGCAACAATGTAATCCCTGCAGCGGCCGCCATTTCCAGCACTGCCATCTGCTGCCCGGCGATCCATCCATAATACGCTTCCACCGGTTCGCCGACCGGCCCCGTCACCCGCAGCACGATCTTCTCTCCGCCCATCCCTTCGATCAGGGCATCCGTCGTCCCTTCGCCTCCGTCCGCAAGTGGCTTCACGACCACTTTGGCATCCGGCATCGCCGCCCGCACTCCATCCGCCGCCGCGTTTCCGGCCTCGATGGAGCTTAGGCTGCCTTTTAGAGAATCTATGGCGATTACTACTTTCATGAGTCTTTCCTCCTGCTGTACCTGATATATACATTTATGTTACACACTGGTACGCATTGTGTCCAGCTCTTTTTATTAGAAATATTTATTCGCACTTTTGCTTATTTTTAAAAAGTTTTGCGATTATAAACCGCAAAACTTTTTAACACCTATTCTACATTCTTCAGCGCCTCATCCATCGGAATCCTTCGGATCTTCCTAAGCTGCAAGAGTGCCACAAACAGGTACGCCACCATTCCCATCAGGAACATCTTCGGATAAATGTCCGGTGCGATGTAGAGGGTGAGCCAGCCGCTGAATTCGGCCATCATCAGCACATAGATCTGATCAATTAGCACCGTTGCGATCCAGAAACTCAGAAGGATCGAGAGGATCACGACCCATGTCGTCGCCGTCAGGTACAGGCTCATGATCTCGCGCGTCTCATATCCGAGGATCTTGACCATGGAGATCGAGGTCGCATTTTTTTCGATGATCAGCTTCGTCAGAAGATAGATCAGCAGAGCAAACAGCACGATGGAAAAGACATTGATCAGATAGAACATGCTGCCCATCGATACTTTCAATTGCCGCGAGATCTTTGTCAGGTCATCTTTTGTGATCGTCGCACCGATGTAGTCTTCGTCGAGATCCGTAATCTTCGTCTCGGAAAAATAGCCGTTAAAGTAGGTATCTGGCTCCCCGAACACACTGCGCCATGTACCGATCGGCAGAAATACCGCCAGGGATGCCGGGTAATGATAGAAGGAACCGACGGTAAAGGTATAACTCGTATCCTCGTATGGTTCTTTTACCGTAATCGTATCCCCTACATGAATGCCATATTTCTGTGCAAAGCCATCGGAGATGCAGGCAGCATCCGCACTGTCATGTTTCGGAAGATCGAGGTAAGCGCTGTCCTCTGCGATGCCGTAGACCATGATATCTTCGCTGTTTTTTCCGGAGATCACACTCTTTAAGGTCGTCACGCAGAATTTCTCGGCCGTCGGATTCTCGGTCTCGAGGGATGGGGTCATGAGCTTTTGCAGCACGCCCATCAGGGTATCTTCCTCCTCTTCGTCGATCTCATCCGGCGGGCTTAAGATATACTGATACGTTCCGAGCATATGTTCCAGCACATCATCCTGATAATGATTCAGCAACGGTAACATCATCATACCGAACAGCAG
>JAQXGF010000046.1 GCA_029006155.1 Lachnospiraceae bacterium
CGCTTGTAAATACCGACCTCTCCCTCTGTCGTGTTCAGCTCCAGCATGGACGCCTTTCCGGTCCAGAAAACGCGGTCAGGCGTGATGATCTCCAGATCAAAAAGCTTACTGTCGTCTGCCATACGCTTTCACCCTTTCTGCCGACTGTGGTTCACACCTTATGCACGGGCGATTACGTCGTCGATGCTTCCAGCGTTCAGGAAGCAGCTCTCCGGGATATCGTCATGCTTGCCCTCAAGGATCTCCCTGAAACCACGGATCGTCTCAGACAGCGGGACATAACGTCCATCCACACCGGTAAACTGTACTGCTACGAAGAACGGCTGAGACAGGAATCTCTGTACCTTTCTTGCACGGCTAACGATCAGCTTGTCTTCCTCAGACAGCTCATCCATACCGAGGATCGCGATGATATCCTGCAGCTCTTTGTACTTCTGAAGGATCTCCTGCACGCCGCGGGCTACCGCATAGTGCTCCTCACCGACGATACGTGGATCCAGGATACGGGACGTAGACTCCAGCGGGTCTACTGCCGGATAAATTCCGAGCTCTACGATCGAACGGGAAAGTACGGTCGTCGCATCCAGATGTGCGAATGTCGTCGCCGGAGCCGGGTCTGTCAGGTCATCCGCCGGTACATAAACCGCCTGTACGGATGTGATGGAACCATTCTTCGTCGACGTGATACGCTCCTGCAGCGCACCCATCTCGGTCTGAAGGGTCGGCTGATAACCTACTGCGGACGGCATACGTCCCAGCAGCGCAGATACCTCAGATCCTGCCTGTGTGAAACGGAAGATGTTGTCGATGAACAGAAGGACGTCCTTTCCGCCCTCATCACGGAAGTTCTCCGCCATCGTCAGACCGGTCAGGCCGACACGCATTCTTGCTCCAGGCGGCTCGTTCATCTGTCCGAACACCATCGTCGTCTTGTTGATGACGCCGGATTCCTGCATCTCGTGATACAGGTCGTTGCCCTCACGGGTACGCTCTCCAACGCCGGTAAATACGGAATATCCGCCGTGCTCGGTCGCGATATTACGGATCAGCTCCTGAATCAGGACGGTCTTTCCTACGCCCGCTCCACCGAACAGACCGATCTTTCCACCCTTCTGATACGGGCAGAGCAGATCTACGACCTTGATTCCGGTCTCCAGTACCTCTGCCGAGGTGGACTGCTCCTCAAATGACGGTGCTTCCCGGTGAATCGGCATCTTCTTTGCGCCCGACGGTGCCGGCTTGTTGTCGATCGGATCGCCGGTTACATTGAAAATGCGCCCCAGTGTCTCCTCGCCTACCGGAACCGAGATCGGCGCACCGGTCGCTACGGCCTCCATGCCGCGTACCAGTCCGTCCGTCGGACCCATTGCGATGCATCGAACCGTCTCATCGCCAAGGTGCTGCGCGACCTCTACGACGAGGAGTTCCCCGTTCTTCCGGGTGATATGGATCGCCTCATAAATCGACGGAAGATGTCCCTCCGTGAATTTGATATCCAGTACCGCACCGATAATCTGAGTGATTTTACCTGTATTTGGCATGATAATTCACTCTCCTCTTCTATTTACTTTACTGTATTGCATTTGCTCCGGCTATGATCTCGGTCAGCTCCTGTGTGATGGAACCCTGACGCGCACGGTTGTACTGTAAGGTCAGGTGGTCGATCATGTCCTGCGCATTGCTCGTCGCAGAATCCATCGCCTGCATACGGGCGCCGTTCTCACTCGCAATGGCCTCTACCAGAGCACCGTATAAAATGCTCGTCACATATTTCGGAATGATGATCTCCAGTGCCTCGGTCTCCTCCGGCTCATAGTTCATCAGCGAATCCGCCTTTGCCGCCTCGATATCCGCCGCCTCGATCTCGACCGGAAGCAGTTTTAAGAGCTTCGGCTCATGTACCACGGTATTCTTGAAATACGTGTAGGCAAGATAAATCTCTGAAATCTCACCCGCTGCATATCTCCCGAGCACTTCCTCACAGATTTCCTTTGCATCGGAGAACATCGGATTCTCAATGACCTCGCTGTAATCCTTTGCGATTGTGTATGCTCTGTGCTGGAAATACTCTTTTCCTTTATTTCCCACCGTGTAAAGCAGCAACTCATCCGGCTTTAAATCCGAACCGGTAATCAGCTTGATCACGCTGGCATTGTATCCGCCTGCAAGCCCGCGGTTCGAGGTCACAACGATGACTGCCTTTTTCCCCGATGCCTGCGGCTTTAAGTACGGATGGTCAATCGTTCCGGATTTGGCCAGCATGGAAGTCACAGTCGCATACATTTTGTCAAAGTACGGCTTGGACCGCTCCGCGCGCGCCTTTGTCTTCTGCAGCTTGACCGTAGATACCAGCTTCATGGCATTTGTAATCTGCTGCGTACTGGCAATACTGCTCCGGCGGCGTTTTATGTCTCTCATCGAAGCCATAAGTATCACCCTTTCTTAAATGCTGCCTTGAACTCCTTCAATGCTGCCTGCAGTGCTGCGTCCGTCTTCTCGGAAATCTGCTTCTCCGTCGCAATCGCGCCCGGAATCTCCGGATACTTCGTATCGAGGAACTCAAACAGCTCCTTCTCAAAACGCAGGATATCCTTGACCGGAATATCGATCAGATATTTTTTCGTCGCCGCGTAAATGATGATGACCTGATACTGTACGGCCATCGGCTGATACTGCGGCTGCTTTAAAATCTCCTTGATGCGCTCGCCCTGTGCCAGACGCTCCTTCGTATCGTCGTCCAGATCGGAACCGAACTGGGAGAATGCTGCCAGCTCACGGTACTGTGCCAGCTCGACACGGATCGGGGCTGCGATCTTCTTCATCGCCTTGATCTGTGCTGCGCCTCCTACACGGGATACGGAAAGTCCTGCGTTAACCGCCGGACGGAAGCCCGCATTGAACATCTCAGTCTCCAGATAGATCTGGCCGTCTGTGATGGAAATCACATTCGTCGGGATGTACGCCGATACATCGCCCGCCTGTGTCTCGATGATCGGAAGTGCCGTCAGAGAACCTCCGCCTAATTCATCCGAAAGACGCGCTGCACGCTCGAGCAGTCTGGAATGCAGGTAGAATACGTCACCCGGATATGCCTCACGTCCTGGCGGACGCTTCAGAAGCAGGGAGAGGGTACGGTAAGCCGCCGCGTGCTTGGATAAGTCGTCATAAACGACGAGCACGTCCTCCCCGTTCTCCATCCATTCCTCACCGATTGCACAGCCCGAATACGGTGCAATGTACTGCAGCGGTGCAAGCTCACTGGCTGTCGCCGATACAACGGTCGTGTAATCCATCGCTCCGTACTCCTCCAGTGTCTTCACAAGAGAAGCTACCGTGGAAGCCTTCTGGCCGATCGCCACGTAAATACACTTTACGCCCTGGCCCTTCTGATTGATGATCGTATCAATCGCGATGGCAGTCTTACCGGTCTGACGGTCTCCGATGATCAGCTCACGCTGTCCTCTTCCGATCGGCACCATGGAGTCGATCGCCTTGATACCGGTCTGCAGCGGGGTATCCACCGCTTTTCTGGAAATAACGCCGGATGCGACACGTTCGATCTGGCGGTATTTCTCTGCATGGATCGGTCCCTTTCCGTCAATCGGCTGTCCGAGCGCATTTACAACACGCCCGAGCATTCCGTCTCCGACCGGAACCTCCACCACTCTGCCCGTGGTCTTTACGATATCTCCCTCACCGATCGCAGTGCTGTTGCCGAGAAGTACCGCTCCGACATTGTCCTCCTCCAGGTTCAGCACCATGCCGTATACTTCACCCGGGAACTCCAGCAGTTCTCCCTGCATGGCATTCTCAAGGCCGTATACACGGGCGATACCGTCCGCTACCTGGATGACCGTACCGGTGTCTGACACTGCGATTTCGGAGGAGTATCTCTGAATCTGCTCTTTGATCACGGAACTGATTTCCTCTGGTCTTAAATTCATGAGGCCTGTACACCTTCTTTCTCGCTTTCTAGTGAAATCTTCATAAGGCGCGAGGTCAGAGCCGAAAGCCGGCTGCTCACCGTCCCATCCACGACACGGTCTCCGATCCGGATCATCAGTCCGCCGATCTTCGCTGCATCTACCTTATATTCGATTTCCATTGTTTCATACGGAGTAGTCTGAAGAAGCTTCGCCTCGACGCGCTGCTTCTGCGCTCCGGTCAGCGGAATCGCAGAGGTGACCTCCGCCACTCCGATCTTTTTATATTCTTTTACTCTTGCTGTAAAATACGCAAAAATCCCGGGTAATTCTTTGTATCTTCCCTTTGCTGCCACAATTCGCAAAAAACCTGTGAGGGTGTCGGATACCCGTCCCTTGAAAACATCTTCGATGACCTGAAGCTTCGTCTCCTGCGGAATCTCCGGATGCACCATAATCTTTTCAAAGTCTTTGTTCTGTTCCAGGATCTCTGTCAGCACCTGAATCTCCTCTGACAGCTCATCCACCCGGTTCTCCTCCACGGCAAGCTCAAACAGCGCATCCCCATAGGTTCTGGATACTAGCTTTGCCATGTTTTTTCACCTATCTCCTTTAATGTATCGTCAATTAACGAATCCTGGATCTCGATATCGAGTTTCTCACTGACTGCCTTTCCGGCAACCATGGAAGCAACTGTGATAATTTCCTTTTTGATCTCATCCTGCGCTTTCTTCATCTCAAGCTCGGCCTGATGATTCGCACGTGCAATGATATTGGCTGCCTCCGCCTTCGCCTGGTCAATGATCTTTGTCTCATTTTCCAGCGCCTTCTGACGGGCCGCACTTAAAATTGCGTCCTCCTCCTTATGAATCTCACGCAGTCTGTTCTCGTACTCTTCCTTCAGCTTCGCAGCATCCTCTCTGGACTTCTCTGCAGAATCGATATCATTCTTCACCTTGTCCTGACGCTTTTTGAGCATGTCGCGTGCCGGATTGAACAGCATGTAAGAAAGGAATAAAAACATTACAAATACTGCAATCGCAAGCAGCACCGCGTCATGCAGCAGCTGCGGGTCAAGATTAAACAAACGTGGTTCCAAGATTTCGCCTCCTTCCCATTTTTAGTCTTTCCTTCCCGAATCCGGAAATCAAAGCTTTCCGATCAGCGGGTTTGCAAATAAGAGAATGAAAGCGATTGCCAGACCATACAGACCGGTTGTCTCGGCTACGGCCTGTCCAAGAAGCATCGTAGAAGTGATGTCACCCTTCGCTCCCGGATTTCTTCCTACTGCAGAAGCACCGTGTCCTGCCGCGATACCCTGTCCTACACCAGGTCCGATACCGGCGATCAGCGCCAGACCTGCACCAATTGCTGAGCAAGCTAATACTAAACCTCTGTCTGTAATACCCATAATAAAACCTCCTGTTTTGTGTGTTGATTCTGCCCTACTCCACTTCCGGCAGCTTGTCTGTTACATATACCATGGTCAGCATACAGAATACGTATGTCTGAATTGCGCCCGAGAACACATCGAAATAGATGTGCAGAAATCCCGGCCAGCCGATTGCGAACTTCGCCAGAAGCGTATAGATCAGCGACATCATAACCGTGCCTGAAAGGACATTACCAAACAGACGCAGTGACAATGAAAACGGCGTTGCAATTTCTCCGATCAGGTTGATCGGAAACAGGAACGGCAGCGGCTTGAACAGCCCGGTAAATGCGCCGAACTTGTTGTATTTGATATTATTGTACTGAATAATACCAAAGGTCATAAGACCAAGCGGCAGCGTCACACCATAGTCCGCTGTCGGCGGCCGAAGCCCGAAAAGTCCCGAGATATTGCTCAGAAAGATGAAAATAAAAATACTGCCGATGTAATTGCGGAACTTCTTTGCATAAGGTCCCATACTGCTTGCGACCATCTTATCGAGCATCTCGACAATCATCTCGACGATGTTCTGAAAACCGGTCGGATACTTCTCGGCATGACTGATCGTAATGCGCGCCGCAATTGCAAAAATTGCAATGAGCAACATGACGATTACGATTGCAACGTGTGTTGTAGTGATCCAGAAAGTCTGGCCAAACAGCTCATAGCTGAACACACCATGTATAAAAAAATCCACATCCTGATCAGAAGATGCCAGCAAATTCGCAGCTCCCACTTTTTTTCCTCCTTTCTTCTGTAATTCTCGTCCCTTTCCCCGCAGGCATGCAGGATCCGGTACGGTATTTCTTTCATTTTTCATGCAGCGGTTTACCGGCTGCATATCTATAAAATCTGCCTTGCAGACTTTATCAGGAATCCGTATGCGGCGGATCATCCTCCGTCGCATCAGGGGCCGGCGCATCCTTGCCGTGAAGCATGCGATGCGTCAGCGGCTGAAGAAATGCCCCGAATTTCAGGCAGAACACCCCGACAAACGTCGCCATCACATAGCCGAGTTTGAAAAAGGTGACCGCTCCTGCGACGAGCAGTATCGCCGCCGTGCGAATCAGATAGGCTCTGCGCATGTATTTATCCGCATCATCCGGCTGCATATCCAGGGCCCGGTCAATCGAACGATACATATGGGCCGCCAATCCCATCGCCGTAGCTGCGCCAATCCAAAGACCGGACGTAAATGCAGCGGAAAATCCTGCGACCAGAATGGAGATCCCCTCAATCACCGCTGCGGATACGAGAATCCCGACAATCAGCTCAAGGAGGGTATTATTGATCTGTCTTTTCATCCGGCTTCCTCCTCTTTTTGTGCGGCAGTCCGACCTGCTGTGCCAGCATCCATGTATTCCGTGCTCCCGCCATAATGCCAAGCACGACGAGTACCGCTGTCGTCGACCATCCAAAGGTATCGTCCAGCCACATGCCGACGCATACACACAGAATCAGCGGCGCAAGCATGCTGATGCCAAGCTGGGTAACCATGGACAGTGACCTTGCGATTTCATTTCTTTTTCTGTCCATTATTCCTCCTTACCTTCTGCCAAATTCTAACCGCAAATACATTCCTATTCTAACAGAAAACGGACAAAAAATATACACCCAGAGCAAAAAATATTTCGCTTTTGACGTTTGAATCTGCGAACATCTCGTGAAATTTGTCAACAATTTCCACATTTATCAGATTTTGTCTCGTACTCCCGCAGAATCTCTAAAATGAGCAGCAATGTCACCGGGCCGAGCACAACACCGGATGGTCCATACAGGTACAGTCCCGCATATACAACGACTACCATGACAAATGGATAGATACCAAGTCTCGCTCCGATGAGCCTTGGCTCGAGAAATTCCCGCGCCACATAAGTGATGAGAAACAGGATCCCATAGCCCGCTGCCTTTGCATAACTCCCCTGCAGGACAAGGAAAAAAGCGACCGGGAGCAGGACCGTCCCCGTCCCGATAAATGGCAGGGCATCCAGAAGCCCTGTGATGATACCGAGCAGCAGAAAATACGGGTTTCCAAGCAACCACAGCCCGAGCACACACAGGATGCTCACGATCCCGATGATGATCGCCTGCGCTTTCAAGTACATCCCTCCCTGCCGCCACATCCGCCCGCTGATATGCTCCATATGCTGATACAGCCGATATTGCATGAGATGCTCCCGCATCCGATCATAGTCCCGCATCAGAAGAATTGCCGCTACAAATACCATAAGCAGAAACAGTGCCGCGTCCATTGCCTTTTTCAGATACCGCATCGAATAATTAAAAATGCCTGGCACGATATAGATCCGGATCTGTTCGGTGGCATGTTCAATCCCGGAATAGACAAAGGTGCGCATCTGCTCCATCTCCACGCCAAAATTGCGCTCTGCCACCCGGCAGCACGCATCAATCCCGGCACAGAAGCAGTCGTAATAGTAGTCAAAATTCATGGCAATCTTTTTCAGCTGATCCATGAGCACGCAATAGAGCATATAAAAGAGCAGTGAGCATACAATGAGCAACCCCGCAAGCAGTACTGACAGGATCAGTTCCTTTTTCAGCCGCAGCTTTTCATGCAGCAGATTCGTCACAGGCTTTAAGAGATGTACCAGCATATAGGAAATAAAAAAAGGGATCACATAGGGCAGAAAATATTTCATCAAAATATAAACTGCCACGGTGATCCCTGCAATCTTGATCAGCTGTTTCCCCTCCGACATCGTGTGTACCTCCTCGTTCTCATTCCATGATTTGAGTTAGTATGTGGAGTTGGAAGGATTCTATTCCTGACGGCACAGGACCTGCACCTATGCATGCAACACCTGCCTGCTCCGCGGTCGCCAAAGATCCCTCACAGCCATATAATCTATCTTACTTCAGCTGCCGGAAACATCTGAAATATCTTCTTCTTCGGTGCGACCTGGAAGTGCATCTGCTTTCCGGACGTCGGATGCCGGAAGGTCAGTTTTGTCGCACACAGCGCCAGCTCTGCAGACGCATTTGTCATTTGCTCCTGCCACACCTTTGCGTACCGTTCCCACTCGGGATTATATTTCCGGTCGCCAAAGAGCGGAAGTCCTGCATGCGCCATCTGTACCCGGATCTGGTGGTGCCGCCCGGTATCAAGATGGATTTCAGCGAGGGCATACTGCAAGCAGTCTGGTTCTGCACCCTTCACCGGGTTTGCGCTGCCGGTATTTTCACATGCCACAAGCCCAAACGAAAGCCGCGCTTCCTTTGCATCCTTCTGCCCTTTCTTTACGACCGCTGAGGCGTTTGTCCGCGCATCCTTCGCAAGATAATCTAGGAGCGTGTGCATTTTGATGGCCGGTTCTCGTTCCTGATCGCTTTTCCCGGCACTTCCGTCCGGCTCTTTTTGGAGCCGTTCTGTCTTTTCCATCCAATGCCTGCCTGCTTCCGTCACACAGCACACCGCCAGGTACACCTTCTTCATGCTCCCGTCTGTGATCTGCGCAGACAGCGACGCGGCTGCCTTTTTATTTTTCGCAAACACGACAATTCCTTCTACCGGCTGGTCCAGCCGATGCACGACCCGCACCGGCTCCGGACGACGTCCTCCGGCCTGCTCCATGAGATGGTTGTTGAGCATGCTCATTAGATCCTTTTCCCCGATCCGCGCACTCTGCACGGCCACGCCCGCCATCTTGTGGCAGACGATGATGTCTCTATCCTCGTATAAAATCATATCTGTTCCTCTAAACCTCGCAATCGTATTGATCCCTTTCTGAATTGCGCATTCCGTTTAGTTTTATTCTACCATGTGACTGAGAAAATAACAATTGCTCTCTCACGCGCTGAACAGATCAATCCCCTTCCTACAAAGCGCCTCCTGCAGCTCTGAAATCTGCAGATCTCTTGTATCACAGTTCTTTTTTGCACAGAGTGCCGCTGCCACGCCGACCGCCTCGCCCATTGCCATGCAAATCGACATCACACGATAGGAGGCATGCGCCCGGTGCGTCCCGGAAATACAGCGCCCAGCGGTATACAGATTCGCAACGCTCCTCGGTATAAAGCACCGATATGGCAGGTCATACGGCTTGCAGTACTGTATCGTCTCTTCCGCCTGTCCTGCTCCGGCCGGATTGTGGATGTCCACAATAAATTCTGCCTTATGGACAATCACATCCTCAAATCGTTTCCCGGCTGCAAGCTCTTCTGCCGTAATGACATAATCACCCATCACACGGCGGCTCTCACGCACTCCGGTCGTATCTCCACTCGCAATACATTTACAGTTCTCATACCCCGGCAAATGATCCCGGAAAAACTGAAGCAGTGTCCGGATCTGCCCTCGAAGCCTTACATCCGCCCGGAATATCTGCTCTGTCTTTGTCATATCCACGCCATTTTCCTGAGTCGTATTGACCTGGCGCTCCCCGGCATATACCGTCGGGTGGAGCCGGACAGCCGCAAGCGCCTCCGGAAGCAGTCCCTGATCTGCACACTGTTTACAGTAATCCAGAAATCGGACTCCGTCCAGTCTGACCGGATCGACATCTCCGACACAGATCACTCCTTTCTCTTCCTCCACTCCATCAATCGTAAATTCCAGAGAAACCGGCTGCATCAGCCCATCCTCACGCCCTTTTTCGATCTCGCACCCGGCATGTACGCATACATTCGCATCCCCGGTCGCATCAATGATGATTTTTCCGCCTAGCATATAAGGCTCCTCATTTCCCGCAATTACAAGTCCCCGGATCCGTTCCTGTTCCATAATCACATCACTGACCACGCTTTGCAGATACACATCGATATTTGGTTCCTGATCTACCAGTTCCTCCAGCACGATTTTCGCCTGCTCCATATCATGTTTCCGGCCTTTCCAGCCAAGCATATCATTATCCGGCACGCCAAGCAGCCGGACCAGCTCGTCCCGCATCGTCCCGCTTCCTACCATACCAAGAATCGGTCCCACGAATCCAACGGTCAGGTTGCCGCCCAGCACTCCATACCGTTCCAACAATGCCACCGAAGCCCCTGCCCTGGCTGCTGCCACCGCTGCACAGATCCCTGCCGGACCGGATCCGGCTACAAGCACATCGTATTCTTTTCTTATTTCAAGCGTTCTCTGGTACTGTATTTCTGCCATCTGTGTTCTCCTTTTCCGACAAAGAACCGCCGTTTTCCCTCTGATTCATCGACCTCCTGCATCATCTTTCGCAGTCCGGCTCTGTCTCTGTTTCTGAAAACGACGGTTCCTCTTCATTTACATGCGATTTGTATGTTTGATTGTTCTATTTATTTCCATAAAAGCTCTGATACCAGTCCTGAAGCTCTGTGCGGACTTCCTCTCCGCCCTTTGCCTCAAAATCCGACTGGAAGGTCTCCAGATCATCATAGCTCTTTGTTCCGGAGATAATCTGAAGAATAAAATCATTCAGGCTGTTGCTCAGCGCCGTATTGTACTTCGAATATTTCTCGGTCGCCGGTTTGAACGCAAATGGATTGTCCACGAAAATTTCCGGTGTCTCCTCGTTTGCCTTGATCGTAACTGCCTCAAAGCCTGCCCACTGCGCCTCGGATTTTCTTACGCGCGCCGGCCACTCCTTTTTAAACTCTTCCTCATTCGTAGAATCGATATACCAGTAAGAATTGCCGCGCTCATCTGCAAAGATCGGGTTGATCGGTTCGATGCTTCCGTCCTCTGCATAGTTGAAATGAACGCCCTCTTCCCCGATATTGATAAACAGCTGATTCTGCTCCTTCAGGTTAATCCAGTTTACAACATCCGCTGCATTCTCAGAACTCTTCAGAATAACGGTGTACTGGTTGACTGCCTCTGTCTTCATAAATTTGCAGGTTCCGTCTGATCCCTTTAAAGCACCGATGTAGTTCAGGTCATCCATGGAAATGCCAAGTGTCTCCAGCATCGCCGGAACCGTCGTTCCAAGGCCGTTTCGGTTGATGGATGTAATAATGGACTTTCCACCGGAGAACTTTTCACATACGGTAGAAGCAGAATTTACCACCCAGTCCGGATCAATCAGCCCTTCCTCATTGCACTTGGAAAGGAACTCCACCATATCTTTAAAGCCGTCTGCCTCTGTCATGTAGTATACGCTTCCATCCTCGTCGACCATCCAGTCGCTGTAAATCCCAAATGCACACGCAAGGCTCTCCGGAACGACCCAGGTGCCATTTCCTTCTGATCCAGAAAGATACGGGCCGGAGAAGATAATATACTGGTCGCCATAATAATCCTTCAGCTTCACAAGGCAATCGTGGAACTCATCGATGGTCTTCGGAATTTCTGTGATCCCGGCCGCCTGCATCAGATCCCAGCGGCACGCCATAAAGCCCTGTACTTCCTGATCGTACGGGTATTTATACGGAATGCCGTAAATCGTTCCGTCAGAGTCAGAAGCCGCACGCCATGTATCCTCAGACATTCCATTCTTGATATCCTGGCCGTACGTATCCAGCAGATCATTCAATCCAAGCAATGCGCCCTGGCTCATCAGAATCTGAAACTGATTCGGAGATACCTGAATACAGTCATAATCGGCACCACCGGCTACTTCCATGACCAGCTTCTCATCGGTATTCTCTGCCGGAAGTACGTAATACTCTGCGTCATACCCGGTCGTATCCTTGATGACATCCGCCATGACGTCAGCGTTCGGGTCAAACGCCACATTGTAGCCGAGACGCTTGATCGTCACATTGCCCGGTCCTTTGAGTTCAGAACCGTCTGCCTGTGCATTGCATGCCAGCATGCCCGCTGCCAGTACTCCACATAATAATCCTGTTGCTGCCTGTCTCTTTCTCATAGTTCCCTCCTGTTGATAATAATATATTTTTCGTTCAGTCTGCCTTATATGAGAATCTGTCTGCAGCCATCTTCTGTTTTTCCTGCATTCTGAACAAACTTCCTTAACCTTTTACCGATCCGACGGTAATTCCCTGTACCATAAACCTTGCGACAAACGGATATAAAAGGACGATCGGAATAATCGAAAGTGTTACCGTTGCCGCCACCAGTCCTTCGGATGTAATGTTCGCCATAAAACCGCTTCCGCTGGCGAGGTTTTCCGCGAATTCCTGGCTGTTATTGATAATGTTATACAGATACACCTGCATCGTCTGCATACCTGCTGATTTCGTATACATCATTGCGTGAAAATAATTGTTCCAGTAGGTAATCGCATAGAGCAGACTCACGGTTGCCAGCACCGGTGTCGACATCGGACATACAATCCTGGTCAGTGTCCGGATGTCTCCTGCCCCGTCCAGCCATGCAGATTCCTCGACTTCTTCCGGCAGTCCCTCAAAATAGTTTTTTACAATGAACATATTGAACTGCACAATCGCGAACGGAAGGATGCATGCCGCATAGGTATCAATCAGTCCCAGTGTCCGTACTACCATATAGGCCGGTATCATGCCTCCGAAAAACACCATGCTGATGACATACAGAAGGGTAAATACCTTCCGGCCCTGAAAAGAAGGCTTGGACAGCGGATACGCCGTCGTAATCGTCGTAAACATACTGATCGCCGTACCTCCGATCGTCACAATCAGAGAATTTTTCAGTGCATTTAAAAAGGGGGTTTTGGTCAGTACATACCACACCGTTTCGAGCTGAAAGCCCTTTGGCCAGAATACCACATTGCCTGCCGTTACATCCGCCCCACGGCTGAACGCCTTGGAAATAATATGCAGGCACGGAAGAATCGCCATCGCTGCCAGCAGTCCCATCACCACATACGCCACCACCTTCAGAAGGAGGTTCGACTTGGATAATTTAATTTTTTTATGCATGATCTTCTCCCCTCCCTTACCAGATGCTTCGGTGAATCAGCTTTTTGCTGACCAGATTAGCCGATACAATCAATACAAATGCGACAACCGAATTAAACAGTCCCAAAGCAGTAGACAGCGGGAAATCCATCTGTCCCATACCAAGCCGGTACACATACGTCTGAATAATATCTGCCACGTCATACACGGCCGGGTTGTAAAATACGAGTACCTGTTCAAAACCGGTATCCAGAATATAGCCAACCTTCAGAATAAACATCAGTACGATCGTCGGCAGCAGTCCGGGCATCGTCACATGCCAGATCTGTTTCCATTTGTTTGCCCCGTCCACGCTGGCCGCCTCATATAATGCAATGTCAATTCCTGTAATCGCCGCGAGGTAAATCACCGTGTTATATCCAATTTCTTTCCAGCCCTCTGTAAATACAAGCAACCAGCGGAAAATACCGGTGTCCGTGAAAAATTTGATTCTCGCATGTCCCAGTGCTGCAATCACGTTGTTGACTACTCCGTAAGATCCGAACAGGGAATAGAAAATTCCAAATACAACGACCCAGGAAAAAAAGTATGGCACATAGATCGCGGTCTGTGACAGCTTCCGGAACGCCTGATTCCGAATTTCATTCAGCAAAATGGCACAGATAACCGGAATCGGAAACAGAAACAGGATCTTCATCCCGTTTATAATCAGTGTGTTTGCCAGCACCTTTACAAATTCCGAACTCCGGAAGAGCCGTTCAAAATTTGCAAATCCCACCCACGGGCTTTTTGCAATTGCATCAATCGGATTACTTCCCGCAAAAATATTGTAATCTTTAAATGCAATCAGGATTCCGTACAGCGGTGCGAATTTGTAGATAAATAAAAAGAACAGCCCCGGAATCAGCATCAGGTACATCATCGGATGACGGCGTACATATCGAAAAAACCGTCCTATTGATTGCTTTGCTTTCATCATGTTTCCTCTCCTTTCTGTCTATTATTCTACATGCGCATGCGGCAATCATCAATATTCCGGTTTTTCGTTTTCTAGTCCGATCTTTCTTGTGCGTTTTTTCTACACGTACCTGATCTTCTTCTTTTTCTGTTGTCTTTTTTATCTTTTTGTTTCCGTATTTTGTCGTCTGTTCTGGCTTCTTATACAATTACGCAGGTGTCTGTTCCTGCATTTTGATCGTGATACAGGTACCTGCTCCGATCCGGGACTCCACAAGAAACTCCCCGTTCCCCTTTTCAAACAGCTCCAGCCTTTTTCGGACATTTGCCACACCATAGCTGCTGCCCGGCTCGATCTGCGCATTCTGCAGCCGTTCTGCCTGCTCCTTTTCCATGCCACATCCATTATCCTCGATCTGGATGACTACCTCGCCGTCCGCCCTCCAGGAGCGGATGGTCAGACGCAGATCCCTCCGGTCGCAGTGCAAGATGCCATGGAGCAGGGCATTTTCCACCAGTGGCTGCAGCGAAAGCTTTGGAATCGGTGTCTGCAGCGTATCCTGCTCCAGTTCATAAAATACTTCAAATTTGTTCTGAAACCGTTTCTGCATAATCTCAATATACGTTCGCATCAGCCGGATTTCCTCTTCCAGAGAAACGATCTGCTCTCCTTTATTGATGCTCATTCTCAGATAACGGGAAAGTGCATTGACCATCCATACCGCATCCTCCGTCTGCTCATCCATAATCATCCATTTCAGCGCATCCAGCGTATTGTACAGAAAATGCGGCTTGATCTGTGCCTGCAGTGATTCCATCCGGTATTCCGAAATGGCAAGCTGATCCTTGTAGCGCTTATCTACAATGTCATGGATGGAGAGCACGATCTGTGCCGCATCCTGCTCCAGTCCCGGCAGACCGATGCTCGCGAGCTGATCTTTTAAACGATCCTGAATGGTCTTATGGACATCGGAATGTGCCGGCAGCGCCTCTCCCAGCTTTTCATCTGCCAGTTCCCGCACCGCAAGGTTGATGCTCTGTACCGTCCGATTCATATTTCTACTGTAGAACATCGTCCCGACCAGCACCATCAGGATCAGAAAGACAGCAATCCAGACGGTTACAATCGTCCGCACAACATTTCCGTCCATCGTATACGCTTTGATCGCTTCATTTGTGCTTACCACATACCAGGGTGCATGTTTCAGCTGATCAAACGCATAAATTTTTCCCTTATCTTCCATGCAGCCATCCTGCTCCGCCTGAATCTGTTGAAATACCGTATCCGACAGTGACAGTTCTTCTGCATCCTCTGCCCCTAAAAAGATCTGTCCGTTTTCATCTACAAGGTACATGTGCTCATTGCTGGAAGTCCCTTCCTGCAAAATCGAAGTAAATTCCTCCGTTTTTACATCTGCGCACAAAATCCCCGCCAGTTCATCGTAATTCGTCAGCCGCTTCACCGCCACCGCACACGTCACCACTTCATGCTCCGATCCGCTTCGGCTCAGGCGGATAGCATGCGTTCCCTGCCAGCTGATTCCGCCACGATCCAGCCCCTGAAGCGCTCCCTCCCGTTCACTTAAGGAATAAAAGGAATAGCTGTTGCTGATCTGGTCTTTGTAAATTTTCGAATCCGGTACATAAATGCGCAAAAAGGAAATTTTATGCTTGTTGATATACTCGTTCAGCGTGCGGCAGATATCTGCGTATTCGGTAATCTGTTCCGAAATCCCGGAATCCTGGTTCAGATACGGATAAATCGTCCCGACTAAAGAAAACGCGGCCTCTTCTACCTGTTCCAGAATGTTGTCCACGTTGCTTCCCGCCTGCTCGGTCGCCAGCTGTGTCTTCCGATAGAGCTCCTGTTTCATCGCCTCCGTCGAATTTTTCGCATAGAGCAGGATCAGAATGCTCAGAAGAATCAGCACGACCAGAAGCAGCAGCATAATCAAGGTTCGGATAAACGGATTTCCCTCTGTCTTCTCTTTGCAGCTTTTTTTCATTCACGCTCCCCCTCTTCCTTAAGATTCAGCGATACCATCCGGCTCTCCCGGTATTCCCGTGGCGTCATCCCGACATACTTTTTAAAAATCCTTGAAAAATAACTCGGTGAAAAATATCCTACTTTGTAGCAGACATCATAAAGGTGAATATTGCTGTTTGACAGAAGCTCCTTTGCCCGGTTCATCCTCTCTTGCGTCAGATATTCATTGATCGTTTTTCCGGCCGCCTGCTTGAACAGCACACAAAGATACGCGGGTGTCAGATTGACCATCTCGGCAAGGCTTGTGACGGAGAGCTGTTCCATATACCGCTTTGCAATAATCTGACAGACACAGTCAACAACGGTATTCGTATGCGGGCTGCTCATCTTTTTCAGGTGCTCCGTAATCTCCTCATAGAGGGAAAGCAGCATATCCTCCTGTTCATTGATTCCTCCACATTGAAGAAACACCGTGAGCAGACGGGTCTGCGATGCATAGACGCCCATATGCTCCGGCTTCATATTGTTCATCAGCTGAGCCGGCAGCAAAAGAAGTGCGATCATAAAATTCTGTCTCGTATCTTCATTTTCAATTTTTCGCACATACTGCATGACATTGGACAGCGCCTGCTTCGCCGCCTGCACATCTCCTCCCAAAATCCCCCTTGCGATTTCTTTTTCCGCCTGCTCCTTCAGGCTCTTCGTGTCATCGTCCTTATATTTTTTCACGGAAATCGGAATATCCTGCTGAATCAGATAGCTTCTGCTGATGGCCTCGCGTGCATCTGCATACCCCTTCTGAATATTCACAAGCCCACAAAACGGTTCACTGATTCCAACTGAAATCTCCATCTGCATGTCTTTTCGGACTGCTTCATACAGCTCTTCCGCCGCATCCAGCAAATTCTGCTCATATTCCTCATCCGGCACAGCCAGGATCGCAACATACTCCATCAGACGTTCTTTAAATGCCACTTTTGCTCCATAATTATCCAGAATCTCCGCAAACAATTCCTCCAGAGAAATGCTGACTGCCTGCTTTTCTTTTTCTGACAGCGGATCCAGAATCTCTCTTCTGGAACGATGTCGGATCCGCATCACCAGTACCACATACCGGGTGTCACTGTCCAGTGGAATATTCAGAAACCGAACCCGTTTTTCCAGATTTTCCTCCTGATTGCCGTGTTCCCGGATCAACTCTTCGAAAAGACGTACCCGCAGAAGCGGCATACTTTTTTCCAGTTTCTCTTCCATCTCCCGAATCAGGTTCCGGTCACTTCGTTCCTTGTCCAGCTGTTTCACCAGCTTTGTGATGACTCCGTCCAGTTCATCCAGATCAATCGATTTCAGGATATAATCCACCGCATCCACTTTCAGCGCACCCTTCAGATATTCTACATCTGCATAACCGCTGATAAACAGCACCTTCACGCCCGGATAGAGTTCACTGGCCTGCTGCGCCAGTGTAATTCCATCCATGTGGATCATCCGCACATCCGTAATGATAATATCAATCTCATGCATTTTCATATATTCAAATGCCGGAAGCCCGTCTTCAAAAATCCCCGCGATTTCGATCTTATGGCCGCTCCAGTCAAAATGCTTTCTCAGCCCGTTCCGGACCGTTTCCTCATCATCGCATATAATTGCCCTGTACATCCTTTCGCCCCCATATTTCATTTCGTTTCTTTCCCCTATCTTCTCTGTTTTTTCCGTGCTTGTCAATGCAGGCGATCCGGAATCAAAAGATACGGACAGGATCAAAAAAACGGACATCGAACTTGCGTTGACTTCAAAAGCACTCCTGAATTACACTGAAAAAAACAGACACATTTTTCAAAGGGGGTTTTACTTTATGGAGACAGTTTCCTGTACAAGAGCCATCGCAGTAGAAAAACACTATGACGTAGTCGTACTGGGCGGCGGTCCATCCGGCCTTATGGCCGCAGCCGCTGCTGCAAAAGCCGGAGCCAGTACTGCCATTATTGAGCAGTATGGCTTTTTCGGTGGAATGGCTACCGCTGGCCTGGTCGCTCCGATCAGTGTCTTCCGGTACAATGACGAACTGGTCGTCGGTGGGCTGCCATGGGAATTCATTCAGCGCATGGTATCCGACGGAGGAGCAAAGATCGAATACCCGCTCGGCAACATTTCTTTTTCCCCGGAAGCCTACAAACTGACCGCCGATCAGTTCATTCAGGACTCCGGCGCAGTCACCTATTTTCATACGAGGCTGATTGACTGTGTACGGGACGGCAATCAGATCACACACGTCATTCTGCATTCCAAATGCGGACTCTTTGCATTAAAAGCCCGTATCTTTATCGACTGCACCGGGGATGCAGACCTTGCCGCGCTTGCCAATGTCCCGATGCTGCACTATGGAGAACCGCTTCAGCCGATGTCCATGTATTTCTGCCTGAATCATGTGGATACAAATGCACTTTCTAAAATCCACCATTCCTGTCAGGGTGTGAATTACCATATGGAGGATCTGCGGGACCTGCTCCTCTCCGTAGCAGAGGCGGAGCACCTGCCGATGTTCGGCGGCCCCTGGATGTGCTATATGATGGCAGATGACCGGGTACTGGTCAATGTCACCCGCACCAAAGCCGATATTTTAAATGAACAGGAGGCAACGAAAGCCGAAATGCAGCTGCGCAAAGATGCCTTCCGTTTCACCGAAATTCTGAAAAAATATGTTCCTGCATTTGCCCATGCAGAGGTTCTGTACACCTCCACGCAGGTCGGTGTCCGGGAGAGCCGGCATATTCAGGGCGTACATGTACTGACCGGGGAAGAGTATTTGAACGCAGTTCATTTTGAGGATTCGATCGGACGCGGCTGCCATCCGGTGGACATCCATTCTTCCGACGGGAAATCGCAACGCTGCGAATTTCTGAAGCAGGCAGCGTATGTACCGTACCGCTCTCTGATCACAAATGAATATGACAATCTGATCGTTGCCTGCCGCTCTTTCTCCGCCGACCGCATCGCTTTTGCCTCTACCCGCGTACAGGCATGCGTCATGGGACTCGGACAGGCTGCCGGAATCGCCGCAGCACTCTGTGTTCAGGAGGACTGCAGCGTACAGAATGTAGATATCCAAAAGCTCCGCACAAAGCTGATCGCACTCGGTGCAAATATTTAACGGTTCAGACGCGTCAATGAAAAAGAGCTGCCATGCCAGGAAGCCCTGGCA
Organism: Lachnospiraceae bacterium; assembly: GCA_029006155.1. Lineage (GTDB taxonomy): Bacteria > Bacillota > Clostridia > Lachnospirales > Lachnospiraceae > Choladousia. The sequence continues at coordinate 19,269 of JAQXGF010000046.1, forward strand.
TGGCAGCTCTTTTTCTGTCTTTTATTTCTTTTCCTGATCCAATCGGATGTACGCCTTCACCGCAAACAAATCCTCTTCTATGGATTCTGCCAGTTTCCGCATTTCTTCCGTCGGTGGCAGCAGATCCGGCACCATGATGGTCCGCAGCCCGGCGTTCGACGCTGACCGGACGCCATTGTAGGAGTCCTCCACGCCATAGGTCTGTGCCGGCTCCACACCCAGTGCAGCGCATGCCTTCTGGTAGATCTCTCCGTGCGGTTTGCTGTGTATCACCTGATCCCCGCCCACGATCGCCTGAAAATAATCGGTAAGCCCGGAGATCCGCAGGTACTTCTCTATGATCCTGCGCTCGGTCGAGGAGGCCAGCCCCACCACCGCATCCTGCATGCGCAGCCATTCCAGAATCTCTCTGGCACCTCTTTTCAGCGGGAGATGGGAATCCGCCAGCGTCTGGATCTGTTCCTTTGTCTCCACCAGAAAACGCTGTGCCGGAAACTCGGCTCCCCACTCTTTTTTCAGGATCTCCATCATATGCTGCTGATTGGATCCAATACACAGATGCAACACCCGGTCGATTTCCGCTTCCGGAATGCCTTTTTCTTTTCCATCTATCCGCCATGCCTTCTGGCAGAGCGCTTCGGTGTCAAAGATGACACCGTCCATATCAAAAATGATCTGTATCATATCCTCACACTTACTGCAGATCTGAGAGCGTTGCCTTCGCCTCATCGTTCATCGTATTCATCTGCTCGGTCACGTCCTCAAAATCATACAGGGTCGCTTCCATCATCGCAGTGATCAGATTTGCGATATCGCCGTTGTTCGGCTGGCTTACCATATGCTGGTTATCTGCATAGTCCAGCTGCTCAAATGCCTTCTGGTAATTCGCATCCTGACGCTTCTCTTTGATCGCATCCATCTCGGCTACCGTCTCAGAGCACGGCAGATATCCGATTGCTGCGGAATACGTTGCTACGCCGCCGTTGTCGGTATACAGCCAGTGCAGGAAATCCCATGCGGCATCTTTTTCTTTGGAAGAAGCAAGCATGCAGAGCGTATTTCCGCCGGTCGGAACTGCGTTGACTGCTTCCTTCGGAACGAACTGTACCGAGAAATCAAAGGAGGCTGCACTCTGGATGCTGTTCAGCGCACCGATGGAGTTGATGACAAATGCCGCTTTCTGCTCAGAAAACAGCGCCGCACAGTTATCGTCCTGTGCCGGTCCAAAATACATCACTTTCTCTTTTACCATATCCTGGACTTTCTGCCACATCGTAATGCCGGTTCCGTCTTCTACACAGGCAAAGGATGTGCCATCCTCTGTAAAGATCGGTGTGTCCGTCTGTGCCATGAACATCCAGAAATACCACGGATCATGCGGCAGTGCAAATCCATAATCCACCTTGCCGTCATCGATCAGCTTTTTTGCCACCTCGGTCATCTCATCCCAGGTCGTCGGCACTTCCAGTCCTTCTTCCTTTAACAGCCCGTCATTGCAGTACATGACCGGTGTCGAGCAGCCCATCGGAAATCCGAGCAGCGTCTCGTCTGTCGTCGCCGGATCAAAGCTCATGCCGGTGAGAAAACCCTCATAAAAATCATTTTTCATATCGGACTGCTGCATATACGGAACGAGGTTCTCCAGAACGCCATCCTCTTTTGCCAGAATGGAGATCTGTCCGGAACCGGTCTGCAGGATATCCGGGCCGTTTCCTGCTCCGATCGCCGTCTGTACTTTCGCAATGGAGTCATAATAATTGCCCTGATACTCCGGTACGACCTCAATCTTATCCTGTGAAGCATTATAGGTATCAACGACAGACTGCAAAATCTTCTCATTGTCACCGCCCATCGAATGCCAGAAATTTACGGTCACTTTCTCGTCTGCTGCCTGTGCAGATACCATCGGGATTGCAGTAACCACCGTTGCTGCTGCCATGACACATACGGTTGCTCTCACACTTTTCTTCATAAGATCCTCCTCTTAAATGGATGAGGCATGTTGCCTCTGTTTATTCCTGCGGATGATAGGTGCCGCAGGGTCAGATGCTATCTGACTGAACTCAGTGCCAAACGGCACTGCCCTTATGGGTATGGTTATTTGATTCCAGAATACGTAAATGAGCTTACGATATACTTGGAAAAGAACAGATACAAAATCAATACCGGAAGTATCAGCATGACATTTCCAGCCATGATATAATGCCAGCTCGCCGCACCCTCTGTATTTTTCAGCATGGCGACGCCGATCGTGAGCGGACGTACCTGTGTGGACGAGGTGATAATCAGCGGCCAGAAATAGTCATTCCAGTGACCGACGAAGCTGAACAGTACCACGCTGGTCAGTGCCGGCTTTGACATCGGCAGCATGATTTTTCCCATCACCTTTAACGCCCCTGCATTATCCAGCCGTGCGGATTCCAAAAGCTCGTCCGGGATCTGCATGAAATACTGCCGGAGCAGGAAAATCCCGAACGCATTTGTCATAAACGGTAAAATCTGCGGCCACAGCGTATTCATCAGTCCCGCCTTCGACATCATGTGATAAATCGGATAGAACGTCAGCTGCGCCGGTGTCATGAATGCGATCATGACCAGTCCGAAGCAGAGATTCTTTCCTGCAAACTGCATCTTTGCAAACGTGTATGCTGCAGGCACCATCACGAGCAGCTGTATGACTACCACACCGAGAATGACCAGGACGGAATTTCGCAGATACAGAAGAAACGGTGCAGATGCAAACGCCTCCACGTAATTCTTCCACTGCGGTACCTTCGGAATCAGGGTCAGCGGAATCGTCGTGATCTCCTGCTCCGTCTGAAGCGATACCGACAGCATCCACAGAAACGGAAACAGAAAGATGAATACAATGACCAGATCGATCATTCCAAACAGAATTTTTGCTGTTTTTGATGTTTGTTGTTCCATGTTCCGCCTCCTACTGGTAGTGGACCTTTTTCGAAAGCCCTACAAAATAAAATACCGTCATAATCCCTACCAGAACCATCAGCACCACGCCCGCCGCAGCTGCTTTTCCGATGTCAAATTCCTGAAAGACCTTCGAATAAATATAAAATACGAGCGAAGTAGAAGCATTGTTCGGGCCACCGCCTGTCATGATAAAAATCATGTCAAAAATCTTAAAGCTGCCAATGGTCAGCACGATCAGCGTAAAGAAAATCTGCGGGGAGATCATCGGAAGCGTGATCCGGAAGAACGTACAGAGCTTTCCGGCATTGTCAAGGCTGGCCGCCTCGTAAATACTGGTCGGGATCCCCTGAATCGCCGCAAGCAGGATTAACGTATAGTATCCGACCGACTTCCACACATTCGTAAAGATAATGGAGCCGACTGCGGTACTCGAACTTCGAAGCCACGTACACGCTGGCAGGTGCAGTGCGGTCAGTACCTGATTAAAGATACCAAAGTCCGGATCCATCATCTGCTGGAAGATCAGTCCGATCGATACCATGGAGATGACATGCGGAAGGAACACACTGCCCTGGATAAAAGAGTGGAACCGATCCTGTTTTCCGGAAAGCCACACGGCAAGCACCAGGGCAATCACCATAATTAAAATGACCGAGAACAGCGCATAATATCCGGTGTTCACCAGTGCCTTTTTGAATGCCGCCGTCTGAAACATCTTTGTATAATTTTCGATCCCGATAAACTTGCTGTTCGCCTCATTCATCGGATTGACCTTGTAAAAGCTCTGGGTAATCAGCTTTACCATCGGATAAAGGACAAAGACGACAATCCCCGTCATAGCCGGAAAGATAAAAAGATACGGATATACTTTTTTCATACCGTCGCTCCTTCCATCTCCGGCAGCCGCTTTCCGTCTTTTCCGAATACGTAGAGCGATGCATGTTCCACATTCAGATAGACCTGCTGCTGTGGACGCCAGTCATCGGTCGGTGAAGTGACCATATACGTATTTCCCTGCGCATCCCGGATCGAATAATTCGTCTCCCGGCCCAGCATCTCTCTGGTCGAAATGGTTCCCTGCATCGAGAGCGCCGCACTGGTCGGTTCCTTCGTCAGACAGACCGCCTCCGGCCGGAAGCCGATCGTGCAGTCCTCTTTTTTTACAATGTTCATCGCCGGCGAGCCGATAAACTGTGCGACGAACAGATTCGCCGGATTCCGGTAAATCTCTTCCGGCGAGCCGATCTGCTGAATCTCTCCGTGATCCATCAGGATGATCGTATCTGCCATACTCATCGCCTCGACCTGGTCATGGGTCACATAGACAAAGGTCGTCTTCAGCTTCCGGTGCAGCTCGATCAGTTCAACCCGCATCGCAGAACGAAGCTTGGCATCCAGATTCGAGAGCGGCTCATCCATCAAAAATACCTTCGGATTTTTCGACATCGCCCTTGCGAGGGCGACTCTCTGTCGCTGGCCTCCGGAGAGGGTCGACGGGCTCCGGTCCAGATAATCGGTCAGTCCGACTTTCTCTGCCACCTCCCGGATCCGTTTCTTCCGCTCTTCTTTTGGCACCTTATTGTTTTTCAGGCCAAATTCGATATTGCCATAGACGGACATCGTCGGATAGATGGCATAATTCTGAAATACCATCGCCACATCCCGCTGTCCGGGCGCCACATTGGTCATATCTTTGCCGTCGATCAGGATCTGTCCGTCGCTTTGCGGACCAATCCCGGCGATCATGCGAAGTAACGTCGTCTTTCCGCAGCCGGAAGGCCCGACGAGTACGGTAAACGAACCGTCCGGAATCGTGACATCCAGATGTTCGATGACGTTATAAGTTCCAAAGCTTTTGCTCACATTACGAAATTCAATTTCTGCCATTTTAATCCTCTCTTAAAAGCTCCCGCAGGCACACACCCTGTACGTTCGGGAAGTCCACTCCCAGCAGCGCCGCAAGGGTCGGTGCTTCATCTACCAGCCGCGCATGATCCAGTAGGACATGCTCCTTAAAATCCGGTCCCTTCGCATAAAATACCGGCTGCGGCCCCTTCTCCGGGAGATAGCCATGCGTCGCATGTCCGTAGCGGTAATCCTTCGTCTCAAACGGAGTCACCAGAGGCGGCAGAAACTGATCTCCAAAAGAAGTGCCTTCCAGGGCTTCCAGTACAAAAGAAAAATCTCCGGATAAATGCTCTTTTCCCGCTTCTTCCTTTGTAAAAATCCGCTCAATACCATACCGGATGTCTTTTTGCATCGTTTCAAGCAGTTGTTTTACCCGCTCCAGAAGTGCCATATCCTCCGGATGCTTCAAATGGACTTCTGCGGACATTCCACCGGAGAGGCACCACGCATCCCAGTCTGCAAATGTCCCATCTTCGTTGACCCGGATCAGTCCGGCTTTCGCAAATGCAACGTTTATATTGACAATTCTTGTAATATTCCGCTGTCCGTGATCGCTGACCAGCACCAGATTGGTGTCTTTTTCTGCTCCGGTCTCTTCTACTGCTTTCATGATCTGTCCGATGTAGCGGTCCGTCGATTCTACGGTCTTTTTGACCTGATCGTTGAAGACACCGTACTGATGTCTCGCCCAGTCCACGTCTGCCGGATGTAAGAACAGAATATCCGGATGGCATTCCCGGATCACATCACAGGCACAGTCTACGATAAACGTATCCAGCTGCGGATGCAGCGGCCGTTTTACTCCATGGGAATTTTTTTCCACAATGCGAAGCATCTGCTCATCCGAACCCATCCGCCGGAATGCCGCTTCTGGCGTATCATCCTCGGACTGGATCCAATACTCATCGATCAGATGGTCGATCGCCGGATGGTTTCCGGTCACCGGCCAGAAGACTGCCGCCGTCTCATATCCGGCTTTTTTTGCTTCTGTGAAAAGATCCTGATGGCAGGCATTATTGTTTACATCCCACTTCCACGGCAGATTCGATGTCTGCCCCGGATGCAGCTCCAAATTTCCGGTAACCCGATGCCGCTCCGGATAAACGCCCGTAATCATCGTCGTGTGACAGGGATAGGTGATCGTCGGATACACCGAATGCACTCTGCGGATCCCGACGCCGCCGGCCAGATACTTCTGAAAATTCGGAAGTGTTTCCAGATATTCCATATCTTCCGCTACCAGAGCGTCTGCAGAGAGCACAATCAATTTTTTCATATTGCTCCTCCTTTGTTTTGCATTTCTGGAGTATAACCGCCGCATGTAAATTTTGCCTCGCGCTCTTCGTGAAATCAAAGTAAAATGTAAATCAAATTCCAAATAAAAAAAGAGCCGTCCCTGCACTTTAGCAAAGACAGCTCGCACTCATTTCCCCTTTATAGCTTAAACCGATAGCCCGTTTGGACCACCCCGGAATCCCTCTTTTTACCACGTTTTTCCTTGGAAAAACCCTTTATTTATGGGAAGAATTCCGCTTTTTTCCTTTTTTATTTTTTTAATCGAATCTTTAACCTTTTTTGTTTTGGTAGGTT
>JAQXGF010000047.1 GCA_029006155.1 Lachnospiraceae bacterium
AAAGAGGATTCGCATACGGTAGTGAGCATGTGCTTTGCACCGAATACGCTGAAAACACAGATAGCCGGGGAAGAAACGGTGATTGAACTCCGTACGGAATATCCGTTCAAAGATACGCTTTCCTATTGGATTCAGAAAGCGCCGAAGAGCGCGATTACTGTGAAGATCAGAATTCCGAACTGGTGCAAGGACTTTACGATTGCCTGCCCTGGTGCGGAAATCGTGACGGATAAAGCAGCTCATATGATCGTGGTCACGAAAGAATTTCAGCAGGGAGATCAGATTGAAGTCCAGTATCCAATGGAAGTGACGTATTCTACCTGGTATCACAATTCTGTTGCAGTAGAGCGTGGCCCGCTCGTGTATGGACTGAATATGAAAGAAAAGTGGGTGGTGAAAAAGGAAGTGGCAGGGGTTAAGGACTATTGCATTTATCCAGAGAGTGAGTGGAATTATGCGGTTGCCCGTGACAATGCTAATGTGGATGTTCGCGTTGAGGAGGTATCTGAGACGCCATTTTCAAAAGAGTTCGCACCGGTGCATTTGCTGATATCGGCTAAGAAGCTGGCAGAGTGGGAAAGGGATGGCGGTAATACGATGGATTTGCCAATCAGTCCGGTAAAATCAGAGGCAAAAGAAGAGAAGATTGATCTGATTCCGTTTGGATGCACAAAGCTGCGTATTTCACAGTTCCCGTATTACGACGCGAAAGAGGATTAGACATATGACAGAGATAAAAAATGTAGGATTTGAGGATATCGCAATTACAGACGGATTCTGGAAAGAAAAACAGGACTTGTTTCGGAATGTGACGCTGGATGCGATCTATCAGCGGTTCAAAGAAACCGGACGGTTTGAGGCGTTAAAGTGTAACTGGAAAAAAGGAATGCCGTTTGAACCACATATCTTCTGGGAATCGGATGTGACAAAGTGGATTGAGGGTGCTGCGTATTTTCTGCAGAAGGGAAGAGATGCAGAGCTGGAAGCCAGAATTGATGAACTGGTGGAGGACATGTATCACTCGCAGGAGAAAAATGGATATTTAAATGAGTACTTTACGGTAGTAGAACCGGAGGCACGCTTTACCCGCAGAACCGATCATGAACTGTATTGTGCAGGGCATTTGATTGAGGGCGCAATTGCGTATGCAGAGGCTACCGGTAAGACGCGACTGCTCGAGGTGGCGGAAAAATATGTGGCATTGATTGACCGTGTATTTCGGGTCGAGCACTCTGCTGCATTTGATACGCCGGGACATGAGGAAATCGAACTGGCGCTGGTGCGCTTGTATCGATATACCGGAAAGAAAGAATATCTGACGCTTGCCTCTTACTTTATAGAGATGAGAGGAAAAAGTACCAGAGATACGTGCTATGAGTTTGCAGACCAGAAAAATATGCAGTCGCATCTTCCGGTTCGGGAGCAGAAAACAGCGGAGGGGCATAGCGTAAGAGCATTGTATCTGTATTCTGCCATGGCAGATCTTGCAATGGAAACAAAAGATCAGGAGCTGTTGGATGCATGCAAAACGTTGTTTGAGAATATTACGCAGAAACGGATGTATATTACAGGCGGAATTGGTTCAACAAATCGCGGAGAGTCTTTTACTTTTGATTATGATCTGCCGGAATATACGGCATACAGCGAGACCTGTGCTTCGATTGCGCTTGCGATGTTCTGCAGAAGAATGTGGAGAATGGATCCGGATGCGAGATACGCAGACTGTGCAGAGCGGGCTATTTATAATACCGTATTGAGTGGCGTTTCTTTGTCCGGTGACCGTTTCTTCTATGAAAATCCACTGGCGGCCGATCCGGAGCGGAATGCGTTTAACGATGAACGGCCGGAAGGCATTCAGGAGCATTTGCCTATCTTGCAGCGGGTAAAGGTGTTTTCCTGTTCCTGCTGCCCGCCGAATCTGCTTCGTATGGTAGGGGCGATTGCGGATTATATGTATTCAGTTTCTGAAAAGACGATTTTTGCACATTGCTTTATGAATGCGGATGCGACGATTTATCTGAATGACACACGTATTTGTCTGGAACAGAAAACCGGTTATCCATATGAGGGAGATGTCACAATCTGTGTACAGTCGGATGCTACATTTACATTGGCAGTTCGAGTGCCTGGGTGGAGCAAGACAACGGAGTTTTATGTAAATGGAGAAAAGGCGGAGCCAGAGATGCAAACTGGCTATGCATACATTTACAGAAAATGGGAAAAGGGTGATACATTGTTGCTCAAGCTGGACATGCGTGTGAAACTGTTTGCGGCACATCCAAAGGTAAAAGCTGTTTGTGGAAGAGTTGCAGCAATGCGTGGGCCGATTGTTTATTGTGCAGAACAGCTGGATCATGGTGTGACGAGTATGCGCGATGTTCGGATTTCACAAAAAGCAACATTTTCTATAGAATATACCGTACTGGGTGGGGAAAAAATGGCGTTGCTCCACACAATGGCAGAAAAACGGATGATACGTCAGGAATTGTATCAGGAGTTTCCGTATCAAACGGAAAAAATGGAGCTTACACTGATTCCTTATCATGCATGGGCAAATCGGGGTATTACAGAAATGACGACCTGGCTGTTGGATGAGATGGAAGCCTGATAGTAAAAAGAAATCAAATAGTAGATGTAGTAGGAGATCGTTATTAGATGTGCAATCCCCGTGCTTACCGCACCGTAAAAGCTGGTGAGTATGGGGATTTGCTCTTGTGTGGTGTGGAACCGGTGTGCTATGATGGGGAAGGGATTAACCAAATCAGGCGAATTCCTTGCTTCAATTGCGTGAAGCCATAAGCAGCGGGAGAGAACCCATTTGTGGGGGATTCCTGGCAGGCCAATAGAATGGATATTTGCGTATGACAGCAGGAAAAGTAGATGAAGAAGTTCTGCTGAATGAAATATGATTTATATGGGGGACAAAAAATGGAGTGTTACAAAAAAGACTACCCGCGGCCACAGCTGGTGCGGGACAACTGGACCTCCTTAAACGGGGCGTGGGATTTCTGTTTTGATGATGAAAATCAGGGGGAGCAGGACGGCTGGTATCGGATGCTTCCAGAGGAGCAGAAAAGAAAAATTGAGGTTCCGTTTACTTATGAGACAAAGCGCAGCGGCATCGGAGATGAGACGGCGCATGGGCAGGTCTGGTATCACAGAAGCGTTACGGCAGATGCCGGACGGCTGGCGGCAGGAGAGCATCTCTGGCTGCATTTTGAGGGAAGTGATTTTCGCACGAAGGTGTGGGTGAACGGACAGTATGTCGGCGATCATCTGGGCGGCTATGCGCGGTTTTCATTTGACATTACGCGGTTCGTGAAGGCTGGAGAAAATGAGATCGCGGTGAAGGTGGAGGATTCGTTTGATCCACAGCAGCCGCGCGGCAAACAGCGCTGGGTGAAAGACAATTTTGGCTGCTGGTATGTGCAGACAACCGGCATCTGGAAGACGGTCTGGCTGGAGTATGTCCCGGAGATTCATCTGAATCAGGTAAAAATGACGCCGCTGCTTGCGGATTCGTCGCTGGAGCTGGTTTATGACATGGCACTTCCGGGAAATCGGAAGGACGGGAGCGTTGAGATCGAGGCGGAGATTTGCTTTGATGGCACACGGATCAGCCGGACGCGGACGGCGGTGCTGAGCGGCAGTGTGAAGACACGTGCAAATGTTTTTCATCCGGCCGTTGGCGGTATGGAGTGGGGCGTCCGCGAGTGGAGACCGGAGGATCCGGCTCTGTACGATATCACGTTTCGGGTGCTGGTAGATGGTGTGGAGACGGATCGGGTCGGCTCTTATTTTGCCATGCGGGAGATCCGGATCGACGGATCGAATATTCTGCTGAATGGAAAGGTGCTTTACCAGAGGCTGATTCTGGATCAGGGCTACTGGAAAGACACGCATTTGACACCGCCGTCAGAGGAGGCATTGATTGATGATATCGAAAAAATTCAATCGATGGGATACAATGGATTGCGCAAACATCAGAAAATCGAGGATGAGCGTTTCCTTTACTGGTGCGATGTAAAGGGCATGCTCGTCTGGAGCGAGATGGCAGCGGCCTACCAGTATTCGGATCAGGCTGTGACGGAATTTACACGGGAATGGATGGAGATCGTACAGCAGAACTACAATCACCCGTGCATTATCACATGGACGCCGATGAACGAGTCCTGGGGTGTGCGTGAGATTGAGACGGACCGGACGCAGCAGCATTTTACGGAGATGATCTACCATCTGACGAAGAGTCTGGATCCGTACCGTCCGGTCATCGTCAATGACGGCTGGGAGCACACGGTTTCGGATATCCTGACGCTGCATGATTATGAAGAAGTCGGAGAGACGCTGTATCAGCGGTATACAGAATGCAAGGAGCAGATTCTGACTACGGAAGTATACCACAGCAGTGCAAAGTCAGCATTTGCAAATGGATTCCATTATCAGGGGCAGCCGATCCTCATCAGCGAGTACGGCGGCATTGCATTTAATAACGATGACAATGGCTGGGGCTATGGCAATAAGGTGAGCACAAAGGAGGAATTTTTGCGCCGCTTCGAGGATATCACGACAGCGGTCAAGCGGATTCCGTACTGCTGCGGCTTCTGCTACACGCAGGTGAGTGACGTCCAGCAGGAAATCAACGGCCTCCTCGACGCTGACCACAACTATAAACTCCCGCCAGAGGCCATCAGAGAAATCAACGAACGCAAAGTAGGATACTGGAGATCTGAGATGTAACATCGCACGATCTACGATCGTGCCGTACATAGAGACCGCCAACCAAGGTAAATCATCGCACGATCTTTGATCGTGCCGTACATAGAGGTTGCCAACCAAGGTAAATCATCGCACGATCTTTGATCGTGCCGTACATAGAGGCCGCCAACCAAGGTAAATCATCGCACGATCTACGATCGTGCCGTACATAGAGGTCGCCAACAAAATTCCCTTGCGTTTTCCCTGCAATACCAGTATAGTTAGGGGTAAAGACTACAACAGAAAATGGAGGTACTGCAATGCAGCTGCTTAAGGACCGCATCCGTAAGGATGGAAAGGTAAAAGAAGGAAATGTACTGAAGGTAGACAGTTTTCTGAATCACCAGATGGATATCCGGCTGTTTCGGGAGATCGGAAAGGAATTCAAACGACGTTTTGAGGGAACTGAGATCAACAAAATCCTTACGATTGAGGCTTCCGGCATCGGCATTGCCTGTATCGTAGCGGAGGAGTTTGATGTTCCGGTCGTTTTTGCGAAGAAGACGCAGACAAAAAATATCGCCGGAGAGGTTTACCGTTCGCAGGTAGAATCCTACACGCACGGAAGGATTTATGACATCATCGTTTCGAAAGAGTTTCTCGGAAAAGGGGACAAGGTGCTTTTGATCGACGACTTCCTCGCAAACGGAAAAGCACTGGAAGGACTGATCGATCTGGTGCAGGCAGCGGGCGCGGAGGTTGTCGGAGCCGGTATTGTGGTCGAGAAGGGCTTCCAGCCGGGTGGAGACATTATCCGCAATAAGGGTATCCATCTGGAGTCACTGGCGATCGTGGAGAGTATGGATGACAAGACCGGAGAGATTACGTTCCGGGAAGACTGAGCAGAAGTGAGGGCGCTGTAATTCATGGCGCTCTCTTCTTTTACAGGAAATTGCGTTTTGCAAAGGTATGGAGAAAGGATTAGTCAAGCGGATATTTGCAACGAGATATCTGTCTTGCGAAAGAAAGGACGAAATGTGTATGAATGCGGCAAAAATTGATTTGCATCTTCATCTGGATGGCTCGCTGTATCTTCCATGGGCCTGGAAGACGGCGGTGAAGCGGGGGGTAGTGGAAAAAGAATGCACATTTGAGGAGTATTACAGCATTTTCCACCGGAGAAATTTTAAAACACGCGAAGAAGGAATGAAGCGATTTGATTTTCCGATTGATGTGATGCAGACCAAAGAGGATCTGTCGGATGCGGCTTATTATCTTGTGCAGACTCTGCACATACAGCAGATGTTTTATGCGGAGATCCGCTTTGCCCCGCAGCAGCATACGAAGCTTGGGCTGACGCAGCGGGAAGTGGTGCTTGCAGCATGTGACGGGCTGGAACGGGCGAAAAATGATTTCCCGGATGTGGATACCGGAATTCTGTGTTGTATGATGCACAAAGGAAAAGATGCCCACACGAATGAACAGGAAAATTTTGAGACGGTGGAAGTCGTCCGGGAACTTCTGTCAGATCAGGTGCTCGGACTGGATCTGGCAGGCTATGAAAATACAGGAGACTTTTGGCTGTATGCACCTCTGTTTGAAAGAGCCCGCAGCTATGGTATCCCGTATACCATTCATGCAGGGGAGATGGGAGAGGGAAGACATGTTATGGATGCGCTTGCGATGAAAGCGAACCGGATCGGGCATGGTATCAACTGTATTCAGAATCCGGAATGGCTGAGTGCGGTCGTAGAAAGCCAGATCCCGCTGGAACTCTGCCCGACTTCCAACACAAAATATGAGCTTGGTTATGCAGCGCTTCCTGTCCGGCAGCTGCTGGATGCAGGAGCAAGGATTACGCTGAATACCGATAATATGTCATTTGGCCGGACCAGTCTTGCGCACGAGTATGACATGATGCGTTCCATCGGAATTACGCAAAAAGAACTGTGGCAGTGTGCGTGGAATGCGGCAGATGTGGCCTTTTGCAGTGAAGTAAGAAAGGCGCGGCTCCGGGAGAGACTTCGGGAAGAACAGAACAAGATGACAGAATAAAAGACAGCTCTTAGAGCAGACCCTTGCAGGTATGGCTTTAAGAGCTGTTTTGCTGACTGGACTGGATGCGTTACCACACCGTCACATCTACCGCCTCATATGATTCTGTATCATAGGTGACGCTGGCGGTCACGCCCGGCTGCAGTGTCTCGGCGGTGTCTCCCATTGTCGCGAGCTTTGCCGGGTCGAACCAGAACTGGATGACATTGCCATCCGGCTGCTGGAGACGGAAGTAGGTGCTTGCTTTTGTGATGACGGTGCCATAGACGCCGATCGTCTCCGAAGATGTGCCTGTAGAGCTACTGCTTCCGGAAGAATTGCTCTGCGCACCGGAGAAGGAGTAGGTGATGCCATTATCCTTCATGTACTTGACCATAAGCGCGATGTTTTCATTTTCACACTGGTTCAGTACGGTCGGATCAAAATCAGCGGCCTCAATCGTTCCGCTGTACCAGGGCTTTCCATCAAAATAATCCTGTACTTCCTGAAGTACGAATCTCCGATGATGCCGTGCGTAAATTTCGTTGATGGCCATCTGGATCTGATTGCCGCTTAAGGAGGTCAGATCCGAAGTGGAGATCGCTGCTTCCGAGCTGTTCGGAAAAATATAGTCGGAAGCACTGCCGATGGATGTATCGCTTTCGGTCGATTTTTTATATTCGTCCTTGATGCGGATCGTGCTTACGACCTGATTCACGCCGTCGCTTAAGGTGCGGAACTCATTGAGGGCATCCGCGTCGTCCGTGTAGCCCTGCATGTCAGTCGCAAAGCATACATAATAATATCCGGCGTCTGTTTCACCGATCAGCTGGTAGGACGGCTGGTCTGTGAAATCCATGTTCTCCGAGAAGTGGATGGAGAAGAGGAAGCCGCCGTTTTCATAGCCAAGCTTGGCAGTCCAGAGCTTTCTGGACTGAATGTGGAAAAAGGAAGCGGAATCCTCTGCGGTAGAGACCTGACACTTTCCGGCCCAGCTGGAAGGAAGGGTAATCTGTATTTCCTTAAAATCGACGAGGATATCATTTTCCGCGTCCCGCGAAGTCGAGCAGGAAAAAAGATTTTCCGGTACGGCACCTGCAGTGATGGAAGCGCCGGCCAGCATGAAGGCTGAAAGCAGTGCCAGTGATAAAGTTCTGAAAGATCGTTTTCTCATGTTAGTTCCCCCTTTGATTTTGCTCCGGTATCGCTTGTTATTTCCGCGGGCAACGAGTCAGGTTACCCGATTACTATGTATAATCTTATCATAGATTATCCTTGGAAAAATGAATGTATTCTTAAGAGGAAACTGAGATTTTTGTAAATCAGCAGATCGGCATGAGTTCGCCGGTCTCCGTATTGATGACGAAGCCGCTGATGCTGACATCCTTTGGAATCAGCGGATGGTTGCGGATCGTATCGACGGTCTCGCGCACCGAATCCTCCACTGTATCAAAGCCCGCGAGCCATTTTTCAAAATCAATGCCACAGTATTTCATCAGGTCGATGGACTCCTGCGAGATGCCGCGCTCTTTCATATGATGGATCATCATCTCGCTGTCGATGTGCTGCACGCCACAGTCGGTATGGCCAATGACCATGACCTCATTGACACCCAGTTCGATGATGCCGACGAGCAGGCTGCGGATCACGCTTCCGAATGGACTTGTCACGACACCGCCTGCATTTTTGATCATTTTCACGTCTCCGTTTTTGATGCCAAGTGCTGCCGGGAGCAGCTCAACGAGCCGCGTATCCATGCAGGTCAGAATCGCGACCTTCTTATTTGGATATTTGCTGGCAGTATACTGTTCGTAACGTTTCTCCTCCACGAATTTTTTGTTGTAGGCAAGCATTTCTTCGATCATGTAAAATCCCCCTTTGCTGTCTGAATCCATGCGAGATGGATAAAAATGGATAAAACCAGTTTAACATGAAGCGGGTGGATAGACAAGAAATTTGAGGGCTGTTATAATAAAACTATGTTTATTTCCACGAGTAATGTTCGGGTAGCCAGCTACTTTGCTAATGAGCATGTTTGAGTTTCAGAGGAGGTGCGGTATCATGCAGAAAATCGCAGTCGGAGTTCAGAATTTTGAAACACTGCGGATGAATGGCTATTTTTATGTAGATAAGACAGCCTTTATCCGGGAGTGGTGGGAGAGCGGGGACAGTGTGACCTTGATTAACCGCCCGCGCCGTTTTGGAAAGACGTTGATGATGAGCATGACAGAGCAATTTTTTTCGGTGGCGTATGCAGGACGGGCGGAACTGTTCGAAGGGCTTTCAATCTGGGAGGATGCTGCATTTCGATCGATCCAGGGGACGTATCCGGTGATCTTTCTGAGCTTTTCCGGAGTGAAGGAAACTACGTATGAAGAGGCACGAAAAAAGATTTGTCGTTTGATTCAGCTGCTGTATCGGAAGTATGCATTTTTACTGGAGGGGAATCTTTTAAGTGAGCAGGAAAAAGAAGAGTTCCATGGGATTTCTGCAGAAATGGAGACGTATGAGGCATCGTTGTCGCTTCAACAGCTCTCGAATTACCTGAGCCGTTATTATGGGAAAAAGGTGATTTTCCTGCTGGATGAATATGATACGCCGATGCAGGAAGCGTATGTGGATGGATTCTGGGATGAGATGGTCGGCTTTATGCGAAATCTTTTCAATGCGACGTTTAAAGGGAATCCTTATCTGGAGCGGGCGATTCTCACGGGGATCACACGGGTGAGTAAGGAGTCAGTATTTTCAGACCTGAATAATCTCAAAGTCATTACGACGACATCAGAAGAATATGCGGATAAATTTGGGTTTACGGAGCAGGAAGTTTTTGCTGCACTGGATGCAAATGGATGGTCAGACCGGAAGACGGAAGTAAAGGACTGGTACGACGGTTTTTCTTTTGGCAATAAAAAAGATATTTATAATCCGTGGTCGATTATCAACTATCTGGATACCGGAAAATTTCGGCCATACTGGGCGAATACGAGTGCCAACAGTCTGGCAGACCGGCTGATCCGCGAGGGAAGTGTCTGGGTAAAACAGGACTTTGAACAGCTTTTGCGGGGAGAGAGCCTGAAGGTGCAGCTGGATGAGGAAATTGTATATGATCAGCTTGGGAAAAATGAAGGGGCAGTCTGGAGTCTGCTGCTGGCAAGCGGCTATCTGAAGGTACTGCGGACCGAGTATATAGAGCGGACCGGAAGAACCCAATATTATCTGGCGCTTACGAATAAAGAGACGCGGCTGATGTTTGAAACGATGATTCAGGAGTGGTTTTCACAGGGGGAAGGCACCTATAATGTATTCCTGAAAGCGTTTTTGCAGGATGACCTCAAGGCGATGAACGTGTACATGAATCAGGTGGCGCTGGCATCATTCAGCTATTTTGATACCGGGAAACAGGTATCTGCAGATGGTGCGCCGGAACGGTTTTATCATGGATTTGTGCTTGGGCTGATGGTAGAGCTGGAGGACCGTTACATCCTGACTTCAAATCGGGAGAGCGGACTGGGGCGCTATGATGTAATGCTGGAGCCGCGGCAGAAGGAAGATGACGCAATGTTGCTGGAATTTAAAGCCCTCGATCCGTCGGAGGAGAAGAGTCTTGCAGATACGGTAGAGGCGGCCCTGCGGCAGATCGAGGAGAAAAATTATGCAGCGGCATTACTTGCAAAGGGAATTTTGAAAGAAAAAATCCGGATGTACGGCTTTGCATTTCAGGGAAAGCGGGTGCTGATCGGAGGGCGAAGGATGCGCTGATTATACATCTGTCTGTTCTCCCTCATTTGCCTGTTCCATGACGACCGCCGCCTGCTGCGGGTCGGTGACGTATTCGATGTGCAGGACGGCCTGCGGCCAGTTGAGGCTGATGCATGGGAGCTTCTGGCGTTCTGCGCCGGCTTTGGCGATCTCGGCGAGCAGCTCGTCGAGCACGGCGCGGGTCAGGTAGCCGCCCTTCCAGTGGAACGTCAGGGGCTTCTCTTTTTTGGCGGCCTGCAGTGCGCGGCGGTAGACATCCTCCGTCTTGGCAAAGGAAAGCTTCTTTTCCTTATAGTAAGAGTGTGCGCTGTCGGTGCAGGCCGGGGCCGGGGCGATCAGCGGCTCGTGGTCGCGGAAGATCTGTTTGTCGTCCAGATTAAAATAGTCGTACCGGATCCGGGTGGAGGTACTGCCTTTCTTCCCGGTTTTTTTGCTGCCGGGATTTTGTTGCTGTGCGCTGGTTCCGGATACGGTGCGCGGCCGTTCGCCGTCGGATGCAGCATCGGAAGGATGCGAATAATTACGTCCGAGTGAATTGTCAAAGGTCGCATCCAGATGATAGTAGCTCTTGCCGATGCGGACGATGTTCCAGGTGTGGCGGTATTTGATGCCTTTTTCCGGATTGTTCCCACAGAGGGCGATGATACACCAGATGCCAAGTGCGTCACAGAGGCATTTGACGGTCTTTGCGATTCCTTCGCACACGCCGACACCCTGCCCGAGCGGGCCGATGATCTCATGGGAATAGGGCTTTTTTAGCTTATCGTAATGCACATTTTCACAGATAAAGTCATGAATGTACTGCTCTTTTTCCAGCTCCGGAAGATCTTTGGCAGGCCGCACGAGCTTGGCGATCCGGGCACGCATTGCCTGCTGGTGTTCCCGGATTTTATTTTTCTCAAATAAGTAGTCCGGGAGAAAAATGAGGTTCGGGGAGTCCTGATAAAAGCGATACTTGTAGCCGGTCGCCCAGAAGATTTCCGGATGGTCGAGGCGCAGCCGGAAAAAGACATCGTAGAGCTCTTCCGCGGACAGGCGCGGGAGCTGGATCTCCGGGGCGAGCTGATTTAGGCCCTGCAGCATGCCATGATAGGCAGCCTGCTGCGGGCGGGACATTTTGCTGTAATAATATGGTTCCATGATGATTTTCCTTTTCTGTTTTTTGGTCGCTCAGATGAAAGCGAATATATTTGCGTGAATAACGTGAACATAGCGGGATTAAAATTTATAATGGCAGAACGATGTCCTGCAGCTGATACGATTGCGAATATCCGCGTTGACGGTTCTTATCATACCACGCGGTTCCCAAACGGTGCAATCCCTCAAACCCACGCTGGATTTTTATCAAGAAGGGGATTATACTAAGTGTAACCAGTTCGGCATCGCCTAGTGTACGGTGAATCGCCTGCGTACAGGAGAATCCGTTTAGCACTGACGAAAGAAGCGCGTGTCATCTGCGCGCGGAATATTCGAGGGTATGTCGAACATCCGGATAATCAAACCTGCAAAAAAGGAGGATACAACACATGAAAAAATTAGGATTCGGAATGATGCGCCTGCCGCTTCTCAATGAGGAGGACAAAAAGAGCATTGACAAAAAGACCGTCTGTCAGATGGTAGACACGTTTATGGAGCGTGGATTTACGTATTTTGATACGGCGTATATGTATCATGAGTATGAGAGCGAGCGCGCGGTAAAGGATGTGCTCGTGACGCGCAAGGACCGTGACAGCTATACGCTGGCTTCGAAGCTGCCGGTCATGCAGCTGAAGGAAAAAGAGGATATGGAGCGCATTTTTAACGAGCAGAGAGAAAAATGCGGTGTCGAGTATTTTGATTATTATCTTCTGCATGCGTTGGATGCAGAGCATTACAAGACGGTGAAGCGTCTGGATTGCTTCGGTTTTGCAATGCAGAAGAAGGCAGAAGGCAAGGTAAAGCATGTCGGATTTTCCTTCCATGACAGCGCCGAGGTGCTCGATGAGATCCTGACAGAGCATCCGGAAGCAGAGTTTGTACAGCTGCAGCTGAACTATCTGGACTGGGAGGATGCAAAGGTACAGTCCCGCAAGTGCTATGAGACGGCGGTAAAGCATGGTAAAAAAGTCGTAGTCATGGAGCCGGTCAAGGGTGGTACGTTGGCAAAGCTCCCGAAAAAGGCAGAGGATGTGCTCAAAGCGCTGCACCCGGATTGGTCAGCTGCTTCCTGGGCGATCCGGTTTGTCGCAAGCCTGGAGAATGTGATGGTCGTACTGAGTGGGATGTCTACACCGGAGCAGATGGACGACAATACGGCATACATGAAGGAATTTGAGCCGCTGACGGAGGCGGAGAAGCAGGTACTGCTCGGAGAAGTTGTGGATATCATCCATGAGGCGGCGAAGATCCCGTGTACGGCCTGCCGCTACTGCGTGGAGGGCTGCCCGATGAGCATCGCGATTCCGGAATATTTTGCACTTTATAATGAAGAGCTGGTCGATAAAGGAAATCCGGAGCATGCAAAGCGCTATGAAGAGCTGACAAAGGAACATGGCAAGGCTTCTGACTGCGTAGAATGTGGTCAGTGCGAGGGTGCCTGCCCGCAGCATCTCCCGGCGATTGGCTGGCTGAAGAAGGTCGCAGAGACATTTGAACATTAATTAGACTGGTGGACAGGAAATGAATTACAAACAGTTTTTGGCGGAGGTGGACCGGGTAGGGACACTTCCGGTGGAAGAACAGAAGCAATTTTATGCGGAAATTCTGGAAAAAGAGCAGAGGAAGTCAAAGGTGCGGATGCTGGCCTGTTTTCAGTATGCCCTGCTGTTTTATCACGAAGGGGATTTTCAGATGACGAAGGAGATTCTGGAGCCATTTGTGATTGATTACCAGAGCTATGAGTATATGCCGGAGGTCATTTCCTGTTTCAACCTGATGGGAGTCGCGACCCACTGTGAGGGCGAATTTGTGCTCACCCGCTATTTTTATGAGCGGGCGCTTCAGATTGCGGAAAAGCAGGAAGAGATGAGCCGCTTTTCGTTTGAGTACAACAATATTGCGGCCACTTTTATGGCGGAACAGAATTTTGAGGATGCCCTGTATTACATTCTGCTCGCGGAAAAATATATGGGCGAGAGCGATGAAGATATGGCGGCGTATGTGTATCTGAACATGGCTTCGATCTACCATCACCTTGGTCAGCTGGAAAAGTCCAGAGATGCATTTGAACGATGTCTGAGGGATTATCGCGGAGCAGAGCTTTTGGGCGATGATGTGCTGATCTGTGGCGTCGCGCTTTTTTATAAGCTTGGTGAGTACGAAAAATATGAGCAGTATAAAGCATGCATTATGGAAAAACTCGACGGGATGTTTGCATCGGAATTTATCGATGCGTGTAAAGCGGTATTTGACTGTTCTCTGGATGCCGGAGATTATTTTCTGACAGAAGAGATTATAAAAAAGATGGACCGCTATATGGAGACTTATCCGAAGGAGACGGAGATCGGTCTTCGCGTGGAGTCGTACAAATACCAGTATGCGAAAAAGCGTGGGGACCGGGATGGCATGCTGGAGGCACTTGAAAAGAAGGACCGGTATCACCTGCATGCGCTCACATTTTCGGAAGAACAGCGGACGAAGGAGATCGACCGGTATTTCCGGGTCAACCGTCAGCTGCAAAAATCAGTGGAAAGCGAGATGAGGGCGAACCAGGTAAAGACACAGTTCCTTGCCAACATGTCACATGACATCCGCACACCGATCAACGGGATCACGGGCATGTTGAGCGTGCTGGAAAAATGCCGTGGCAATACAGAAAAAGAGGACGACTGTCTGGCGAAGATTGACGCCTCCGCGAAGCATCTGCTTGCGCTTGTGAATGACGTCCTCGACATGACGAAGCTGGAGACGGACTCCGTCGTGCTGGAGCATAAGCCATTCAATCTGGATGAGGTCTGCAGCGAGACGATGCGGATGATTACATTTCAGGCGATGGAGGAAGGGCTGCATGTCTATGAGGATCATAAGGATGTGCGGGAGATGCACCTGATCGGCAGTGCCCTTCACCTGAAAAAAATCCTGGTAAACCTGTTTTCAAACAGTATGAAATATAACAAGCCGGGCGGAGCCATTTATACAAGACTCCGGGAACTGGAGCATACCGGGGATGTCGTTGTGTACGAATTCCAGATCCGTGATACCGGGATCGGGATGACGCAGGAATTTATCGACCAGCATTTGTTTGAACCATTTACACAGGCAAATGCGCAGACGGCCTCCAGACATGGGGGGACCGGACTCGGGATGGCGATCGTAAAGCGGCTGATCCGGAAGATGAATGGAACGATTTCGGTAGAGAGCACACCGGGCGAGGGCTCCTGCTTTACGGTGGTGCTGCCATTTGAGGTGGATCATACGCCGGAGGCAGCCGAAGGGTCAGAGAGGTGCCACGTTGACATCCGGGGCAAACGTCTGCTTGTCGTCGAAGACAACGAGCTGAACATGGAGATCGCACAGTTTATGCTGGAAGATGCCGGAGCCACTGTCATAAAGGCGGAGAACGGGCAGGAAGCGCTCACGCAGTATATGAGCAGAAAGCCGGGCTGCTACGACGCGGTACTTCTGGATCTGATGATGCCGGTCATGGATGGATATGAGACTGCACGGGCGATCCGCAGCTCCGGACAGGCAGATGCCGCGACGATTCCGATCATTGCAATGAGTGCGAACGCTTATGCAGAGGATGTAAAGAAATGTCTGGACTGCGGTATGAATGCACATCTGAGCAAGCCGCTGTTTCAGGATGTGCTGCTGGAGACGATTGCAAAGTTTATGAAAGAGTGAAGAAGTGTATGGAGGGGCTGCCCAAGGCGGCTCCTTTTTCGTTTACAGGAAATGAGAGGAATTATAATCTTGACAGGCATAAATGGTTGTACTATCATCTAGTTAGTTGAACATACATCTAATTGGGCAGCGATTCCACGCAATACGAAGAGAAAGGATGACAGCTATGGATGCCACGGAGCGGAAAATGACGAAAATTGCGCGTGAAGTCAGCAAATTCACGGTGCAGACGATGAAGGAGGAGGGAATTGGAACGGCGGAATTTGATGTGATCCATCTCGTGCGGCACAAGCCGGGGATCACGCAGACACAGGTACGGGAGACCCTGAAGATCGACAAGGGTGCGGCTGCAAAACGGGTGGCGAGTCTGGAGCACAAGGGATATCTCATCCGGAAGCCAAATCCGGAGGATGGCAGGAGCCAGCTGCTCTATGCAACGGAGAAGGCGGAGAGCCTGAAAAATTCCAAGGCGCATATCGAGGCTGCCTTTTATGAGTGGCTGCTGGAGGACTTGTCGGAGGAAGAAAAGCAGGCATTCTGCGAGACGTTAGATAAGCTGTACTGGAAGTCCAAGCGCCAGCGGCAGGCCGGCTTTGTGGATGTGGCAAGGCGGATTGCAGAGGAAGGGGAAGAATGCGATGAAAGATAAGATGTTTCAGTCTGACCGGGTGCTGTCGTACTTTCGGGCAGAGTGGAAGGTGCTGCTGGCCGTGACTATCTCCGGCCTCATTTACAATGTGGGATTGCTGGCCGGGCCGTGGTTCGAGGGACGGATGACCGGGTATCTGGTAGACGTTTTAAAAGGTGCCGGTACATTTTCCGGTATGCTGCTGCTCGTGGCAGGCTATGCGGTGACGATCACTATTGTCCAGAGTTCGCGGTATATCAAGCGATTTTATGTCCGCCGGTTTGCGAACAATGTAAACCGCAGGATGAAGCAGATTCTGTATGGCAGCCTTGTCCATAAAAGCCGGGCGAGCCTCCGGGAAGAGGGAGAGGGCGATGTCATGACAAAGGCGATCCTCGATGTGGATGACTGTGCAGAGGGAATGCGGAAATTTACAACGGAAATTTTTGATACAGGCGTTGCGCTCGCGGCGTATATCGGGATGTTGCTGTGGTATGACTGGCGGCTTGCACTGTTCTGCCTGATCTTTCCGCCGATCTCCTATGTGACGGCCGAGAAGATGAAAAAGGTCATCCAGCGAACCGGGGCGGCCTACAAAAAGCAGTCCGGAGCCCTGAGCGCGGCGACTCTGGACCGGGCGAAAAATGCAATCACTTACCGGGTGTTCGGCTGTGAAAAAGAACGTCAGGCGGCTTATGAGGAACAGCTGACGGCATATGAAAAGTCGGCAGTGAAGGCAAATATCTGGAACACGGTGCTGCCTCCGGTGTATAAAGTCATCTCGATGACCGGCGTGCTGTTCATCCTGTATTTTGGGCAGAAAAATGTGCTCGGGACGGGATGGAGCGCGTGGGATATTGCGGCGTTTACAACCTTTCTGTCCTGTTTTCTGAAGCTGTCGGTCAAATCTTCGAGCGCGGCAAAGCTGTTCAATGCCGTGCACAAGGCGCAGGTGTCGTGGAAGCGGATCAAACCGCTGCTGGTGCCGGGGGAAGAAGCGGATCAAGCCGTGAGCAGGAACAGATATCAGAAAATGCTGAAATCAGAAGGGGAAGCTGCGCTTCACCTGCGCCACGTCACCTTCGCCTACCCGAATGGCGCGCCGATCCTGAAGGACATTTCCTTTTCTGCGAAGCCAGGACAGATCATCGGGATCACGGGTGCGGTCGCGTGCGGCAAGTCGACACTCGGAAAAGTATTTTTGTGTGAGTATCCATATGAGGGAGAGATTTGTCTTGGTGATACCGAGCTGCGGGAGCTGTCCATGCAGGAGCGCTGTGAAGCGATCGGCTATCTCGGACACGATCCGGAGCTGTTTAATGACAGTATTGAGAACAATGTCCTGCTGGGAGAGAAGAAGGATGCGGAACCGTATTTAAAAGCGGTATGTATCGACACCGAAGTAAATACCATGCCGGACGGAAGGCAGACGCTGGTCGGAAACGGCGGCGTGCGGCTCTCCGGTGGACAGGCGCAGCGGCTGGCGCTGGCACGGACCCTGTGTCATCCGCGGCCGGTGATGATTCTGGACGATCCGTTTTCTGCACTGGATAAAAAGACGGAAGCAGAGATTTTTTCCAATCTCAGACAGATGGCAGGCGATGCGGTCATTTTGCTGATCTCCCACCGGCTGTACCTGTTTCCACAGATGGATCAGGTCGTCTGGATGGAGGACGGTGGAATTACCGTCGCACCGCATGAGACGCTCGTAAAGGAAGTGCCGGAGTATGAGGCCATGTTCGCCGCACAGGAAGGGGGTGCCGGATATGAAGCATAGTCTGCATGTAAAGACAATCATTTTTAATACGGTAAAAAAGCAGAAGGGGCTCTCGGTGGCGATTGTGCTTGCAGTCGCAGGAGCAGTGGTAGCGGCATTGCTTCCGCCATTGATTCTGGCCCGGATCGTAGATGGGATCACAGCCGGAAAGGAAGTGTCCGTGCCGTTTATCCTTCTCTATTTTGTACTTCTGGCGCTGACCGGATTTCTGGAGGCGGCAAGAGAAGGACTGCTCACGGTATTTGGACAGAAGATGACGCATGCCCTGCGCAGCAGCCTGATGGAAAAATTTGTGCGCCTTACGGCGGATAATGTGAACCATCAGGAGCCGGGAACGCTCGTATCACGGTTCGTCGGGGATGTCGATACGGTGGAGAACCTGTTTACGTCCGGCATTATCAGCATGTTTGCCGATGCATGTAAGATTATCAGTATTCTGGCGGTGATCTGGTTCCAGAACCGGGGACTGACGTTTGTGCTGCTTGTGCTTCTTCCATTTTTGTTCTGGTTTACGAGACATGTCCAGAAAAATATGCTGGCGGCGCAGATCGAGAACCGTCGGGCCGTCGGACGGGCATCCGGCCATGTGCCGGAGACCCTGCACAATATCCGGACGATTCACTGTCTTGCAAAGGAATCCTATATGGAGGAGCGGTACGATACCTACATCGGGCAGAGCTATCAGGCGATGGAGCGGACAAACTTTTATGATGCCATTTATTCGCCGATCATTCTGATTCTGAATGCGATCGTGGTAGCAGTGGTGATGCTGCTCTCCGCTTCCGGCAACAAAAATATCCTGACGCTGTTCGGCATGTCAGCCGGGACGGCCGTGGCGGTCATCAACTATATTTCGCAGATATTTACGCCGGTGGAGAGCCTTGGCATGGAGATCCAGACGATCCAGTCGGCAGTTGCGGGGATTCACCGGATCAACGAGTTTTTTGCGCTGGAAGAGCGGAAAGAAAACGGGGATCGGGCAGAAGAGACAGGGATGCAGGCGGAAAAGAGTGCAAATGAGGCAACCGGCTCGGATGTCCTTCCGTTTGTGGAATTTCAGGATGTGACGTTTGGATATGATGCACATGCGGTGCTGCAGCACTTGAGCTTTTCTGTCATGGACGGGGACCAGGTGACGCTCGCCGGGCGTACCGGAGCCGGAAAGAGTACGATCTTACGGCTGCTGCTCGGTCTTTATGAGCCGCAAGCCGGCGCGGTGCTGATTCACGGCGTACCGGCAGTGGCGATTCCAAATGAAGAACGGCGGAGACTGTTTGGATATGTAGAGCAGTCGTTCCATATGGTGCCGGGGACGGTGCGGGATCAGATCACCTTATACGATCCGGCCATTTCGGACGAAGCGGTACAGATGGCTGCACGCCTGACCGGACTGGATGAGGCGATCCATGCGCTGGAAAAAGGATATGATACGATCTGCACGCCGGAACTGTTTTCACAGGGACAGTGGCAGCTGCTCTCGATCGCACGGGCGGCTGCTGCGAATCCGCGTATGCTGCTGCTCGATGAGATCACTGCAAATCTGGATGCAGAGACGGAAAAAGCAGTATTGGATGCACTGGAGCGCGTCGCGCATCACCGCACGGTAATCTCGATTTCGCACCGGATGTCGGCACGGATGGGAAGAGTGATTTCGGTGGAGGCGAGCTGATTTTATACCCGTTCGGGAGTATCATAAACGACAATCGTTATTTATGCGGCAGCTCAAATACGAAGGTCGCGCCGCCACTTGGGGTATCTTCTACATACAGGCGGCCGTGGTGCAGCGCGGCGATCTCGGAGGCGATGGAGAGGCCAAGGCCGAAGTGCGACTTGCTCTTCCGGGAGGCATCGGCGCGGTAGAAGCGCTCAAAAATCTGCGTCTTCTGCTGGTCGGAGATGCCGGGGCCATTGTCGCAGACGGAAAGGCGGAACCGGGTATCGGAGACATCCAGCGCAAGCCGGATGCTTCCACCGGATGGCGTATAGGAAAAGGCGTTGTCGATCAGGATGGCGAGCAGCTGCCGGATACGCTCGCCGTCGCAGAAGCAGGGCGGAAGCAGCTCAGAAGGGAGCGTGATATTCCACTTCAGATGATGTGTGGCGGCCTGTGATTCGAAGGATTCAAACACTTCCAGCAGCAAGGTATCCAGCTCGACTTCAGTAGGGTGCATGCTCCAGCTGTGGCTGTCTGCATTGGCGAGCTGCAGCATATCATTGACGAGCCGTGCCATCCGGTTTCCTTCTGCATCGAGAAGTGTCAGAAAGCTGTCGTCATTTGGAATCAGCCCGGAGCGGCAGGCGGCCAGATTGCTCAGGATCACGGTGATCGGTGAGCGGAGCTCATGGGAGGCTGCAGCGATGAATTGCATCTGCTTTTCACGGTTCTCGATCAGTGGCTGCAGCATGCGGGTGATGAAATACTGAAAGAAGAGAAAAAGTAAGAGCAGGCCGATCAGGTCGGCCAGAAGAAAGAACCAGCGTTGCCGGACAATTCGGCTCTGAATCTGCGTCAGAGGATGCCAGATGAGGATGCCGAGCTGTCCGGTTTTTCGTGGGATGATGGCGGCACTTGCGTAGGAAGAATGCCGTGTCTGGTCTGTGATGGAAAATTCCACGTGGTGGGAGAGCCTGCCACCAGAGCCTTTGGCTGTCGCGTAGAGGTGGTACTCCTGTGCGGCGGTGTCTGCGATCTGCCCGAAAAGAAGGTCAGAGTCTGAGAGACGCTCCCCTTCTGTACCAGAAAGGCGCTGGAAAAAGAGCGGCTGCCCGTTGTCGAAAATCCGGATCGAGAGCTGGTAATTGTGCTCCATCTGACGAATCCATTCGTGTGAGAGTGTCGTCTGCTGTTCCAGATTCTGGCAGAGCGTGCTCACATTTGTGAAAAACGAGGTGTACTCCGCCTGCCGGATGCCGGATTCCGAGATCAGAAGACAGACGATGGAGAGGACGACTAAGATCAGCCCGGTCACGGAGAGACTGAGCATGCTCAGCTTTCGGTGGAGCTGCCGGAAGAGTGGTGGCTCTGCTGAGTCAGCGAGAGAGCCAAAGTGGATAGGATGTTTGGAAGATATGGACATGCGAAACTCCTTTTTATCTATGTAAGAAACAGGCTGTTGTTTGCAACTGGATATTTGATTGCAATGTGATGATAACTAATAACGATGTAGTAAAATAAAAATGATTTTTATATACTTTCCGGTATTTATTTTTGGTTTACATAAAAACATCATGTACCCGTCAGCCGGTATCCGACTCCCCGCGCGGTCACGATCTGCGCGCGGCTGCCGACGGTATTCAGACGCCGCCGGAGAAAATGGATGTAGTTATCCAGGTTGCCGCTCTCGACCTCGGACTCCTCGCCCCAGATCCGCAGCAGGATCGTCTCGCGCGGAAGGGTCTGTTCCGGGTGAGCCAGAAAGAGGGAGAGCAGTGCGCCTTCGCGGCGGGATAACGAGCAATGCCGGTCGCTGCAGGTGAGTATGCTCTGTTCCGGATCAAAGGAGAGATCATGCCACGTCATATGCTGGTCGGTGAGCCGCTGCGGACGCCGGCAGATACAGCGGATACGCGCCATCAGTTCCTCGAATGCGAACGGCTTGACGAGATAATCATCTGCGCCCAGATCCAGCCCGGTGACGCGATCCTCCAGAGAGCCGAGTGCCGTCAAAAACAGGATCGGCGTCGTACAGTGCGCGGCACGCGCCCGCCGCAGTACCTCCAGCCCGTCGAGCCCCGGCAGCATCCGGTCGAGCAGTACAAGGTCATGCCCGTTTTCCAGAATATAAAAAAGTCCCTCCTCGCCGTCGTGACAGGAGGTCACAGAAAACTGTTGCTGTTCTAAAAGAAGCGACAGGGAGCGGCACAGCTCCACGTCGTCCTCGATCAATAAAATGCGCATAATGCCTCCGATCTGTTTTACTGGTTTATAAGAACAAAGGAAAGTACATTTAGTATAGCAGATAAATCTGTAAATAGTCTTTAAAAACAGGTTAAGAAAATTATGATAGCAGTAAAATTCCTGTGTAATAAAAAGGTTAAATGCGAAAATAGCAGAGATCCATCTATTTAGAGCTTTTTTAAAGAAAACCATGCTAGAGTAGATAAAAGCCGGTCAGGTGAAAGGCAACCACGAAAAGGAGGATGCAGATGAAACGCAGAAATCAAAATATATGGAAACGACAGGCATACAGCTGGCTGCTGATGGCAGCGCTGGGAATGGGGAGTCTGCCGGTGGCAAAGGTACAGGCGGATGAGTCCGGGGATACGGCTATGGGTCGTTATATCGAGTCTGAGATCACACTGCCGGAGGAGGCGCAGGTACAGGATATCGTGCGGATGACGGATGGCAGGCTGCGGATTGTCGGGGTGTCGATGGACACTTCGGAAGCCGGAAGCTGGAAACTCTGGGACAGTACGGACGGTGGTGAGACATGGGAGGAAGCGGCGAAGCTGCCAGAGGAATACAATGACGGGGAATTTTTCTTCAGCATGGCGCTGACACGGGATGGTGGCGGTGCCGGAATCCGAATGATTGAATCGGATTCAGATGACACACTGGAGAACTGGGATGAGGAGCTGCTCGTATTTGACGCGGATGGTCAGGCACAGTGCTTCCCGCTGGAAGCGCCAAATGTTTCACAGCTTTCCTTTACAGACAGTGGCGCGCTGGTGGCGCAGATAAGTGGAGGCGGAGCCGTTTTACTGGATCCGGAGAGCGGCAAGACGGTCTGTGAGCTTGTGACATCCGACGCAGAGATCGTTGGCACGTGGAAGGATCAGGCGTTGGTGCTCGGCACCGATTCTCTGCAGGTGTATGACACGGCAACGTTTCAGCCGGGGGAAAGTCAGGAAGTACTGGAGGAGGCGCTCTTTGCCGGAAATACTTCCTATACGATGACGAGCACCACGGCACGGCCAATTTTGTTTGCGCAGGCGGAGGACGACCGGCTTTTTTATGCGACGCGCAAGGGCATTTATTCTTATGCGGAAAATGGCAGCGTCGTGGAGGAGATCGTCAATGGAAGCCTCTGTATGCTGGCCGATCCGGGAATGCAGCTGGTGGCTTTAGAAGAGGCGGACGCGGAATTTTATATCGTCTGTGCAACGGAGACCGGGGAAAGCCAACTGGTGAAATTTTCCTATGATCCGGATGTCGCGGCGACACCGCAGCAGGAGCTGACGGTCTATTCGCTGGAGGAGGATGCGGGCATGCGGCGGCTGATCGCACAGTTCCAGAAGCAGAATCCGGATATCTATGTCAACTATCAGATCGGGCTGACCGGGGAAGATGGTGTGACCGCTTCCGATGCACTTCGGATGCTCAATACCGAGATTCTGGCAGGCGATGGCCCGGATGTGCTCATGCTCGATGGGATCTCGGTGGACACTTATACAGAAAAAGGGCTGCTGGTAGATCTTGGCGCGATGCTTACGGAAGTGCAGGACCAGGATGGCGTGCTCACACCGATCGCGGGTACTTATCAGCAGGAAGATGGCAGTGTCCCGGCGATTCCGTGTAAATTTTATATTCCGGCAAAGTGCGGAGATCCGGAGACGCTGGATGTGATCGATGGGCTGGCATCGCTGGAGCAGCTGGCGGCACAGGAAGGCACCTTTACATCGGAAGGAATGCTGATGCTTCCGGAACGGCTGTATCCGCTTTTAGCGGGGACATGGAGCAAAGCGGATGGCACGTTGGATGCGGAGGCTTTGCAGGAGTACATCCAGACCGTGCAGCAGGTATGGCAGACGTATGAGGCAAATGCTTCAGAGCAGGTGAAGGAGGATATTGCAGCGTGGGAGGAGTCCGAAGATTCCATTCTGGCGCAGTTGCCGGACTATGGAGCGGCGTTAAGTGGAAGCAGCTTTGACCTGCTTGGCGGAAATGCGAAAGCGGAAATTGGCATGCTGACCGGAATGTATGACTATGCGGAGCTGACCTCTGTGAACCGGCAGACACCGTGCGAGGTCCGCGAGGCAAACCTCGGAGCAGAGGATGTGTTTGTACCATATGAAACGCTTGGCGTGCTCAGCAATGCGAAAGATTCCGAAGCAGCGGAGATGTTTGTGCGTTATGCCCTGTCTGAGGAGGGGCAGATGGCTGATGTGGAGACGGCATTCCCGGTCAATGAGACGGCCCTGAAGCGTGTGATCAGTGAGCCATTTTTCAAGGATGGGGAATTTTCGATGGCATCCGTCAACCGAAAGACCGGGGAATCCATTACTCTGATCTGCTACTGGCCGACGAAAGAACAGCAGGAGGAACTGCTCGCGATCGCAGGACGGCTTGACAGTCGGGCGAATCTCGACCGGATTCCACGTCAGACGGTACTGGAGGAGACGCGCAAATGTATGAAGGGAGAAGAGAGCGCCGACGAAGCCGTGAATGCGATCATGCAGAAGATCAATCTGTATCTGGCCGAATGAGGTGGCGAAAGAGCAAACGGAGGTGGAAGCGGAGCCTGACCGGTATCTGCTTTCTCCTGCCGGGATTTGCCGGGACGGTCTGCTTTACACTTGTCCCATTTTTCCGGACGGTCGTGCGTTCCTTTCAGAATGCGCTTGGCACAGCGTTCGTGGGAGTGGAGAATTATCGGACGGTGCTTGGCAATACGGCATTTCGGATGGCGGCGGGCAATACGTTGCGGTTCACCTGTTTCTGCATTCCATTGCTGATTGCCGGATCGCTTGTGCTCGCTGTCATTTTGCAGTACCAGAAGCAGGCAAAAAACTGGATGAAGAGTATGCTTCTGGTTCCGACGGCAGTCCCGGCAGCTTCGGTCGTGCTCGTCTGGAAACTGCTGTTTCACTCCAATGGCCTGCTAAACCATGTGTTGCTCGCAACGGTGGGGACGAAGGTGGAGTGGATGACAACGTCCGCCTCCTTCTGGGTGCTCGTGCTCAGCTATCTGTGGAAGAACCTTGGATATGACATGATCCTCTGGATGGCAGGTCTTGCCGGGATCCCGGAGGAGATCTATGAGGCCGCACGCATGGACGGAGCCGGAGAGCGGGCCTGTTTTTTCCGGATCACATTGCCGAATCTGCTGCCGTCGCTGTACACGATCTCGGTACTCTCGTTTCTGAATTCGTTTAAGGTGTTCCGGGAGGCGTGGCTCGTGGCGGGTGACTATCCGCAGCAGGACATGTACCTCCTGCAGCATCTGTACAACAACTGGTTCCGCGACCTGGCTTTCGATAAAATTTCGGCGGCGGCCGTGCTCACGGCACTCGTGGTGTTCGTGCTCATTTTGCTGCTGCAATGGGCGTGGGAGCGGGAGATGTAGGCAAGCAGCAAAGCAAATTCGACAGCAGGGGTAGTTTCATCGGACGGATGTAGCGAAAATTGAAAAGTAAGAGGAAAATGAAATGCAGATCAGAAGAAAACGGAAAAACAGCGAGAAAGGTGAGCGATACACCAGAAGAAAGTGTTCCGTAGGCCGCGTGTTTTGCAGTATGTTTTTGCTGCTTCTGGCGGTGCTCATCGGGTTTCCGGTCTGGGTGGCAGTAACGGGGGTGTTCATGCAGCAGTGGGAGCTGACCGAATATCTGGGGCCGGTGCTGGCTGGCGGAACCGGGACTGCTTCCTGGGCATTGCTGCCACACGCGCCGACGCTTCAGTGGGTAGTGGGGCTTTTGCTGGATTCCCCACAGTTCTTTGTCATGTTCTGGAATTCCATGAAGCTGGCCGTCTGCATTTTGCTCGGACAGCTGGTGTTCGGCGTGCCGTCGGCATGGGCGCTGGCGCGGTTTGACTTTCCGTGCCGTAAGGCGGTGATGCTGCTCTATATCGTCTTGATGCTCATGCCATTTCAGGTGCTCATGCTGCCGGAATATCTGGTGCTCAATGAATGGCATCTGATCGACACTCATGCGGCGGTCATCTTTCCGGCGATTTTTTCGACCTTTCCGGTGTTTATCATGTATCGGGGGTTTCGTGGGATTCCGGAGGAGATTTTGGATGCGGGCGCATTGACGGGGCGGGTGTCTGGCAGATTTTCCTACAGATCGGGGTGCCGCTTGGCATGGCAGGGATCGTCTCGGCAGAGCTCTTGAGCTTTCTCGACGTCTGGAACATGATTGAGCAGCCGATGACCTTTCTGAAAACGAAATCGCTGTGGCCACTGTCTCTGTTCCTTCCGCAGATCGGATTAGAGGATGCGGGCGTGGGATTTGCGGCTGCCTTTGCGATGCTGGTTCCGGCGCTGCTGCTGTTTCTTGCCGGGCAGGAGTATCTGGAGCAGGGAATTACAGCGGCGGCGCTGAAAGGGTAAGAATGTAAAAAAGGAAATATCTACAAGCTGTGAAAAAACGAGGCACGATTTGTGGATAAACATGAGAAAATCACATAGGTATGTGGAAAACAATTGATGAAGGATAGAGAAGGATGAAAGAGGAAACAAACTGGAAAAATCAGGATGATATATGGAAAAATCGGTGGCTCAAAAATAGAGAAAACGGAAGTGGAAAGAAACCGGAGGGAAACATGCAGGAAATCTGTGAATAAATCAGTGAAGGATTGCGAGGTATGTGGAAAAGGAGCGGGATATGAACCGAAGCAGATGGATGAAGATAACGGCAGCATTCTTTGCATGGATGCTGTGTTTTACGATATTGTCCCGTGCGGCGGATCAGGCGGGGATCGCGGCGGTGCAGGTGCAGAAGCCGGAGAGCCGGATGATTTTGCACACCGTCACAGCAGCCGGGAAGGTCGTACAGAACCGGGAAGTGGCGATCGTGACGGAGCCGGATGAGCGCGTGGTGGAGATCGCAGTGGAAAAAGGGCAGAAGGTCGCAAAGGGGGATCTGCTCTTTGTGGTAGATACGGAGCTGCTGCAGGAGAAGATCCTGAATCAGAAGCAGGAAATCGAGAAGCAGAAGCTGCAGCTTGGTGATGCGGGCAGTCAGCAGGATGTCCGGGCAGCGCAGAAGGCAAATGAGCAGGCGTCTGCGGCAGAGCAGTACAGCCTCTCGACGAAAAAAGCGCAGGTACAGGTAAGCAGGGCAAAGCGGGATCTGGATGACGCGAAGCAGGAGCTTACCGATTACCGCAAAAAAAACGGAAACGGAAGTACGACGACAGACAATACCGTGGAAGAGACGCTGCAGAATGCGCTGGAAGAAAAGACAGCTGCATATCTGGATGCGCAAAAAGAGCTGACGGCCCTACAGTGGCGGATCGAACATGCAGTGAACACCGCGCTAAACGGGACCGGGGCACAGCTTGTGAAGAACGGGACGAGTGTGACACAGGCGGCGGAGGAAGAATCTTTCATTTTAGAAGAAAAAGAGAGTGAGTTTGAAGATGATGGAGCTGTAGATTTGCCCGGGCTATCTTATTTGGCGAATGCATCGGAACTGTTTATTGGTCATGTGGAAATGATCGAGCAGGAGGACATGCCTACAGTAGAAGAGACAAGTCAGGGATTCGATGCAACGGCAGAACTTTCAGGAGAAAATGCTGATATACCGCTGGATCAGTCAATGGGACTTTCGGAGCAGGATACAAGACAGAACGACGAAGCGGATGTGGACATCGACATTATAATTGCACCTTCCGATCAGGATTCCAATACAGGCTCAGATCAGTCGGATTCATCCACAAATCTGCCTTCCGGTTCGACAGTCCCCCCCGGTGCGGATGCTTCTGTGATTTCGCCCATCACACCTGACGAGAGTGATACCACCACCCAGCCGTCCACGCCCGATCGTGATCGTACAGATAACACCGCCACACCGTCACAGACGGATCAAAAGAAGCTGGAACAGCAGGTGCGCGACACCTACGCGCCGGAACTGGATGCGGCGATGAAAAAGGTCGAGACGGCAAAGAAGGAGAAGGAAGCCGCAGAGCAGGCGCTTGTGCAGTATCAGCAGGAGCAGCTTACCGCAGCGGATGCATCCGGGAAAGAACAGGAACGCCAGCTCTTGGCGGCGGTGCAGACGGCAAGGGATGCCTATGAAGATGCAGCGCTGGCAGCCAATGAAGCGGCAGTGACAGCAGGCCGGGCCGTAGCGACTGCCGGGATTGGAGATGCATCGGACAGCACGCTGGCGATCGGGGAGATCACGGTGGAGCAGATGGAGCTACAGCTGGAGAAGCTGGAACGGCTGCTGGAGACGGATGGAGCGGTCCGTGCGCCGTCGGATGGACTGATTACCGAAATCGCTGTGAATACCGGGGAGCGGACGGCGGATACGCCGGCAATCCGTATGGCGGATCTGACAAAAGGCTATCGGTTTACAGCGGAACTGACGAAGGAGCAGGAAAAATACATCGGCGCAGGGGATGAAGTGACCCTCACGGACAGCAGGCGCAATCAGCTGGAACAGCTGGCGGTGGAATCCGTGGCGGCCGACGAGGAAAATGAGGGCGTCTATGAGATCAGTGTGCCGCTGCCGGATGACACGCTGGAGCTCGGGGCGGCTGCCGTGCTGGACTACAGCAGCCCGTCGCAGACGTATGCGACCTGTGTGCCGCTTGCCGCACTCCATCTGGATGAACGGAATCAGCCGTATGTCCTCACGTATGACGAGCAGGATTCGGTGCTCGGCAAGGAGCTGCGGGCGCGCAAAGTCAGTGTAAACATTCTGGATCAGAACGAATCATATGCGGCACTCGCCGACGGGAGCATTTCCAGCCAGGATGAAGTGATCGTGTCTGCGGACAAGGCCGTGGATGACGGCAGCCGCATCCGGTTAGAATCCTAGGTAGAAAATTTCGCATTTCAGGTGTGTAAAATAGGAAGGAAAAAGACCGAGCAGCGGAATATGAGAACACGATCATGGAGTAAACGATGTGAGAATGGATAAAAAAGAAAACTATATAAAACTATGCGCTGCACTTTTGCTCTATCTGGCCGCGGTGCGCAGCAATGCGCATGTACAGGCGCGCGCCGGGTATGCGGCGGCTTTTCTGCATGGCGGAGCGGTGACGGCAAAAGAAGCAGAGCAAATCTGCGAGGCGGAGGCGAAACAGGAAGATCCGGCTGCGTTCTGCTTTTTTGGCGAACAGTCGGATACCGCTTTTTTTTGTCAGGAAACCGGAAATGAGGCTGTGGCAGACCAGATCCGGATCACCGGAAATGCAGAGCTGCTCATGCCGGGGAGCAATCCGCTCTCCTTTCAGAAAAATGGCTGCTATCTGGATGCGGAAACCGCCTACACATTATTTGGCACGGACGACGTCGCAGGACAGCTCGTGCGAAGCGGCGATCAGAGCTGGCAGGTACTCGGCACCTTTGACAGCCTGCAAAAAGAAATGCTTTGTGTAGCGGAAGAGAAAACGCCCCTGGATCGGATCCTGCTTCTGTCATCGGACGGCAGGCGGGGAGCGGATGAATTGGAGCAGCTCTTGCTGCGAGATGGCCTTGGCGGGGATGTTGTTGATTTTACGGTGCCAACCGCACTGGTACAGGATCTGCTGCTGATTGTTCCGTTGTTGCTTTTTGCCTGTGCCGCGAAATGGCTGATGCGAGGCATGTCAAGTGCCGGTTTTCGGCTGACCGTGACTGCCGCTTTTGTGCTTGCCGGAATCTGGTATCTTACCCAAAATCTGCACATTCCGACCGACCTGATCCCGACCCGCTGGTCTGATTTTTCGTTCTGGAGTACCACGTGGATGCAGCAAAAACAGAATTTTCTCCTCATTTTAAAAAGTGCGGCAGGCGAGGCATCTCTCGATATGCTCTGGTATGCGATGTGCGCAGTACTGGAAAATACGCTGGCGGTCTGCCTTTTAGGTACAATAAAATTCGGAGATCCGGATGTGAAAAATTGCTGACTTGTTATTTTTTTCTGACAATGATAGAATGACGCGGAGAGTGAAGAATGTTCCGACATCAACCAGGAAAGTGGAGGAAGCCTGTAGCATCAGGCAGACAGAGCGCGTGGAGAATCAGACAAATCAGCAAAATAAAATAGAAAACCGCCTCATCCGGTGTATTCTGGATGCGGGTGAGGTGATACTCAAATCCGGCGGGGAGATCAACCGGGTCGAGGATACGATGGCGCGGATGTGCCGGGCCTATGGATTTGTGCGGACGGATGTGTTTACGATCACGTCCTCGATCGTGATCACGGTGTATACGGCAGGTGGCGAGATTCTGACGCAGACACGCCGGATCCGTGGATATGACATGAATCTGGACCGCATCCACAGGATGAATCAGCTGGCCAGAGAGGTGTGCGAGGCTCCGATCGAGATCGGGGAGCTGGAGCGGCGCATCCATGAGATCCAGAATACGAAAGAACTGGCGCTGTGGAAGATGATGCTTTTATATGGAGCAAATGCGGCGGTATTTTCTGTATTTTTCGGCGGTGGGTTTGCGGAGGCACTGTTTGGCGCACTGACCGGAATGGGGCTTTGTCTGCTGCTGCATGCGACGGAACATATTTTCACAAATGAGATCGTATGCTATGCATGCTGCTCTGCGATCGGAGGTCTGTTTCTTGGACTGATCCGGAAGTATGTCATGGCCTATGAAGTCGATCCTGCCCTGATGGGCAATATCATGCTGCTGATCCCGGGGATCCCGTTTACGAATTCGATCCGGGATATGCTAAGCGGTGATACGATGTCGGGGCTTTTGCGGATGTGCGAATGCCTGCTTCGGACGGTCGCAGTGGCAGCCGGGTTCGTCGGTGTGATGACGCTGCTCGGGGTCGCGGGGATGTGAAGATGAACAGAAAAGCGGGGAAATAGAAATTGGAGACACGGGAAATTTTACAGATTATCATGGCCGGACTCGGAAGCATCGGCTTTGCATTGATTTTTCAGCTGCGCGGTACGAAGCTAATCACGATCGGGATCGGCGGAGCCTTATCATGGTTTATTTTTCTGGTCGGACAGATGCGGGGAAATGCGCTGATCGGGCTGTTTCTGGCGGTGACGGTGGCGGCGCTGACTGCAGAGCTGCAGGCACGCATCCGCCGCACGCCGGTGCTGGTCATGGAAGTACCATTGCTCGTCCCACTGATTCCGGGAGGCGATCTGTACCGTATGACGGTATCGATCATGAAAAATGGGATTGAGGCGTCCCTCGGTGCATTTGTCTGGCTCGTGCAGGAGGTCTTCATCATCGCCGCGGGTGTGATCTGTGTGCAGACAGCAGTGACCGCGGTAGTGAAGGTCAGCAGGAGCAGACGGCATACAGAGCATATCTGACAGACGGTGAGCAGCGTTGATTATAATGAAAAATAAAAATGAGCAAGCAGCGAAGCGGATTGCGAATATCCGCGCTGCCCGATTCAGGATAAAAATGTCACATCCACCTCCACGACCTCGCTGTCCGTCCCGATCCGCATGGCCGGCCCCCAGACGCCGACGCCGGAGGTGACGATGCTGGTCGTGTTGCCGAGGACGAGCTTGCCGCAGGAATTTTTCCAGCCGATCCGTGTCGTGATGTTGCCGGGGAAGAGCTGACCGTCGTGTGTGTGACCGGAGAGAACGAGGTCGGCACCTGCAGCCGCGAGCTCAGAGAGTTCAGATGGCTGATGGTCGATCACGAGTACCGGACGTGAAGCATCGAGCGGCCGGATCAGCTCAGCGGCCGTCTTGCGGATGATGCCGCTCTTCTGGCGGCAGGAGGCATCGAGCCGCCCGATCAGATAAAAAGCATCGTCGATGAGCACAGTCTCATCCTTTAAAAGCCGGATATTTGCATCGACGAGAAACTGATCCATACGGGGATCACTCGTCGTGGCGGCACTTCCGGAATCAAAAGTAAAGCCGGCGAGGATTACCTCATCAATATCGTGATTGCCCCAGCAGGCGTAGGAGCCATAGGTACTGGAAAGACTGCGGAATACAGCAGCGATTTCCTCTGGCTGACTGATCGCATCAAAATCATTGTCAAAGATGTCACCGGCATAGACAATCAGGTCCGGCTGCATCTGGTCAATGATTTTTTTCATTTTCCGGGCGTGTGGCAGACCGATGCTTCCACCGAGGTGCAGGTCTGCGACGAGGGCGATGCGCAGTGTGGAAGGATCGCCGGGCGATGTTCCGGGCTGGCCCTGAGAAGTCGGAAGTATGGAAGTCGCATCAGGATTTCGGTGGAACCGCTTGGGGAGTTTCACGTCATAATGCTTTTTCTTAATTTTTCCGGCATGGATGATTCCGTATACAGAGAGCAAAATGACGCCAAAGAAAATGATCCCGCCGGAGATGCGGTAGCTGTTCACATCGATCGGATCAAAGAGCGACCGTTTCCGGAACAGGCGCAGCAGAATGCGGACAAAGTCGAACAGCAGCAAAAAGATCAGCATGTACATCAGGGTGCCGATCCAGTAGTTACTGATAACGCGGGCAACCTGCTTGGCTTTTCCACGGCCGAAAGCGGCAGCAAGCGGACTTAAGGCAATGAGCACATAGCAGATGAGAAATGGAACGATGAACCAGAGCGTTCCAAGAAAAGAATGCAGCGTGCCGAACCAGAGCAGCATCCGGCTGATGAGATAGAGATTGAGTAAAACGTAAAGTGGGGAGAGCAATACAGCACCCATAAAAGACCTCCATGTCTTAAAAATCAGAATCCTGCAGCAAAGCAGGGATAAACCTATCTGGATCGTTGTTTGCAGGAAAAAAGAGAACCGCCGTACTCACATTTACGGCGGCTCTCATATGATACAGATTATCAGGATCTGCGCTCACGCGGATCAATCCATAACGTTCGGATGCTTACTCAGCAACGACCTCAGTCGTCTCTTCAACGGCACCGGTCTCAGCTTCTGCGATCAGGTTATCTGCGACATTGTCCAGAGAGGTAGCATCGCCAGCTGCAACTGCATCGATTGCTTCCTGCGGAACGGTGATCGTAGCAACGTCGCCGTAAGAGGTGGTAGCGTTGATGGAGAAGTCATTCAGTACGAGCTCTGCGCTGGTACCGTCCTCGCTTGCCAGTGCGGAAGCGATCAGAGAATTCAGGACAGTCAGGTCGCTGTCATTCATATCCATCGTCATGCTGACCGGAAGGTAGGTAGCAGCGTCTACAAAATAGGTGATGTTCAGCTTCAGGCCATCCAGATACTGCATTGCCGTAGCGACATTTGCATCAGAGGTCAGATCTTCGCCAGCCAGCTCGGAAACCTTGTTCAGGACGGTGTCCAGAGTGGAGGAATCGATCACGGTGGTGAGCTGATAGCACTCAGTGCCGTTTACGGTAGCTGCTTCCGGAGCGAGGGTAAAGGTAAGACCCCAGTCTGCCAGATCTGCTGCAGTCAGAGACTTGGAGAGATCCATCAGGGAAGTCATATCGATGTTTGCATCCTTGCTGTATGCCCAGGAACCTTCGTCGTCTGCGGACTCCTTTGTGAAGGAGTAGGTCTCCAGTCCGCCATCCTCAGCGGTTACAGAGTAGTTCTTCATCTCGATGTGCTGACCCTGGCCAAGTGCGGAGAGATCGATGCTGCCGGTCATCTCGGTTGCGACCGGATCCATCGTAGCATTCACATCAAAGGTACCGTTCATCGTGATACCGAGAGAAGAATCCGTTGTGCCGTCGCTTACATTGATCGCTGCGTCCAGATTCATCCCCATGGACATGGACATGCCGGATACGTCAGCAGTCGCGTCGGTCATTTTCTGGTAGAGGCTGTCAGCGGTCTCTGCGCTGTCAAAACCACACAGCATGGAAGCTGCGCCAAGTACGGTGAGTCCAAGTAATAATTTTTTCTTCATAACTCAGATTCCTTTCTTATTAAAATAATAGTTGTGCGAGATGCCCGGATCCAATGGTTGGACGGGGAGCACCATCCGTTCAGAATATTATAGCACCCTTCATTTTCAGTGTCCAGAGAAGAACCGAATCTGTGCGAAAATTAAGGAATTCTGAAGGTTTACGCGAAAAAATTTCCTTGAATAATAAGGGGAGTGTGGTATATTAACTCCGTAGGAAAGGCATTTACATAAGAAAAGGAAACCAGGATGGATTATACAGAAGCGGTTGCATACATAGAGGAAGTACCAAAGTTTACAAAGAAGAACAAACCGGAGAACACGTGGGAGCTGCTTGAGCGGATCGGGCACCCGGAGCGTAGGATGAAGGTGATCCACGTGGCAGGGACAAATGGAAAAGGTTCGGTCTGCGCATTTCTCTCGTCGATCCTGACGCATGCCGGATACCGGACGGGGCTGTTTACTTCCCCGCATCTGGTTCATATCACAGAGCGCTTTCAGATCAACGGAGAAGAGGTCTCGCAGGAGTGTTTTACCTGGGCCTTTGCAGAGGTAAAAAAGGCGATCGACGCGATGGTAGCGGACGGATATGCGCATCCGGCCTATTTTGAATTGCTCTTTGCGGCTGGACTTTTGATTTTCCAGCGGGAGCAGGTCGAGTATCTGGTGCTGGAGACCGGGCTTGGCGGGCGGCTGGACGCGACGAATCTGGTCGAGCATCCGATCGCGACCGTGCTCACGACGATCAGCCTCGACCATATGGAATACCTCGGGGATACGGTCGAAAAGATCGCGCGGGAAAAGGCCGGGATCATCAAGGAAGGTGTGCCGGTGATCTTTGACGGGCGCAATCCAAAGTCGCGCGAAGTGATCCTTGCAGTGGCGAAA
This sequence comes from Lachnospiraceae bacterium, assembly GCA_029006155.1. GTDB lineage: Bacteria > Bacillota > Clostridia > Lachnospirales > Lachnospiraceae > Choladousia. The sequence goes on from JAQXGF010000047.1 coordinate 34,279, forward strand.
GAGAAGCATGCGCCGGTGTGGGAATATCGGCAGGAGATGTGTAAAATACTGGATAAGACGGACAAAAGCATTGATTTTCTGCTGGATTGCAGTTATGATGAAAAGAATGGCAGCACACTTGCGATTACCGTGCCGTATCTGGCAGAGTATCAGCTGGTGAACAGTTCGCTCGCAGTCGGGACGATCCACAGGATTGATCCGCAGCATGTGGTCAGTGATGCGGTGATCGCGGAAGGGATCCGCAGCACAAGATGGCAGGGGCGCATGGAGACGGTGCTTCCGGGTGTCGTGCTGGATGGCGCGCACAATGCAGATGGCATCAAAGAGTTTATCCGTACCGTCGTCGGCGTGCAGGAGCATCGGAGTGTATCGCTGCTGTTTTCTGCGGTGGTGGAAAAGGAGTACGAGAAAATGATCGCAGAGATCTGTGAGAGCGTACATCCGACGTCCATCGTCGTGACGCAGATTGACGGCGCGCGTGTCGTCCCGGCGGAAGTATTATCCGGTGTATTTCGGAAGTATACGGACGCTGAGATTTTTACCGAGCCGGATGTGGAGCAGGCATTTGCAAAGGCACTGGATGAAAAAGGCGACGGGATGCTGTTCTGCGCAGGTTCCCTGTATCTGGTAGGGGACATCAAGGCGATTCTGCAGCGGCGGGAAAAACATTGAGAACCGTATCGTATTTTATACGGGAAGAAAGTCAGGGGATAGAATGATTAATTACGAAGAAGAACTGAAGAAATACCATCCGAGCATGGATGTCAATGAGGCGGAGGATGCGATCTACAGCCGTGATCTGACAGATGTGACGGATATCCTGCGGGAGATGATGAAGGACGAGAAGAAAAATAAAAGGCAGGGGATGGCATGAGATGTATTTACTGTAACACACCTCTGGCCGCCATCGATTACTGTCCGGGCTGTGGTGCGGATGTCACCTTGCAGAAGCGGATTGTCCGGATCTCGAACCTTTTATACAATGAGGGGCTGGAGAAGGCACTCGTGCGCGACATGGAGGGAGCGATCACCTGCTTAAAGCGCAGCCTGAAGTTTAATAAAGAAAATATCGATGCGCGGAACCTGCTCGGCCTGTGCTATTACGAGACCGGAGAAGCAGTGTCGGCGCTGTGCGAATGGGTCATCAGTAAAAATCTAAAAGGCGAGGATAATATCGCGGATTCGTATATCAACGAGCTGCAGTCGAACAAGAACCGGCTCGATACGATCAATCAGACGATCCGAAAGTACAATCAGTCGGTCCTGTACTGCAGGGAGGACAATGAGGATATGGCGATCATCCAGCTGAAAAAGGTGATCAGCCAGAATCCGAAGTTTGTAAAGGCGTATCAGCTGCTTGCCCTTCTGTATATGAAACGGCAGGAGTATGAGCGGGCGCGCAAGCTTCTGAAAAAGGCGGCGAATATCGATACGACGAACACGACGACCCTGCGTTATCTGCAGGAGATCGAGGATGTGACCGGAAAGAGCACACGGGTCGGGAAAAAGCACTGGCGTTTTGAGAAAGAAAAAGAGGATGCGGTATCGGGGACGCTGCGCTATATGAGCGGGACCGAGATGGTCATCCAGCCGACGACGTTCCGGGACAGTTCGACGATCGCGACGTTTATCAATATCATTCTCGGTATTCTGTTAGGAGGGGCGATCGTCTGGTTTCTGGTCGTTCCGGCAAACCGGCAGGAGGTCAACGATGAGGCGAACCGGCAGGTGACGGATGCCAATACGAAGCTGGCGTCTGAGGCTGCCCGTGCGCAGGATCTGCAAGATGAGATCGACGGATACAAGAGCCAGGTGGACAGTGCGAATCAGGACAAAGAAGACGCATTGAAAAAGGCGCAGAGCTACGACGATCTGCTGGCGGCAGTCAATAAATATGTGAGCGGCGATGTGAGTGGAGCCTCCACGGCGGTGGCTGCCTTAGATGCATCAGACTTTGAGGGCAACGCAAAAACGCTTTACGACAGCATGGCATCGGCCGTTGGCACAAGCCTGTTCAGCCAGTATTACAATACCGGAGCGACGGCCTATCTTGCAGGCGACTATACGACGGCAGCAGACCAGCTGCAGAAGGCCGTCGATGCGGATACGGAGCGGAAGAGCTCGGATTATGCACAGGCGATGCTCTGCCTTGGTATCTCCTATTACCAGTTGGGACAGCAGGACAAGGCCAATGAGATCCTGAATAAATTTATCGAGTACTATCCGAATCAGGCGAGCCAGGCGCAGGGCTACATCACTTCCGGGTCGAGTAAGACATCCGGCAACAACAATGCGGCGGATGTCAGCGGCTTAGGCGATGCGGCGACCGGCCAGACGGCGAACAATACACAGACCTCCACGACGAATGGCGGAGATATCACGATCTACAATCAGGATGGTACGACAGGTGGCAGTTCGCTTCCGGCGTCGGATTCCTACGTGGCGTGGACAGATCCGACGACCGGGCTGCAGTATGACCAGTACGGGAACCTGATGTCCGGGCAGTAAAGAGACGAAGCAGATGGACTGGCTGTATGAGCAGTGGAAGCACAGCTGGCAGCGACGGTCGACATAGAGATCTGAAAAGTACATAGTAAGAAAAGCGTAAGACGCGGTACAGATGAAAAAGAAGGAGAAACTTCCGGGCTGTACTGCGTCTTTTTATTTGCGGCGTGGGTCAAATACCAGGCTGCTTGCAGCGGGAAATTTGCGTTTCAGCCGCTGCGATTGTGCAGGACAGGCGATTCAACTTGATTTTGACAGAAAAAGGAGGACTTACTATGGATCATATGTTTACTTTAACGGGAACGACACTTACGGTACATCTGCCTTCCGAGGTGGATCATCACAGCACGGAGCAGCTGCAAAGGGAGACGGACCGGCTGATTCAGAGCCGGAATATCCGGTGTATTTTGTTTGACTTCGGGGATACCGTGTTTATGGACAGCTCCGGGATCGGGATGCTGCTCGGACGGTATAAGATGATCCGGTTCGTCGGAGGGACGATGGCGGCGATCAACGTGAAAGAGCGGATGCGGCGTGTGCTGCTGCTCTCCGGCGTGTACAAGGTGATCGATATCTATGAAGGGTTGCCACAGCAGTCAAAGCTGCTGTGAAAGGGGGAGAGCGCATGCGCAAAAATGAGATGAAACTGGAGTTTGACAGCCGCTCGTGCAACGAGAGTTTTGCAAGAGTAGCGGTAGCGGCGTTTCTGACACAGCTGAATCCGACCCTGGAGGAGGTCGCGGATGTGAAAACGGCAGTATCGGAAGCGGTGACAAATGTGATTATCCATGCGTATGACCGGGAAGAGGAAAAAGTACTGGTGCACTGCTGGATCGAAGAGGAGACCCTGTGGGTGGAAGTGACAGACCATGGGCGGGGCATTGCAGATGTCGCACAGGCGATGGAACCGCTCTATACGACGCGGCAGGAGTGCGACCGTGCAGGGATGGGCTTTGCGTTTATGGATGCGTTCATGGACACGCTTGAGGTAGTAAGTGCACCCGGAAAAGGGACGACGGTGCGGATGAGCCGGCACATCACACACAGAAATGCGGAGGGTCCATTTGACTACCGGAATCAGAAAGTTCCGGTTGCAATTCATATGGAATAATGATAAAATATTTTCGGTTTAAAGCATTAAAGAGACAAAGTATAAAAATAGAAACCGGCTGCCATTTGCCGTGCGGAAAGTGGAGACAGACGAAAGCTGGCAAACGGTAGCCGACAGCAGGAGAGTGACAGAAGATGAGAGATATGAATCTGCTGAAGGAGCTGACACAGCTCTGGGGTGTGGCAGGCTATGAAAAAGAAGTGCGCAAGTACATCGAAAAGATCGTAGAGCCGTATGCAGATGAGATGCTGACGGATGCAGTCGGCAATCTGATCGTCCTGAAAAAAGGCAGAGGCGGAGCGGAGGCAAAGAAGATCATGCTCGCCGCGCATATGGACGAGATCGGATTTATGGTAAAGAAAATCGAGCCGGATGGACGCTTGCGTGTCTGCAATATGGGCTGGAACTGGACCGGCTCCGCGTACAACGCGCGTGTACGGTTCCGCAATGGCGTGAGCGGTGTCATGGGCTGTCTCGGGCCGATTGAGGAGGCCAGAAATGATCCGGGCAAGCTCTACATTGATATCGGGGCGACCTCAAAGGAAGATGCCGAGAAGTACGTAAAGCTTGGTGATGCGTGTGGCTACTACGGTGAATTCCTTGAGCTGGCGAACGACCGGGTATGCGCAAAGACACTGGACAACCGGATCGGCTGCTATCAGCTGATCGAGTCCTTAAAGGAAAATGACGGCACATGGCCGAACGATGTCTACTATGTATTCGGCGTGCAGGAGGAGCTTGGCTGCAGAGGATCAAAGGTAGCGGCAGAGCGGATTCACCCGGATGTCGGCATCGCAGTGGATATCACCCCGGCGCACGATTATCCGTGTGACCTCGAGGGAAGCAATGCAGTCGGCGGCGGCATCGGCGTGAAGATCTGCGACCCGTCGGTCGTATGTGATGAGGATGTCGTTGCACTCATGGAGCAGTGCTGTGAGCAGGAGCAGATCAAGTATCAGAGAGAGGTCATCGACAAGGGAGGCACCGATGCGTCGAGCATGAATCTTTCCGGCGTCGGCGTTCGCACCGGTGGAGTCGTGGTCGTGACCCGTTATCCGCACAGCCAGAGTGCAGTCGCTTCCAAGGAAGACATCGACGGAGGCGTTGATCTGCTGAATGCATTCTGCAAGCGCGAGCTGACATTCTGCTAACTATGAGGAAAACGATGAATAAAAAAAACGATGGACTTCTGATCCTTCAGAACGGCCGCATCCTCACAATGGATGACGGGCCGGAATTAAAGGAAGCAGATCTGTGGATACAGGATGGGAAAATTCTCCGGATGCTGCCGTGGGGCAGCGAGACGCCGGAAGATGCGACATGCCGGGATATTTCCGGCTGCGTGGTCATGCCGGGCCTGATCGATTCCCATGTACACTACGACGAGAGCTATATGGGAGATTTTTTCCTCGCAAGCGGTGTGACTTCTGTGCGGAATATGCAGGGCTTTGCCGGACATGCAAGATGGCGGGATGAGATCCTGGCCGGGACGAGAAGAGGGCCGTACCTCTATTCTTCCGGGCCGATCGCAGACGGTGAAGATGACACGATCCCGGATAATACGAACATTATCATCCGCTCGAAGGAGGATGCGGAGGCACTGATCCGCTATACAAAGGAGCATGGCTTCTTATGGCTGAAGACCTATCCGTCGATCGAGCCGGAGCTTTATAAATACCTGCTTCGGCGTGCCGTAGAGGAGGGGCTTCCTCCCTGTGGGCACATGACGAAAATTCTGGATTACCATTCGCTGATCGATGCGGGCTATTCCTGCTGTGAGCACACGAGCTCTCTTCCACGGGATCCGGAGGACATCGCCTACGCGGCGCAGCATGGCATGTGGTTCTGCCCGACCCACGTCGTATGCAGGACACTTCCGGACTATGTATGGAACGGCAGGCAGCTTGCGGAGGTGGAACATTTTGAAGATCTTCCGGAGTGCATCCGCACCCGCTGGGAGGAGGAAAATGAGATCATCTGTGAGAATTACCGCAGGCTTGGCGTGAAGCCGGATTTTCAGACGATTATCGACCGGGGCCGGACTTTCCTGCAGTATTCCGACCGGGTGATGGCCGGAACGGACTGTCCGTATGCCGGGATCGTTCCGGGATTTGCGCTGGCAGATGAGATCGAGAGCCTCATTGATGCCTATGGGATGAGCCGGTATGATGCGTTACGCGCGGCGACGAGCCGGCCGGCCGAGTACATCGGGATTGCCGGTCAGAAGGGCAGGGTGCTTCCGGGCATGGATTCCGACCTGATCGTTTTAAAAGAAGATCCGCTGACAGTTCCGTATGCGGTGCGCAGTATTTCGCTGGTGCTGCAGGGAACGAATATCTGGGATGCGGATACTTTAAATGGATTTTTAAAGAAAGCTGGGACACTGAAAAAAGAAGAAATAGAATTTATTCCGCTGAACATAGAGGAATAAAAACAAAGGAGGAACCTATTATGAAAAAGAGACTTGCAATACTCGCTGCCGCATGTCTGTGCATGGCTATTCCGATGACAGGCTTTGCTGCTGACAAGACAGATATCGTGATTGCGATGGACGCGGATGTGGATACACTTCATCCGACGGATTTCTCTACGACTGTAGAGATGAGCGTCCTGAACCAGATTTACGATACGTTGATGTACTTCAATCCGGACGGAACGGAGGATCCGCAGCCGCGTATCGCCGAGAGCTATGAGATCAGCGACGACGGACTGGACTATACCTTCCATTTAAGAGATGATGTGACCTTCCATGATGGAACACCGGTCACCGCAGATGATGTGGTCTTTTCCATCGAGCTGTATAAGAATTCCGAATATCAGGGTTCCCAGATTTCCATGCTGAGCAGCGTTGAGGCGACGGATGAGCACACCGTTGTATGTCATCTGGATACGCCGTATTCTCCGTTTCTGGAAGGTATCTGCTCTCCGATGATCGCATCGAAGGCTTACTATGAGAAATCCGAGGATGATTTCGTGAACAGCCCGATCGGAAGCGGCCCGTATAAATTTGTGAGCCGTTCCAAGGGAAGCAATATCAAGCTCGAGGCAAATGAAGATTATTACAGAGGAGCACCGGAGATCAAGGAGGTGACCTTCGAGATGATCCCGGACTCCGCGACAAAGGCGATCGCACTGCAGACCGGCGAGGTCAATTTCGCAGAGATCGATTCTTCCACAATGCCGCAGCTGGAGGCAAATCCGCAGATCACGATCGCAGAAGTACCGACTTCCAGTTTTTCCTACATTGCCATGAATCTGGAAAAAGAGCCGTTCAACGATGTGAAAGTACGTCAGGCGATCAACTACGCAATCGACCGTGACAATCTCGTGGCAGTCTGCTTTGACGGTGAGGCGGAGGTGAACTCCAATATCTGTGCAAAGGAGCGCTTCGGCTACTCGGATGACCAGTTCCAGTACACGTATGATCCGGACAAGGCAAAAGAGCTGCTCTCGGAAGCAGGCATCGAGACGCCGTACGATCTTGGAGAGATTCTGGTGGCAGAGAAGTATTCGAACCTGGCCACCGTCATCCAGAACGATCTGAAGGCAGTCGGACTGGAAGTGGAGATTTCCGTAAAAGAGTTTAACTCCTACATCAGCGATCTGCAGAATGGCAATTATGGCATTACCGCTCTGAACATGACCCTGGAGGGCGATACACAGTCTCTGGAGATGGCATTTACGACCGACTATATCGGAATCGCAAACAATGCAAGATATTCCGATGCGGATATGGATGCACTGTTTGATCAGGCAAGAAGTGAGACAGATACGGACAAACGTGAAGAGATCTTCAATCAGATCTTCACAAAGGCACAGGATGAAGCCATTTACGGAGTGCTGTGCAATCCGATGACGTTATACGCGTACAACAGCGACCTGAACTGCCCGGAATTTGTGCTGGAAGGAAATTATTATCTGTATGATTTTGCGTGGGCAGAATAAACCGCGTTATTGTATCAGAAGGTTGCCGGCTGCAGGAAATCTGCGAACGGCAATGAAACAGCAGAAGAACAGAGCAGATATCAGCTGCAGATGCAGCAGGCGGAGAACCGGATACCCGGCATCTCCGCCTTCTGTTATGAGGAAGGAGTCTATCCGAAATGACAAAATATGTAGTAAAGAGAATTCTATACATGATTCCGGTACTGCTCGGAGTGGCGTTTCTGGTATTTACGATACTGTCACTGACACCGGGCGATCCGGGATCGATTATTCTTGGCATCACGGCGAAGCCGGAAGATATTGCGGCGCTGAATGCAGAGTTCGGCTACGATAAGCCGTTTCTGATCCGCTTTATCAACTATATTGGAAATATCATCCTGCACTTTGACCTTGGCACTTCGTATCAGAGCCGGGGGCCTGTCATGGATGATATCATGGCACGGTTCCCGAACACCCTGCTGCTGGCCGTGCTGTCGATGGCGGTATCCTCCATCATCGGCATCTCGCTTGGCATTCTCTCGGCGGTCCGCCAGTACTCTGTGATGGACCACGTCTGTGTCGTCGTTGCACTTGTGTTTGCATCGATTCCGGGGTTCTGGTTCGGGTTGATGCTGCTTTTGCTGTTTTCCTTAAAGCTCGGCTGGCTGCCGTCCTTTGGAGCCAGCTCTCTGAAACATTTTATACTGCCGACGCTGACGGTCTCGCTGACCTCGGCGGCGGGACTTTTGCGGCTGACGCGCTCGGCGATGCTTGAGACGATCCGGCAGGAGTACATCCGCACGGCAAAGGCAAAAGGTGCCTCGGAGAAGCGTATCATCTGGAAGCATGCGCTGCGTAACGCCCTGCTTCCGGTCGTGACGACGCTTGGAGGCGGCTTTGGGGCTTCCCTTGGCGGAGCGATTATTGCGGAGACCGTCTTTGCGATGCCGGGTATGGGTACCCTGATGACGACAGCGATCCGGCAAAAAGACATCCCGATGGTCATGGGCGCGACGTTGTTCCTTGCGGTGCTGTTCAGCTTCGTCATCCTGCTGGTCGACGTGCTGTATGCCTTTATTGATCCACGTATCAAAGCAAAATATCAGAATGGAGGAAAGAGCCGTGGCTGATCAAAGACAAAAGAAAAAGAAAAGCTCTCAGCTGAAGGAAATCTGGCGTCGCTACCGGAAAAACAAGGCTGCTGTGCTGGGACTGGTCATTCTGGTATTTATCCTTGGCATTGCAATTTTTGCAGATGTGATTGTCCCGTATTCGAAATGTATTGAGCAGGTCGGTGCGGACCGACTGCAGGGGCCGAGCCTTGCACATTTTTTCGGAACGGATGAGTATGGCCGGGACCTGTTTGCCAGAGTCATCCACGGTTCTCGTTTCTCACTCTTTATCGGCGTGGCGACGAGCCTGATGGCGCTTGTATTTGGCGCGATCCTCGGGGCCAGCGCAGGCTATTTTGGCGGCGTGGTCGACAACGTGATCTGCCGTATCATCGACGTCTTTGCCTGTGTACCGCCGATCCTGCTCTCTCTGGCTGTCGTAGCGGCACTTGGTACCAATCTGCGGAATCTGATCATTGCGATCACGGTATCGTGTATCCCGGGCAATGTCCGGCTGATCCGGTCGCTTGTGCTCACAGTGGCCGAGCAGGATTATGTGGAAGCCGCGCGGTCCTACGGTACTTCGACGCCGCGGATTATTTTCCGCTATGTGCTTCCAAATGCGATGGGACCGATCATTGTAAATACGACGATGTCCATCTCGGATATGATTCTTTCCGCTGCGGGCTTAAGCTTCATCGGAATGGGGATTCAGCCGCCGTCTCCGGAGTGGGGCGCGCTGCTCTCCAACGCGCAGACGTATCTTTTCACAGCGCCGTACATGCTCATTTTCCCGGGTGTGTTCATCATTCTCTCTTCGCTGGCGTTCAATCTGGTCGGCGACGGGCTGACAGACGCACTGGATCCGAAGCTGAAAGACTAGGAGGCAGACATGGAAAAGACAAAGGATATTTTAAAAATAGAAAATTTATCGATCTGCTACAAGACCGATCTGGAGACGGTATATGCGGTCAACGGGATCAGTTTTTCGATCGGGGCCGGGGAGACGCTCGGACTGGTCGGAGAGACCGGGGCCGGGAAAACGACGACCGCGCTCGGCATCATGGGACTTCTGCCGGAGCGTACCGGAAAAGTGACGGGAGGCCGTGTCGAATTTGACGGCAGAAATCTGCTGGAGCTGAAGGCGCACGACATGGAAAAGGTGAGAGGGCAGAGCATTTCCATGATCTTTCAGGATCCGATGACGGCCTTAAACCCGGTGCTGACGGTCGGGGAGCAGATCGGCGAGGCACTTTATCTGCACAATGCGAAGGAACTTTCCGCAAAAGAGATCGAGGAAAAGGTCGGCGAGACGCTGGAGCTCGTCGGCATCCCGAAAGCACGGGCGAAAGAGTATCCGTATCAGTTTTCCGGTGGCATGCGGCAGCGTGTCGTCATCGCGATGGCGCTCGTGTGCAATCCGCAGCTGCTGATCGCGGATGAGCCGACGACGGCGCTCGACGTGACGATTCAGGCGCAGATCCTTTCGATCATCTGTGACCTGCAGAGAAAATACGGCACATCGGTCATTATGATTACCCATGACCTTGGCGTGGTCGCAGAGACGTGCGACAAGGTCGGCATCATGTATGCCGGAGAGATCGTGGAGTATGGCACCCTGGAGCAGATCTTTACCGGAGAGCTGCATCACCCGTACACCGTCGGGCTGTTCGGCTCGATTCCGAACCTGAAGGAAAATGCGCGCCGCCTGCATCCGATCGAAGGGCTGATGCCGGATCCGTCGAATCTTCCAAAGGGGTGCAGCTTTGCACCACGGTGCAGCCACTGCACGGAGCAGTGTAAAAAGGAGAAACCACAGGTATGGGAGCAGGATGGACACTGCATACGGTGTCATCTGGCCGGAAAGGGTGGAAAATAAGATGAGCGAAACACTTCTTGAGGTAAAGAACCTCAAAAAATATTTCAAGACACCGGGCGGCATGCTGCATGCGGTGGATGACGTGAGCTTCCGGATCCCGAAAGGCAAGACACTCGGCGTCGTAGGCGAGAGCGGATGCGGCAAATCGACGCTCGGGCGGACGTTGCTCTGCTTAAATGAGCCGACCGGTGGTGAGATTTTATTTCAGGGGACGGATATCGCAAAGCTGAACAAAAAGCAGATGAAAGCCAACCGTCCGAAGATGCAGATGATCTTTCAGGATCCGTATTCAAGTCTGAATGGACGTATGACTGTGCGGCAGCTGATTGCGGAACCGCTGATCGTCAATAAGATCTGCAAAAAGCGTCAGGAGATCGAAGATAAGGTCGATGAGATTATGGAGATCGCAGGACTTGCGCCGCGCCTTGGCAGTGCGTATCCGCATGAGCTCGACGGCGGGCGACGGCAGCGAATCGGCATCGCGCGTACCCTCGTGCTGAATCCGGAGTTTGTCGTCTGTGATGAACCGGTATCGGCGCTGGACGTGTCGATTCAGGCACAGATCCTGAATCTGCTGATGGATCTGCAGGAGGAGCGGAACCTGACGTATCTCTTTATCACACATGACCTCTCCGTCGTCAAACACATTTCCGATGAAATCATGGTCATGTACCTCGGAAAATGTGTCGAGTACGCACCGGCAGATGAGATTTTCGAGCATCCGGCACATCCTTACACACAGGCGCTGCTGAATGCGATCCCGATTCCGAGTATCGAATCCTGCCACAAGCGCAGGGAGCTGCTGCAGGGCGAGGTCGCGAGCCCGATCAATCCGAAACCGGGCTGTCGGTTCGCCGCGCGCTGTCCGTATGCAAAAGAGG
>JAQXGF010000048.1 GCA_029006155.1 Lachnospiraceae bacterium
GGGATTCAAAACAGACATTGAGATTGCACAGGAGACGGAGATGCTTCCGATTACAGAGATCGCGAAGAAGGCAGGCATTGAGCCGAAGTATCTGGAGCAGTATGGTAATTATAAAGCAAAAATTGACTACAATCTTTTAAATGAATCTGACAAGCCAAACGGAAAGCTGGTTCTCGTAACGGCGATCAACCCGACTCCGGCAGGAGAAGGCAAGACGACCACAACGGTAGGTCTGGCAGATGGTATGCAGAAGCTTGGTAAAAATGTTATGGTAGCGCTTCGTGAGCCGTCCCTCGGACCGGTATTCGGCGTAAAGGGCGGAGCAGCAGGCGGCGGATATGCACAGGTTGTTCCGATGGAGGATATCAACCTGCACTTTACCGGTGACTTCCATGCGATCGGCGCAGCAAATAACCTGCTTGCAGCAATGATCGACAACCATATTTACCAGGGCAACGAGCTGAACATCGACCCGAGAAAGATCACTTGGAGAAGATGTGTGGATATGAATGACCGTCAGCTTCGTTTTGTAGTAGACGGACTTGGCGGAAAGACCAACGGTATGCCGAGAGAGGATGGCTACGATATCACGGTTGCATCTGAGATCATGGCAGTCCTTTGCTTGGCAAATGACATTACAGACCTGAAGAAGCGTCTGGCAAATATCATCATTGGATATACATACGGAAAAGTTTCCGAGCAGAAGCCGGTTACCGCAGGTGACCTTCATGCAGAGGGCGCAATGTGTGCACTTCTGAAGGATGCCCTGAAGCCGAACCTCGTACAGACACTGGAGCATGTTCCGGCGATCGTACACGGCGGACCGTTCGCAAACATCGCACATGGATGTAACTCCGTTATCGCAACGAAGATGGCTCTGAAGCTTGGTGATTATGCGATCACAGAGGCAGGCTTTGGTGCAGACCTCGGTGCTGAGAAATTCCTCGACATCAAGTGCCGTATGGCGGGACTGAAGCCGAGCGCAGTTGTTATCGTAGCGACCGTCCGTGCGCTGAAGTACAATGGCGGCGTTCCGAAGGCAGACCTGAACAATGAGAATCTGGAAGCTCTTGAGAAGGGTATTCCGAACCTTCTGAAGCACGTTTCCAATATCAAGAATGTATACAAGCTTCCGTGTGTCGTTGCAATCAATGCATTCCCGACTGACACGAAGGCAGAGCTTGACTTTGTAGAGTCCAAGTGCAGAGAGCTTGGCGTAAATGTAGCACTGTCTGAAGTATGGGCAAAGGGCGGCGAAGGCGGCATCAAGCTTGCAGAGGAAGTCATCCGTCTGTGCGAGGAGCCGAATGACTTTACTTACAGCTACGAGCTCGAGGGCAGCATCGAGGATAAGCTGAACCAGATCGTTCAGAAGATTTACGGTGGCAAGAAGGCGGTTCTGACTGCAAATGCGCAGAAGCAGGCAAAGCAGCTTGAGGATATGGGCTACGGCAACTGCCCGATCTGTGTAGCAAAGACGCAGTACTCCCTGACAGACGATCAGACGAAGCTCGGCGCACCGACCGATTTTGAGGTAACTGTCCGCAACCTGAAGATTTCCGCAGGTGCGGGCTTCATCGTAGCGCTGACCGGCGAGATCATGACGATGCCGGGTCTTCCGAAGCGTCCGGCTGCAGAGCGGATCGATGTAGATGAGACCGGCAAGATTTCCGGACTGTTCTAAATTTAAGTGAAAAAGAAATCTCTAGCGCGGGTGGAATCCATCTGCATATAGTAAGAAAAATGGTTCGGTAAAGAAAAAATAGTCCGGCGGGGCTGCTGTGGCACCATGGCGGCCCCGCCCATTTTAACTGAATCAAGCAAGTCACCTGTTTCAATTGTGTCCAGAATGGTAAGTCATTCCTGATAAGCATCGAAACAGTTAGTTGAATTGTAAAAATGGTTGAACGGGAGGAAGGACGGAAATGTTTAAGGATGAAGTGACAGCGGTAGGAAATGCCGCGAAAGGAAAAGTAAATTTACTGGAACATAATGTTATCGGATATATCATGATGTCCCTGCTGGCAGGACTCTACATCGCACTTGGCAGTATCCTGATGGGCATTGTCGGGGGTGTCTTCACCGGAGGCGGTTCCTACGCGACGAAGCTGGCCTGCGGTATCGTATTTTCAGTAGGTCTCTGTTTTGTGACGATGGGCGGCGCAGAGCTCTTTACCGGCAATAATCTGGTCATGACGATCGGCGGCCTGAAAAAGACGGTGACCTGGGGGCAGGTGGCAAAGCTTTGGATCGTATGCTGGCTTGGTAATCTGGTCGGATCCGTCATCGCGGCAGCCGTTTTCACGATGACCGGCATTCCGGGAAGTGGTGATATCGGAGCATTTTTCGCTAATACAGCTGCGGCAAAGATGGGAGGCTCGGTGCCGAACCTGTTCGCAAAGGCGATCCTCTGTAACATCTGTGTCTGTGTCGCGATCTGGTGTGGCACGAAGCTGAAATCCGAGGGCGCAAAGATTGCGATGAACTTCTGCTGTGTGACGACGTTCGTTACGTGTGGATTCGAGCACAGCATTGCGAATATGACCTTCCTCTCCATCGGACTGATGAATCAGAATGGAGTGGCTGGTATCACGATGGGTGGATTTTTCTATAATCTTCTGATTGTCACACTCGGAAATATGGTCGGCGGAATTTTATTCGTAGCGATTCCATATTACCTGATTGCGAAAGCGAAGGAAAACTAAAAATAAAAATTTATGAAAAACAGGCTGTGAAGAATTTGCGTCCGGGAATGGATACAGATCCTTCACAGCCTTTTTTATACCGCTGCCGTCGCAAGTGCGTCCGAGATCGCCAGGAGCAGCAGCTGTGCAGTGTAGCGGTTTTCGGCAGGACAGGTGATGTCGTCGAGCGACTGCTTTTCCAGAATCTGCGCGGCGATTTCTTCCAGGGAAGGGGATACGAGCGGATAGGAGGCGGCAGTGGCTTCGCTTAAGTTTACGAGGCGGATCGACTGGATCTCGTTTGTGTCCACGGTCACTTCCACATTCATCGTATCCTCTCCGAGCGTGACCGGCGCCGTGTAGATCCCCGGGACATAGGCGGCAGTCCGGGATGATTCGCTGCCTGCGTGTCCGGATGGCAGTGTGGCAGTTTCGCTTGCGTCCTTTTTGGGGGCGAACATCAGGATGAGACACACGATCAGCAAAATCGCGAGAAAGAGCAGGATCAGTGTGTAGAGGATTTCGCGTGTTTTCAATACAACAATTTTGGGGCTGGTACTCATGAAAGATCACTCCGCAACGAAAAAAGATTACTATAGTGTATTGTGATTTTGGAAAAAATATGCTGCAATTCAGAAATTGTCAAGGACCGGAAATGATGCTATGATAAACGCGGCAGAAAGGAATGAGACAACGGGCCGGATGTTGCAGGGAAAGCGTTGCAGTGTCCGGGAGAGAAAAGAGGAACAATATGAAAAAAAGATGGATGTCCGCGGTGCTGGCGTTTGCGTTGCTGGTGGTGCCGGAAGGTACATGGCCTGCAAAAAGAGTTATGGCGGAAGAGATGTTTGAGATAGAGACGGCCGCTTCTGATGAAGATTCTGGCGACGAAGCGATAAATACACCGGAGGAGATTGCCGGAGCGGCGCAGGAAAATCGTGCAGGTACGGTGAAGCTTGACCAGATGCAGGAAAGCAGCGACTCCACCACAACGGATCAGGCAGATACAGATCCTGCAGTATCCGGCATTCAGATCGAATCGATCGAGGTAGAGACGGACGCCGTCGACCTGGCAGGCGATACAGAGGCGTATACGGAGACGGCAGAAGGCGGCAGCGGGGAACTCTACGCGAGCGGTCGGATCGCGGACGCCGGGAATAGCGATGTGGCGTTGTATGCGAGGACGGTATTTGGTACATCCTATGGTGAGCAGCTGACCGGAAATGCGGCTGCGATTTACAGCCAGATGGGGCAGGCACTGACGAAAAACGGCTGTGCGGCATTTACCTGTACCCTGTCATCGCCGCTTGCGTTTCCGGTCTATCCGACCGAGACTTCCGGCGGCAGGCTGAACTGGCACATCGACAGCAATGAGCAGTATCAGAATGCGGTCATAAACGCGATCAATCAGGCGGCACAGTCGGCATATGATGCCTTCACGTACGACCATCCGGAGCTGTTCTGGCTCGGAAAGATGTCCTATGAGTGGAAAATCACCTTTCGCCGGGAGGCGGGAGCAGATAACGGCACTGGCACTATAAAAGAGATTACGTTTACGCCAAAGGAAGAATACACAGGCGCGGCATCCGATACGGCAGCATTTTCGGCGGCGGTACAGCAGGCCGTAGCCCAGATCCGTGCAGCCGGAGGGACGACACGGGAAGACCGGCTTCGGGCCATCCATAATTATGTCTGCACCCAGCTTACTTACGAGAAGGAAGACGGGGCAAATGCGCGGGCGTGGTCGGCGGGCGGAGCATTTTTGTATGATCACAAGGTAGTCTGCGAGGGATATGCGAAAATGTTCAAGATCCTCTGTGACCAGTTCCAGATCCCATGCGTGCTCGTGCCGGGGCAGGCGATGACGGCAAATGGCGGCTGGGAAGGCCATATGTGGAATTATGTGAAGATGGAAAATGGTCTCTGGTATCTCGTGGATACGACGTGGGACGACCAGGAGCGTGAGACGGAGGAGGTCTATTTTCTGTGCGGAAGCGAGGACTATGGGATGATCGCGTCGGTATCCGTCGGCGAGGAGCGGATCCTGTATACGAATTTTTCCGCATCGCCGGTAGCACAGAGCTTCGCGCTTCCGGAGCTCGCCGGCAGCCGGTACTATTCCGGGGCTGCGGCGCATCAGCACAGCTGGAAGGAGATCAGCCGGATTGAGCCTGACTGTGAGACGGACGGGCGTGTCATAGAGCAGTGTACTTCCTGTCTCGCAAGGTATCAGGAGGCACTCCCGGCGCTTGGGCATGTATTTACGGTGTACCGCTCCAATGGCGATGCGACCTGTACAAAGGATGGGACGAAGACGGCGGTCTGTGACCGGTGCAAGACAGTGACCGATACGCTGCCGGATGCGGGCAGCGGCGGACACCGGTATGTTTACACCTCCAACGGAGACGCGACGGTCTTTGCCGATGGTACGAAAACGGGCCGCTGTACACGGTGCGGCGGGCAGAAGACGGTGACGGAAAAAGGATCCCGGCTCGCTCCGACGATGACATGGAATGCCCCGTCCATCCTGTATATGAAAAAAGGGCAGAAGACTTCTGCACTTCGGATCCGCAATCTGGCGCGCGGTGACGGTATTTCCGGCTTTCGTTCCGATCATCCGTCGATGGTCGCCGTCGATAAAAAGACCGGACGGCTGACGGCGAAAAAGACCGGGACGGCAAAGATCACGGTGACCTTAAAGAGCGGAATGACGCGCAGTTTTACCGTAAAGGTGCGGAATACAAAAGTAAAAACGACGAAGATTACCGGAGTGGCGGGGCGGGTGGTTCTGCAGAAGAAACAGACACTGCGTCTGACGCCGGTGCTGCAGCCATTTACCAGTCAGGACAAGGTGACATACCGCAGTTCCAACAAGAAGGTGGCGACGGTATCTGCAAAAGGCGTTGTCACGGCGAAAAAGACCGGGACGGCGAAGATCACGGTCCAGGCCGGCAAACGGAAAAAGACCGTGACGGTCGTCGTTCCGGAAACGGGAAAAAAGAAAAAATAAAAAACGAGAATAAAAACGGCACAGAACGCGCATAGTATTCGTACAGCAAACAGACCGGCAAGCCGGGCATTTGTTGGGTTTTCAGACAACGGAACAGAGAAAAAGGAGAACAAAGCTATGAAACGTTGGAAAAAGTACGTATTATGTGCCATCTGTGCATGCTGCGTGGGGCTTCTGACCGGATGCGGCAACAAAAATGACGGCGCAACAGGAAATGGAAATACGACAGAGGCCATGACGGAGACAAAGGAGAACCGACGGGAGACCCCGCAGGCGGCGACGAATGACAATCGTGTAACGGAGCCGGGAGATACGAACGGTGATGTGCGGGATGATACGGTCAATGATGTCACAGATCCGAACGGCGCAAATACCGGCGTTGGCGGCGCGGCGGAGGACATCGTGGATGGCGTCGGGGATGCCGGAAAGGATATCATCGACGGTGTGGAAGATGCCGGAGATGCACTGACCGGAGAGGATACGAATCGGAATACGACCGGTGAATGAGGCCAATGGGATGCCCCAGAGCGTGGACATCCCATTTGTAATGAAAAAGGAGGAGCAGCGATGCGGTTTCGGCCATGCATTGATATACATAATGGAAAAGTAAAACAGATCGTAGGAGGAAGCCTGCGGGATGAAGGGGATCAGGCAAGGGAAAACTTTGTGGCGAATCAGAGTGCGGCAGATTATGCGCGCCTATATGGAAAAGACGGGCTGAACGGCGGTCATATCATCCTTTTGAACCCACAGACTTCGGACTATTATGAGGAGACGAAGCGGCAGGCACTTGCGGCGCTTACTGCGGCGCCCGGCTGCTGGCAGATCGGAGGCGGGATACGGACGGAGAACGCAGAAGGATTTCTTCAGGCGGGAGCGACGCATGTCATTGTGACTTCTTATGTGTTCCGGGATGGCCAGATTGACTATAAAAATCTGGACGCGCTGGTCCGGGCAGTCGGAAAGGAACATCTGGTGCTGGATTTGAGCTGCCGGAAGCGCGGGGCGAATTATTTTATTGTGACGGATCGATGGCAGAAATTTACCGATGTGAAACTGACCGGAGAAGTGCTGAAAGAGCTTGCTGCGAGCTGTGATGAATTTCTCGTCCATGCGGCGGATGTCGAGGGAAAATCGCAGGGAATCGAGCAGGAGGTCGTCCGGATGCTCGGAGATTTCGCAGGCTGTCCGGTCACTTATGCAGGAGGGGTCGGCAGCTATGCGGATGTGGAGCAGCTGCGCACGCTCGGGAAAGGCCATGTCGATGTCACGGTCGGAAGTGCACTGGATCTGTTTGGCGGTCCGCTTTCTTATAAGAAGATTCTCAAATTGTGTGAAAAATAATTATGAAAATATAAACTATTTGAAGAATTATGAAAAACATGATTTTTTATTGAAAAATATGGAGAATGTGTTATAATAAAGACAGAAATACACCGGCCATAACGGAGCAGTTGTTCCGCTATGAGCAAAGGGCGAAGCGGATCACAAATGTCTGCCAGCCTGAGTAAAGGAGTTGGATCGTATGAAGTTTACAATCAGCGGAAAGAATATCGACGTAACAGAAGGTCTGAAATCAGCAGTTCGGGACAAGCTTGGAAAGCTGGAGCGCTATTTTACTCCGGATACCGAAGTGATCGTGACGATGAGCGTGGAGAAGGAGCGCCAGAAGATCGAGGTGACGATCCCGGTCAAGGGCAATATCATCCGTTCCGAGCAGGTCAGCAATGATATGTATGTATCCATCGATCTGGTAGAGGAAGTCATTGAGCGTCAGCTCCGCAAATATAAAGAGAAGATCGTGGCAAAGCAGCAGGACGGCGGCAATTTCAAAAAGGAATTTCTGGAAAAAGAGAGTGAGCCGCTCGACGAGGTACGGATCATCCGGACGAAGCGTTTTGATATGAAGCCGATGTATCCGGAGGATGCCTGCGTACAGATGGAGCTGCTCGGACACAATTTCTTTGTATTCTACAATGCGGAGACCGAGGAGGTCAATGTCGTATACAAGAGAAAGGGCAATACGTACGGACTGATCGAGCCGGAAGCATAAGAGACAGAATGGGCGGTCGCTTTGGCGGCCGCCTTTTTTCGTACTTATTTTGTTTACAAAATTTTAATTGTGTTGCTGTAGGTAAAGTGTTACAATAGGAAGGAAATTATTCTGGAAATGGAGAAAAGCAATGGCAATCAAATTTGTAGAAAAGTTTTTCGGAACGCACAGCCAGCGTGAGCTGAAAATGATCACGCCGATCGTGGACAAGGTCGAGAGCCTGCGGCCGCAGATGCAGGCACTGTCTGACGAGGAGCTGCGCGCGAAGACACAGGAATACAAGAATCGTTATGCAAACGGAGAGTCCCTCGATGATCTTCTTCCGGAAGCATTTGCGACGGTTCGGGAAGCAGCAAAGCGTGTACTGAACATGGAACACTACCGGGTACAGATCATCGGTGGCGTGATCCTCCATCAGGGACGTATCGCAGAGATGCGTACCGGTGAAGGTAAGACGCTGGTATCGACGCTTCCGGCATATCTGAACGCACTGACCGGGGAAGGCGTTCATATCGTTACGGTCAATGATTATCTGGCACACCGTGACGCATCATGGATGGGAAAGGTACATGAGTTTCTCGGCCTGACCGTTGGCTGTGTGCTGAATTCCATGGACAATGATGAGAGAAGAAAGCAGTATGCATGTGATATCACGTATGTGACGAACAATGAGCTTGGTTTCGATTACCTGCGTGACAACATGGTCATTTATAAAGAGCAGCTCGTACAGCGCGATCTGGCGTATGCGATCATCGACGAGGTCGACTCCGTCCTGATCGATGAGGCGCGTACTCCGCTGATCATTTCCGGTCAGAGCGGCAAGTCCACAAAGCTCTACGAGGTCTGCGACATTCTGGCAGGCCAGCTCGAGCGTGGTGAGGCGAGCGGTGAAGTCACGAAGATGACCGCCCTGATGGGAGAGGAGATCACGGAGACCGGAGACTTTATCGTAAATGAGAAGGACAAGATCGTGAATCTGACCGAGCAGGGTGTCAAGAAGGTCGAGCAGTTCTTCCACATCGACAACTTTGCAGACCCGGAGAATCTGGAGATTCAGCACAACGTCGATCTGGCACTGCGCGCACACAATCTGATGTTCCGCGATCAGGATTACGTCGTAAAGGATGATCAGGTCATGATCGTCGATGAGTTTACCGGACGTATCATGCCGGGCCGCCGTTATTCGGACGGACTGCATCAGGCGATTGAGGCGAAGGAGCATGTGAAGGTAAAGCGTGAGAGCAAGACGCTCGCGACGATCACCTTCCAGAACTTCTTCAATAAATACAAAAAGAAATCCGGTATGACCGGTACGGCGCTGACCGAGGAGAAGGAGTTCCGTGATATCTATGGCATGGACGTTGTGGAGATCCCGACGAACCGTCCGGTACAGCGTATCGACTACGATGATGCCGTATATATGACGAAGAAGGAAAAGTACCGTGCCGTCGTAGAGGCAGTCAAAGAGGCACATGCGAAGAACCAGCCGGTACTGGTAGGTACGATCACGATCGATGTATCCGAGCACATCAGCAACATGCTCCGCAGAGAAGGCATCCAGCATAAGGTGCTGAACGCGAAGTTCCATGAGCTCGAGGCGGAGATCGTAGCAGATGCAGGTGTACACGGAGCGGTTACGATCGCGACGAACATGGCAGGTCGTGGTACCGATATCAAGCTGGATGATGAGGCAAAGGCAGCCGGCGGTCTTCGGATCATCGGTACCGAGCGTCATGAGTCCCGCCGTATTGACAATCAGCTGCGTGGACGTTCCGGACGTCAGGGAGATCCGGGTGAATCCCGTTTCTACATCTCTCTGGAGGACGATCTGATGCGTCTGTTCGGTTCTGAGAAGATGATGAAGGTGTTCAAGTCGCTCGGCGTGCAGGAGAATGAGCAGATCGAGCATAAGATGCTCTCCAATGCGATCGAGAAGGCACAGATGAAGATCGAGTCGAACAACTTCGCCATCCGTAAGAACCTGCTCGAGTACGACCAGGTCAATAACGAGCAGCGTGAGATCATTTACTCCGAGAGACGCCGCGTATTGAACGGCGAGAGCATGCGTGATTCTATCTTCAAGATGATCACGGATATCGTAGACAATGCAGTGGATCTGTGCTTTGGCGAGAACACCGATAAGGAGAACTGGGATGCCAAGGAGCTGAATTCCGTACTGCTTCCGACGATCCCGCTGCAGCCGATCACGCAGGAGATGCTCGATCAGGCCGGCAGCAAGAACGAGCTGAAGCAGACGTTGAAGGAGCAGGCAGTCAAGCTCTATGAGCTCAAGGAGGCCGAGTTCCCGGAGCAGGAGCAGATCCGTGAGCTGGAGCGTGTCATCCTTCTGAAGGTCATCGACCGGAAGTGGATGGATCACATCGACGATATGGATCAGCTGCGTCAGGGTATCGGACTGCAGGCTTACGGTCAGAGAGATCCGCTTGTTGAGTACAAGATGAGTGCATACGAGATGTTTGATGCGATGAGCGCAGGCATTCAGGAAGATACGGTCCGTCTGCTGTTCCACGTAAAGGTCGAGCAGAAGGTCGAGCGTGAAGAGGTCGCAAAAGTGACCGGTACGAATAAGGATGAGTCCGGACCGAGAGCACCGAAGAAGCGTGCCGAGCAGAAGATTTATCCGAACGATCCGTGCCCGTGCGGAAGCGGCAAGAAGTACAAGCAGTGCTGCGGCAGAAAAGCCTGAGCATATTTTTAGAATATCAGGAAAGAGGGTGAAACTATTGGTAGAACTGGATCAGTTCAAAAGTATTTTAAACAGCTATACAAAACCATTAGTGGAAGTGAGGGATTCACTTTGACCTGGTAAACAAAGAGCAGAAAATCCAGGAAATGGAGCGTAAAATGGAAGAGCCGGACTTCTGGGACAACCCGGAGCGTTCGCAGCAGCACATGAAGACGCTCAGTGATTTAAAAGAAGACGTAGCGACGTACAAGCAGCTGACCGATCAGTATGAGGAGATCGAGCTAATGATTGAGATGGGCTACGAAGAAAATGATCCGGAGGTTATCCCGGAGATTCAGGAGATGCTGGATACGTTCCAGGAGACTTTTGAGAATATCCGGATCAAGACACTGCTCTCCGGCGAGTACGACACGTATGACGCGATTGTGACGCTTCATGCGGGCGCGGGCGGCACGGAGTCCTGTGACTGGGCGTCGATGCTGTACCGGATGTACACAAGATGGGCTGACAAGAAGGGCTTTTCGATCGAGGTACTCGATTATCTGGACGGAGATGAAGCGGGCATCAAGTCCGTGACCTTCCAGGTAAACGGCACGAATGCCTATGGTTATCTGAAGTCTGAAAAGGGTGTACACCGTCTCGTGCGGATTTCTCCGTTCAATGCGGCAGGCAAGCGTCAGACATCCTTTGTGAGCTGTGATGTCATGCCGGATATCGAGGAGGATGTCGATGTCGAGATCAATATGGACGATCTGCGTATCGATACGTACCGTTCGAGCGGAGCCGGCGGACAGCACATCAATAAGACATCTTCGGCGATCCGTATCACGCATATTCCGACGGGGATCGTCGTACAGTGCCAGAATGAGCGTTCTCAGCACCAGAATAAGGACAAAGCGATGCAGATGTTGAAGGCAAAGCTGTATCTTCTGAAGCAGCAGGAGAATGCGGAGAAGGCATCCGGCATCCGTGGAGAGGTCAAAGAGATCGGCTGGGGCAACCAGATCCGTTCCTATGTCATGCAGCCGTATACGATGGTCAAGGATCACCGGACGAATGCAGAGACCGGAAATGTGGACAGCGTCATGGACGGCAATATTGACCTGTTCATCAATGCTTACCTGAAGTGGATTTCCCTTGGCGCACAGCCATCTGAGGAAGAAGCCTGAGAAAAAGAAATATAGAAAACAGAAAAGCAGACGGTTTTTGGTGCCGTCTGTTTTTCGTATCGTCCGCTCTTATTTCAGACGCATTCCAGAAAACGGTTGCGTCACACGGGAAAATATGGTAACATCTTTCTTTGGTAGACAAACGTTCATCACAGACACACACGAGAAGCATTATAATTGGGAGCGCAATCATGTTAGAGAAGACAAAGTACTTTGTGGTTCGGGAAAAAGCGGTACCGGAGGTATTGTTGAAAGTCGTCGAGGCAAAACGGCTTCTGGATACGAAACGGGTCGGTACGGTACAGGAGGCGGCAGATGCAGTCGGGATCAGCCGCAGTTCTTTTTATAAATATAAGGAAGACATTTTTCCATTTCGCGATAATATTAAAGGAAAGATTCTGACGTTCGTGATTCAGATGCACGATGAGCCGGGACTTCTGTCAGATGTCCTGAAGGTAGTGGCAGAGTATGCGGCCAATATCCAGACGCTGCATCAGAGTATCCCGATCAACGGAGTGGCGACCCTGACGATCAGCGTGGAGGTGCTCGCCGGGACCGGAGATATTTCGAAGATGATCGAGACGATTGAGGCCAGGGAGGGTATTCAGTACCTGAAAATACTGGCAAGAGAGTAAAGACAAAGGGGAGAAGAACATGGTACAGACAGCGGTATTAGGCTATGGCACAGTCGGAAGCGGCGTGGTGAAAGTCATCGACACGAATCACGACAGCATCCTTGCAAAGGCAGGCGTAGACCTGCAGGTAAAATATATTCTGGATCTGAGAGAATTTCCGGGGGATCCGAACGAGCAGAAAGTCGTCCATGATGTGGAAGTGATCCTGCAGGATCCGGAAGTTCGCATTGTAGTGGAGACGATGGGCGGCGTGGAGCCGGCCTTTACGTTTACGAAGCGGGCATTGATGGCAGGAAAGAGCGTCTGCACCTCGAATAAGGAGCTCGTGGCGACGCATGGCACCGAGCTTCTGGCACTGGCGCGGGAGCATCAGGTATCCTATCTGTTTGAGGCGAGTTGCGGCGGCGGTATTCCGATCATCCGTCCACTGCGCACGAGCCTGTGTGCGGACGTGATCGACGAGGTGGCCGGTATTTTAAATGGTACGACGAATTACATTCTCACAAAGATGATCGATGAGGGACTCGAATTTGACGAGGTATTAAAGGATGCGCAGCAGAAAGGCTACGCAGAGCGCAATCCGGAAGCGGATGTGGAAGGATACGATGCCTGCCGCAAGATTGCGATTTTATCTTCACTCGCTTACGGACAGCGTGTGGATTTTAAAGATGTCTATACCGAGGGGATTACCAAGATTACGTCTGCGGAGATCCGCTATGCAAAGGCGATGGGAAAGACGATCAAGCTGCTGGCCTTCAGCCGGAAAGAGGACGGGAAGGTGCTGGCAATGGTAGCGCCGCATCTCGTAGGGGCAAATGACCCGCTGTTCGCGGTGAATGGCGTGTTTAACGCGATCTTCGTGCATGGAAATATGCTCGGCGATGCGATGTTCTACGGTCAGGGTGCCGGCAAAGAAGCGACGGCGAGCGCGGTCGTAGGTGATGTCATCGAGGAAGCACAGACACTCGGACGCACGGTACAGTCTGAATGGGGCGAAGAGAAGCTTGCGCTGGCAGAGCTTTCCGATACGAAGAAGCGCTATTTCGTCCGGGTAAAAGGCGCACTGGCAGATGCAGCAACTATCACGGCGGCGTTTGGTGCGGTCGAGACGGTCGATGCCGGACTGGACGGCGAGTTTGGGTTCCTCACCGGTGTGATGACGGAGAAAGCGTATCAGGCGTGCGTGGAGAAGACGGAAGGGATTCTGTCGATGCTGCGGGTGCGGGAGAAGTAAAAAGGGTATAAGGTATTTCAGCTCTTACATATCCGGTTTGGTGGAATAGAAAAATAGAATGAATGAAATGTGAGATGGGACGAGGAGGGAGAGTACATATGAAATATGTCGTAATTCTGGGAGATGGCATGGCAGATGAGCCGATCGAAGCGCTAGATGGCAGGACGCCGCTGGAGGCGGCTAAGACGCCGACGATGGATCTGCTGGCAAAAGACGCAGAGATCGGGCTTTTGAAGACGATTCCGGATGGAATGAAGCCGGGCAGCGATACGGCGAATCTGGCAGTGCTCGGCTACGATCCGAAGGAATACTATACGGGGCGGTCTCCGCTGGAAGCGTTGAGCATCGGCGTGCCGATGGAAGATACGGATGTGGCACTTCGCTGCAACCTCGTCACGCTGACAGAGGAGGAGCCGTATGAGGAGAAACGGATTCTGGATCACAGCTCTTCTGAGATCAGTACGGAGGATGCAGATGTCTTGCTGAATGCGGTGAAAAAAGAGCTGCAAAATGAGACTTATCAGTTCTATACCGGGACGAGCTATCGGCATTGCATGATCTGGAAGCATGGAACCGTCGTGGAGCTGACACCGCCGCACGACCATCTGACTGAAGTGATCCATCCGTATCTGCCGCAGGATGCGATGCTGTGCAAAATGCAAAAGCGCAGCTATGAGATTCTCGCAAATCATCCGATCAATCTGGAACGCAAGGCGAAAGGTCTGAACCCGGCGAACAGCCTCTGGTTCTGGGGAGCCGGGACGAAGCCGATGCTTTCCGCATTTTCAGAAAAGTATGGAAAGAGCGGCGCGATGATCTCAGCCGTAGATTTGCTGAAGGGCATTGCAGTCGGTGCAAAGATGCAGGTTATCGAAGTGCCGGGTGCCAATGGCGGACTGCATACGAATTATGAAGGAAAGGCAGAAGCAGCCTTAAAGGCGCTTTTGCAGGATGGACTGGATTTTGCCTATGTGCATCTGGAAGCGCCGGATGAGATGGGACATCAGGGAAGCCTGGAGCGGAAGCTGCAGGCGATCGAGAATCTGGATCACCGGATCATCCGCATTGTAAAGGAAGGACTGGATGCGTCCGGGGAGGATTACCGCATGCTCGTGCTTCCGGATCATCCGACCCCGCTTCGCATCCGTACCCACAGTGCCGAGCCGGTGCCGTATCTGCTGTACGACAGCCGGAAGCGCCTTGGCAGCAGCGCGGTTTACTGCGAGCGCACCGCCAGGGAGAATGGCATCCTGCGCACGGAAGGGTATAAGATGATGGATGTGCTGCTGGAGCGAGACTGAAAAAATGATTTTAGTAATAAACCACACTTTGAAGTAGACTTTATATGTGGTTAAATAAGAAAACGTGCAGATCTGACAAATGAGAGGGTCTGCACGTTTTTATTTTGATATAAATCTTGTTATACGATAGCGATATGTTTGCGTCAGAGGCCGTTTGTATCTTCTCCCATGCGCGCCCGGAAGAACAGCATCTGCGTCATCACCATATACGGCACGACGAGTACGAGTCCGATGCCAAACGAGAGCAGGCCGAGCAAAAAGACGCCGATGAAGCTCAGAAGCAAAAAGAAAAATTTTACCCGGCAGCCTTTCATAAGTGCCATGCTCTGGCGCAGGTAGTCCTGTACGGAATGCCACGGATCTGTCGCGTAGAAAAAGAGGACGGCGGAAAAGGTCATGGTATACCAGAGCAGGATCAGGAGCAGCACGATGGCAACAGCGGCAAACGGAAGGCTTCTTCCGAATTTCATGTAGCTAAGCGGGAGCAGGTTCAGAACGCCGTATTCTACGATCAGAGAGAGCACGGAAAAAGCGGCGACCGGCTCCGGATGGCTCCGAAAGGCGAAGAGCAGATCGGAGAACCGGATCGGCTCCTGCTCGGTGATCCGGTAATAAATATAGTACATTCCGGCAAGCAGCAGCGTGTAGACCATGTTTGTGATGAGCAGCGCGGCAAAGTCGAGCACCCGTCCCAGCAAGCCGCCGATCTCCGGGACAGCCAGAAGGCTCAGAGAGCTGAGAAAGAAATTGCTGCAGGCCAGCAGAAACGTCACCAGCGCGAGTATTCCATATTTTCCGAGCAGCAGCTGGCGGGCAGCTCGTTTCAGGTCGCGTATGTTCAAAGTCGTCATATGAAATCCCCCTGTGATGAATCTACGGACGGAGCAGATGGAGCCGGTGTCTCTTCGTGGTATGGATCTGCACCGTAGAAATAGCGGAAATAGTCGTCGTAAAGCGAATCAAAATAGTCTTCGTTGCTCTGATGATTGTCATTCCCGTCATTTAGATCCGGTGTTGTCCCTGATTGGTCGTCAGAGGTGCTTCCGGAGCCGTCATCGAAGAAATTATAGGAATCCGGCAGGCCGTACTGTTCGAGCAGGGTCGAAAAAATCTGGCTGTAATAGGCACGTGCCTGTGGATTGTGCATGACGGAATAAAAAGAATAGGCGGTCATCGAGCAGCTGCTTACAGCAGCGAAAATCCCGGCGAGCATCCCGGCGAGACTTTTCCCGGAAAGATGCCGATCCGTTCTTGAGAGCAGCGCGCAGAGCACCGAGAGCGCGCCAAGACCGACAGCGACGATAAATACGGAGCCGGACAGGACGGCAAGAATGCCGAAGATCAGCGATGCAGTCGCCATACTGTTTTTATGGTACATAAAACCTCCATTCTGGAATCCGGCAGGAGGCCGGTTCCTCTTTTGTGGTCAGACGAATCACTGCCGACTGCCTTCTGATAATAGAAGCAGGGGAATGCTTCTCTGCGTTTCAATATCATAACACACCCGGCAGGGGCTTTCAAGGCGCGAATCTGCCATCTTGCAGAGCGGGCAGTTTTTCGATATAATATAAATCTGGCATTTATACAGGAAGAAAAAGAGGAGATTTTACATGGATATTATTCGTACACTGGCTTCTGAGCTGGAGATTCAGGACTGGCAGGCAGAAGCGGCAGTAAAGCTGATTGACGACGGAAATACGATTCCGTTTATTTCCCGTTACCGGAAGGAAGCGACCGGTGCGTTAAATGACGAGGTGCTCAGAAAGCTGTTTGAGCGCCTGAACTATCTGAGAAATCTGGAAGAGAAGAAGGCGCAGGTACTCTCGACGATCGAGGAACAGGGCAAGCTGACCGATGAGCTGCGCGCACAGATCGAGGCGGCGCAGACGCTCGTCGTCGTAGAAGACCTGTATCGTCCGTACCGCCCGAAGCGCCGGACACGTGCGACGATCGCAAAAGAGAAAGGGCTGGATGGACTGGCGAACCTGATCCTGCTGCAGCAGACGACACGGCCGATCGAGGAAGAGGCCGAAGCATTTGTAAATGAGG
This sequence comes from Lachnospiraceae bacterium, assembly GCA_029006155.1. Classification (GTDB taxonomy): domain Bacteria; phylum Bacillota; class Clostridia; order Lachnospirales; family Lachnospiraceae; genus Choladousia. The sequence goes on from JAQXGF010000048.1 coordinate 16,843, forward strand.
AGAAGGATGTAAAGACCGTGGCAGATGCCATCGCAGGCGCACAGGATATTCTGGCGGAAATGATTTCCGACGAGGCAAATTACCGCAGCCGGATCCGGAATATGACGATGAAGGAAGGTGTGCTCTCTTCTTCTGCGCGGGATGAAAAAGCGCAGTCCGTCTATGAGATGTATTACACGTACGCAGAGCCGCTGAACAAGGTGGCAGGCCATCGGGTACTCGCGATCAACCGCGGAGAGAAGGAGAAATTCCTGACGGTGAAGATCGAGGCACCGGAGGAGAAGATTCTCGCTTATCTGGAGCGTCAGGTGATCCGCCAGGATAATCCGTCGACGACACCGGTACTGAAAGCGGCCATTGCGGACAGCTATAAGCGACTGATCGGACCGGCGATCGAGCGGGAGATCCGTAGTGCGATGACGGAAAAAGCAGAGGATGGCGCGATCTCCGTGTTTGGTAAGAATCTGGAGCAGCTTCTGTTACAGCCGCCGATCGCAGGACAGGTCGTGCTCGGCTGGGACCCGGCGTTCCGTACCGGATGCAAGCTGGCAGTCGTCGATGCGACCGGAAAGGTACTCGATACCGCCGTCATTTATCCGACGGCCCCGACAAATGAGAATAAGATCCGCGCGGCAAAGGAAAAGCTGAAAGAGCTGATCCGCAAATATGGCGTGACCTTGATTTCCCTCGGAAATGGCACAGCTTCCCGTGAATCTGAGCAGATCATCGTGGAGCTGCTCAAGGAAATCCCGGAGAAGGTATCTTATGTGATTACAAATGAGGCGGGCGCTTCGGTCTATTCTGCGAGCAAACTGGCGACCGAGGAGTTCCCGAATTTTGATGTCGGACAGCGAAGCGCGGCTTCGATCGCCCGCCGGGTGCAGGATCCGCTGGCAGAACTCGTGAAGATCGATCCGAAGTCGATCGGTGTCGGTCAGTATCAGCATGACATGAATCAGAAGAAGCTCGGCGAAGCGCTGGATGGCGTGGTCGAGGACAGCGTGAACCGGGTCGGTGTCGATCTGAACACGGCTTCGGTTCCTCTGATGGAGCACATCTCCGGCATTTCCAAGGCGATCGCGAAGAACATCGTGGCTTACCGGGAGGAGAATGGAAAGTTCCGGAACCGGAAAGAGCTGCTCAAGGTAGCCAAGCTCGGGCCGAAGGCATTTGAGCAGTGCGCAGGCTTCATGCGGATCAGCGGCGGAGACAACCCGCTCGATGCGACGAGCATTCATCCGGAGAGCTATGAGGCGGCCGGAAAGCTCTTAGAGGAGCTTGGCTATGGTCAGAGCTGGGCAGGCGAGTCCGGTACAAAGGCAATTTATGTGAAGGATTATAAAAAAATGGCAGCGCGCATTGGCATCGGAGAGCTGACGCTGCGCGATATCGTGCAGGAGCTGTGCAAGCCGGGCCGTGACCCGCGTGACGAGATGCCAAAGCCGATCCTGCGCACAGATGTGCTGGAGATGAAAGACCTGAAGGAAGGTATGATCCTGAAGGGAACCGTCCGCAATGTCATCGACTTCGGCGCCTTTGTAGATATCGGGGTACATCAGGACGGACTGGTGCATATCTCCGAGCTGACGGATAAGAAGTTCGTCAAGCATCCGCTCGAGGTCGTGAGCGTCGGGGACATCGTAGAAGTGAAGGTGATCGGCGTCGACATGCAGAAGAAGCGGATTTCCTTGAGCATGCGGATCTGAGGACATGCATTAGTGAGACGGCGTTGAAGTAGAAGATAGCGAAATAAAAATAAGGTACTCTTAGCTGGAAATAAAATCCGGTGAAAGAGTACCTTATTTTTTGATTTTTGATTCAATAGCAAAAGCGAACCATGATAAGGAAGGCTTGTTCTTGTGGAAGCTATTCTACATTAGAATCAGAGGCTGCTGCCCCGGAAACCTGCGTGGCCTCTGCCGTCTGAATGTGCAGCCGGATCATATGACGGATAGAGTCGTGCAGATACGGGCGTATCTCATCGATCGGTGCAGGCTGTTCATAGAGCAGAGGATTGTAAATCGCTCCGCTGACCAGCTCGACCAGCATATAGATCATGATTTCCGGATCTTTGAACTCATAGCCGGATGCATGCAGCAGATCCATAAAAATAAGGTAGACATTCTGCTCGCTGTTGTCGGTTCCTGCGATCAGATTGCTGCGGAAAATGCCCCAGCTTAAATGCTTGGATAAAAATCCGAGCAGCGACTTGTCCTGAATGAGACGCTGGATGATGTAATCGGTGATATAGATGATCTGTTCTTCAATTCCGGATACCTGCTCTGCCAGCAGCGCGTGATACGCATCCAGAAAGAGGACGCCGGCCTTGTGCGCGATCAGCTTGTTGCGCAGGTCGTATTTATCTGAAAAGTACAGGTAGAACGTCCCTTTTGCGACCCCTGCATTGTCCACAATATCTGAAATCGAAGTCTTCTGGAAGCCTTTGGAAGTAAACAGGGAGAAGGCTGTATTCAGAAGCGATTCTTTTTTCTGTTTTTTATTTACCTCAATCTTTCCCATAGTATTCCTCCGAATGAAACTAAAGAAGCGTCCCGCGAAATGATGAATTGCGGAAACGCGGGCATAAAAACAAACGCGATCATTATAAAAACTCTACCATAAAAGAAGTATGAAGTCAATGTAAATAATGACTAAAAGTCATTTTTGAAACATGCAGAATTTGTATTTATTTTTATGGGGGTTGACGGATGGAAAAGGGATGGTGTAAGATGAATTTATCGTTATGCGGATACGGGCAACCGCTCATAAAGCGTCATCAATATCCAGTCTGCCGGCTGCTGCAAGGCCCGGTATGCTGCGTATTCATGGCGCTTTCCTGCTATAAACTATCTCCGGATCAATGACCGGAAGGGATGTGGAGGATGAAATGGAAGAAAAGACAAAAAAATGGATGCTGGATATCCTCACGGATCTTGTTGGTGGACTGCTTCTGAGCATTGCAATCTACAGCTTTGCAGTGCCGGCCGATTTCCCGATGACGGGCGTATCCGGTGTGGCGTTGATTTTTTATCAGCTCTTTGGGCTTCCGGTCGGCGTGATGACGGTGGTACTCAACATACCGATTATCCTCTGCTGCTATAAGACACTCGGAAAGCAGTTTTATCTGGCGTCGCTGAAGTCGACCCTGATCACTTCGGCAGTCATGGATCTTGTCGGTCCGCGGCTTCCGCTCTACCAGGGGGATCTGATTCTGGCGGCGATCTGTGCCGGAGTCCTGCTGGGGATCGGCTATGCGATCATCTTCATGCGTGGCTCATCGACCGGTGGTTTTGATTTTATCATGATGGCGATCAAGTACTATCGCCCACATCTCTCTCTGGGAAAGATTGCGTTTGCGATGGATACCATTGTCATCGTCACCGGCGGACTTCTGATCGGCAGCGGGAATGCGATTATTTATGGACTGGTGCTGAATTATCTGTATTCGGCGGTGCTGGATAAGGTCATTTACGGGACGAGTTCCGGCAAGCTGACGCTGATTATCACAGACTATGCATCGGAGATGGTCGAGGCGATCGACCGGATCTCCGGGCGTGGCGCGACGATTCTGAATGCGTCCGGCGGATACTCCGGTGAGTCAAAGCCGGTCGTCATGTGTGCGAGCAACAATAAAGAGATGTACGCGATCCGTAAATGTGCACATGAGGTCGATCCGAAGGCGTTTGTCATCATCGTGGAGTCGAACGAAGTGATCGGAGAGGGATTCCGGCTGCCGGGCGATACGAATCTGATGTGATGGTGCTGATACGATCCTTTCGCATGCGCAGGAAGTCGCTGATATTCGAAACAAAAGGCCGGAAAATGTACACGAAAATTATGTGAGGAATAAGAAGATGAAAATCATGGTGAGTGCCTGTCTGCTCGGCGTATCCTGCCGGTATGATGGAGGGGACAATGCAGTGTCGCAGCTGGCAGTGATCGGGCAGGAAGCAGAGCTGATTCCAGTTTGCCCGGAGATCTATGGCGGGCTGCCGACCCCGAGGGAGCCATCTGAGCGATCCGGAGACAGGGTCGTATCAAAGAGTGGCAGGGATGTGAGTGAGCAATTTGCAAAAGGGGCACGGGAAGCGGTGCGTCTGGCGAAAATGCTCGGATGTGAGGCTGCTATTTTGAAGGAGCGCAGTCCATCCTGCGGGACACATCAGATCTATGACGGGACATTTTCCGGTGTGCGGATCCCGGGAAGCGGTGTGACTGCGGAATGGTTGCGGCGGGAAGGACTGCAGCTGTTTGATGAGGATGAATTGGCCGCGTGTCTGAAGTGGATACGGGAGAAAAAGGAGGAGACGGGATGTTAAAGGATCTGGTAAAGGCAAACCGCAGCTATCGCGGGTATGATGAGAGCCGCCGTGTGACAAAAGAAGAACTGATGGAGATGGCAGACTGTGCAAGGCTTGCGGCATCCAGCGTAAACCAGCAGCCATTGCAGTATTACCTCGCATGGGAGAAGGATGAGGTGGATCGGATTCAGGCATTGACGAAGTGGGCGAAGGGCCTGCCGGAGCTGACACTTCCGCATCCGCATAGGTGTCCGACGGCATTTATTGTCATCTGTCAGAATACAAAGCGCGGTGAGTCACTGGCACGGTTTCAGCGGGATGTCGGGATTGTTGCCCAGACCATTCTGCTCGCGGCGACGGAGATGGGGCTTGGCGGCTGTATGATCGGCAATTTCGGGGCAGGCAGTGTCAAAGAGGCACTTTCCCTTCCGGAATATCTCGCCCCGATGCTCATCGTGGCGATCGGGAAGCCGGCAGAGACGATCGTGCTCGAAGAGATCGAGGATGGCGAGAGCATCGCATACTACCGGGATGAGCAGGACGTGCATCACGTGCCGAAGCGGAAGCTGGAAGATGTCGTGCTGGATCGCAGCATGCTGGAACATTGATCCGTTCCTATATCGCCAGATAACTGGTAGCAGGAAAAAATGTAAAATTCTCTGCGAAAAATGTGGGGATAGAATACAGGAGGAGCAAGGAAGATGAGAAACTGGGGACGTTTTATTTATCAGCCGGTTCTGCCGATGGGCAAGGACGGCACGAGAATCACGGGGTCAAAAGAGCATATCGCACTGTCACGGGAGGCGGCGCGGGAAGGGATGGTGCTTCTGAAAAATGAGCACGAAGTACTCCCGATCCCGGCCGGAAAAAAGGTTGCGCTGTTCGGAAAGGGCAGTACCGACTATGTAAAGGGCGGCGGCGGAAGCGGCGATGTGACGGTCGACTATGTGCGCAGCCTGCAGGAAGGAATGAAGGCAAAAGAAGCAGAAGGGAAAGTCGCAGTCTATGCACCGCTGGCTGATTTCTATGAGAAAGTGACCGCACAGCAGTATGCCGAGGGCATAGTACCAGGCATGACCGCAGAGCCGGAGATCCCGCAGGAGCTGCTCGCAGGGGCAAAGGCATTTACCGATACGGCGATTATCTCGATCTGCCGGTTCTCCGGGGAGAACTGGGACCGGACCGTAAAGGCGGGCGAGTTGCATATATCCGAATATCAGGGCGAGGAGGAGCGCCAGCTGCTCTCCCGTGCGGAGAAGGTATTTGAGCGAGGGGATTTTTATCTGTCAGATGCCGAGCAGCGGATGGTAGACACGGTAAAGAAGAATTTTGCAAAGGTCATCGTTGTGATGAACGTCGGTGGTATGGTTGATACTTCCTGGTTCTGTGCGGATCCGGAGATTCAGGCAGTGCTCATGGCATGGCAGGGCGGTATGGAAGGCGGTCTTGCGGCGGCGGATCTTCTGTGCGGGGATGCATGCCCGTCCGGAAAGCTGGTTGATACGTTTGCAGGACGTCTGGAGGATTATCCGTCCTCAGAGGGCTTCCATGATTCAGAATATTATGTAAATTATACGGATGACATTTATGTGGGATACCGGTATTTTGAGACGATTCCGGGCGCAAAGGAGAAAGTCATTTATCCGTTTGGCTTCGGGCTTTCCTATACGCAGTTCGAAGTAAAAGAGTGCGGGGTGCAGATGGGGGCAGACGGCATCTGTGTACGTGCAGAGGTGACGAATATTGGCGATTATGCGGGAAAAGAAGTGGTACAGCTCTATGTGACGGCACCGCAGGGACTGCTCGGCAAGCCGGCAAAAGAGCTGAAGGCATATGCAAAGACACGGCTTTTACAGCCGGGAGAGCGGCAGATCGTGACTTTAAAGGTGACCGATTATCAGCTGGCTTCCTACGATGATCTCGGAAAGGTTCAGGCGTCGGCATATGTGCTGGAGAAGGGCGATTATCAGTTCTGGCTCGGGACGAGTGTGCGCGATGTCGTTGAGGTATCTGAGGTTTACACGGTAGCGGAAAACAGAGTCATTGAGCAGCTGGAGAGCCGCTGTGCGTCCAATATGCTGAAAGAGCGCCTGTGTCCGGACGGGACGATGGAGGCACTGCCGGTCGACGAGACGAAGGTGCGCATCTCAGACTGGGATCCGAAGCAGACCCCGGCAAAGGCTCCGGATGTGCGGGCGGCACGCGGGGCAATGTTTGCTGTGGCACCAGAGCAGAGACTTTTTGCGGAGGTCGCAGAAGGAACGATTACGCTGGAAGCGTTTATGGAGCAGCTCTCGGTGGACGACCTGATCGCACTGCTGTGCGGACAGCCGAATACGGGTGTGGCGAATACATTTGGCTTCGGCAACCTGCCGGAGTACGGTGTGCCGAATATCATGACGGCAGACGGCCCGGCCGGATTGCGCATCCGTCCGGAAGTCGGCGTGCACACGACGGCATTCCCGTGTGCGACGCTGCTCGCTTCGACGTGGAATGAGCCACTGGTGGAACAGGTCGGTGCAGCGGGTGCGGCAGAGGTACTGGAAAATAACATCGCAGTCTGGCTGACCCCGGCGATGAATATCCACAGAAGCCCGCTCTGCGGAAGAAACTTTGAGTATTATTCCGAGGATCCGCTGATTGCGGGAAAGACCGGCGCGGCGATGGTGCGCGGCATCCAGTCCCGCAATGTGGCAGCCTCCGTAAAGCATTTTTGCTGCAACAACAAAGAGACCTGCCGCTTCGAAAGCGATTCCCGCGTCTCCGAGCGTGCGCTGCGTGAGATCTATCTGAAGGGCTTCGAGATCGTTGTAAAAGAGGCGGATCCGTGGACGATCATGTCTTCCTATAATATCGTAAATGGACAGCGTGATTCCGAGAATCAGGATCTGCTGACCGGCATCCTGCGGGATGAGTGGGGCTTTGGCGGCCTTGTGACGACCGACTGGTGGAACCATGCAGAGCAGTATCTGGAGATTCAGGCCGGCAATGATGTCAAGATGGGCTGCGGCTATCCGGAGCGCCTGAAACAGGACTACGAGGCTGGAAGAATTACAAAGGACGAGCTGACGGTGAGCGCGAAGCGTGTGCTGGAGCTGATCCTGAAAGTGGACTGAAGCGCAAACGGTGCGGATCAGGTGACAAGTAAGTTTTAAATAAGGAAGGAATCGGATATGTGCAGATAGCAGGCATATATCCGATTGCAACAGAAAAAGAGATGATAAAACAAACACGTACGAAACATATGACAGAAGGCAGCCCGCTGCGGCTGCTCCTTCTGTTTTCTCTGCCTCTGATGGCAGGAAATCTCTGCCAGCAGCTCTACACAGTGGTGGATACGGCGGTCGTCGGAAAGCAGCTCGGGGTGGATGCGCTGGCGGCGCTTGGCGCGGTGGACTGGCTGAACTGGCTGGTACTCTCTGTGATTCAGGGCTTTGCACAGGGATTTGCGATTCTGATGGCGCAGCAGTTTGGTGCGGGCAATTACCACAGGCTGCGGCAGGTCGTGACCAATTCGATCGTGTTGGCGGTGGTCTGTGCGGTCGGGATGACGGCGGTCGGACAGGGATGTGCCAGACCGGTGCTGGAGCTGTTACACACGCCGGAAGAAATCCAGCCGGTATCGATCGCTTATCTTCGGGTGCTGTTTGCAGGCACACCGGTCGTGATGGCCTACAATTTCTGCGCCAGCGTACTGCGCTCCTTAGGAGATGGAAAGAATCCGCTGCTTGCGATGGTGATTGCGTCTGTCGTAAATATCACGCTGGACTTTCTGTTTGTCATGGGATTCGGATGGGGCGTGCAGGGAGCAGCTGCCGCGACGGTGCTGGCACAGCTCATCTCCGTCGGGTTCTGCCTGATGCAGCTGAAAAAGATTGAGGTACTGCGTCTTGCAAAAAAGGACTGGAAAATGGAGCGCCCGCTGATGGGGCATCTGCTCGTGCTCGGCATCCCGATGGCCTTTCAGAATATGGTCATTTCGGTTGGCGGCATGATCGTGCAGACCGTCATCAACGGATTCGGAGTCGTATTCATCGCCGGCTTTACAGCGACGAATAAGCTGTACGGACTGCTGGAGACGGCGGCGACCTCATACGGCTATGCGATGGTGACTTATGCGGGACAGAATCTGGGCGCGGGGAGAAGAGATCGGATTTCACAGGGGATGCGGGCCGGCCTGCTCATTTCGCTTGTGACGTCACTGGTGATCACGGTACTGATGCTCGTGTTTGGACCGCAGATTCTGAGCCTCTTTATTGCAGACAGTGCGAAAAACGGAGGCGAGGTGCTCGCGATTGCATACCGGTATCTGAAGATTATGAGCATTTGCCTCTCGATTCTGTATGTGCTGCATGTGACGCGCAGCTGCATCCAGGGTATGGGCAATACGGTACTGCCGATGGTGTCCGGCATTGCAGAATTTGTCATGCGTACCGGTGCGGCCCTGATCCTTCCACGGCTGCTCGGGGAGGACGGGATCTTTTATGCAGAGATCCTGGCATGGCTCGGAGCGGATCTGGTGCTGGTGCCGAGTTATTTCTATATGATGCGGAAGATCCGGGAGGGGCGAGGATGAAAAGTATTTTCGCAATTCAGGCCACAGGTAAAATTGCTTTATAAACAAGAAATGAGAATAACAGAGGGGAAGAGAAAAATGACTTATCAGGACATTATGGAACAGGCACGGGGAAATATGGGCGCTTACTGCAAGGTCTGTCCGATCTGCAATGGAAGAGCGTGCAAAAATCAGCTTCCGGGGCCGGGATCAAAAGGCGTCGGTGACACGGCGATGCGCAATTATGAAAAATGGCAGGAGATCCGTGTGAACATGGATACGATCAGCGAGAACCGGCCGGTAGATACGTCGCTTTCGCTGTTTGGAAAAACATTCCGGTACCCGTTTTTTGCAGGTCCGGTCGGTGCGGTAAATCTGCACTATGGTGAGAAATACAATGATATGGAATACAATCAGATTCTGGTGAAGGCATGCAGCGACAACGGGATTGCAGCATTTACCGGGGACGGGACGAATCCGGCGGTCATGGAAGCTGCGTCGAAGGCAATCGCGGCAGAGCATGGCAACGGAATTCCGACGATCAAGCCGTGGAATGAAGATACGCTCCGGGAAAAATATGAGCTGGTAAAGGCATCCGGGAGCTTTGCTGTGGCTATGGATGTGGATGGGGCAGGACTTCCGTTCCTGAAAAATCTGGATCCGCCGGCAGGCAGCAAGACGGTCGAAGAGTTGCGAGCGATTGCCGAAGCGGTAGGGGTTCCGTTTATTGTCAAAGGTGTGATGACCGTCCGAGGCGCGCGGAAAGCACAGGAGGCCGGAGCGGCGGCGATCATTGTCAGCAACCACGGCGGCCGCGTGCTCGATCAGTGTCCGGCGACGGCAGAGGTGCTCGGGGAGATCGCAGATGCGATGCAGGGCAGCGGCATGAAGATTCTCGTCGATGGCGGCATTCGGAGCGGTGTGGATGTACTGAAGGCACTGGCGCTCGGGGCAGATGCGGTTGTGATCGCGCGTCCGTTCGTGACGGCAGTCTATGGCGGCGCAGAGGAGGGCGTGAAGCTCTACATCGAAAAGATCGGATCGGAGCTTGCGGATGCGATGGAGATGTGCGGCGTGCATGATCTGAAGTCGATCACGAGAGAGATGATACGGTTGCCCAAATAATAATATCATGGAAAAGAGAGGAACCGACATGGAATATCGGGAAGACCGAAAAGGGCAGAAACTGTCCATTTTAGGATATGGTTGCATGCGTTTTACGAAAAACGGGTCAGCGGTGGACCTGGACAAGGCGGAGCAGGAGCTGATGTATGCGATCCGCCACGGCGTCAATTATCTGGATACCGCCTATGTGTATCCGGGAAGCGAAGAGGCAGTCGGGACGATTCTGGAGCGGAATCACTGCCGGAAGGATATTTTTCTGGCGACGAAGCTGCCGCATTATCTCATCAAGTCAAGAGCCGGTGCTCAGAAAAAATTTGAGGAGGAGCTGCGGCGCCTCCGGACGGATTACATCGATTTTTACCTCATGCACATGCTCAACGATGTGAAGACATGGGAAAAGCTGGTCGGGATCGGCATCGCAGACTGGATCGCGGAAAAGAAAGCATCCGGGGAGATCCGCAGCATTGGATTTTCCTATCATGGCAATTCGGAAAATTTCCGGGCACTGCTCGACGCATACGACTGGGATTTCTGTCAGATCCAGTACAACTATCTGGATGAGCATTCGCAGGCCGGTCGGGAAGGGCTGGAGTATGCGGCAAAGAAAGGGATTCCAGTCATCATCATGGAGCCTCTGCGCGGCGGACGACTTGTGCAGCACCTTCCGCAGACGGCAAAGGAGCAGATCGCCACATCCGGACTGTTTCAGACGCCGGCAGAGATGGCACTGAAATGGCTGTGGGATCAGCCTGGGGTGACGTGTGTGCTCTCCGGCATGAATTCGATGGAGATGGTAAAGGAGAATATCCGGATAGCAGGAGAATCCCATGTGAGCATGCTCACGGATGCGCACCGGGCGCTGATCGGGCAGGTAAAAGCGGAGATCCAGAAATACATGAAAGTACCGTGTACCGGGTGTGCCTACTGCATGCCATGCCCGCAGCACGTTGACATCCCGATGGCATTTCATTGCTACAATGTAAAATATTCCGAGGGGAAAAAGTCCGGCATGTGGGAGTATGTGCAGTCGACCGCGATGCGCCGGGAGACATCCAGTGCGTCCCAGTGCGTGGGATGCGGAAAATGCGAGCAGCACTGTCCGCAGGGCATTCCGATCCGCGCGATGCTAAAAGAAGCGGTAAAAGAACTGGAGACGCCGACATATCGGGTGATCAAGTGGGCGGTGAAGACATTCCGGATTTACTGAGCAGAAAGAAGTGTTATACTGAAGTGGAGTCAGGCGGATTGCGAACATCTGCTTTGAATGGTTCTGTAAAAAGGAAAAACCGGGTGGCCCAGAGTCTTATGATTCGGGCTGCCCGGAAATTGTATAAAATTGTTTTGAAAATTTGTGAAAAAAGGTGTTGACAATTTCAAAACGTTATATTATAATTCTACTTGCGTCAAGCGAAGGGCGTTCGAGATACCTTGATAACGGGGTGTGGCTCAGTTTGGCTAGAGCGCCTGGTTTGGGACCAGGAGGTCGCAGGTTCGAATCCTGTCACCCCGATCAATTGTTACCAGTTTCCGGACGCAGTATGACATGCAGGTGTGGTTCAATGGTAGAACATCAGCCTTCCAAGCTGAATACGTGGGTTCGATTCCCATCACCTGCTCTTTGAGTCTGTAGCTCAGTTGGATAGAGCAACGGCCTTCTAAGCCGTGGGTCGGGGGTTCGAATCCCTTCAGGCTCGTTTTCTTTGAAAAAAGAAAATTAAATATGGGTAACCATTATGGTGGGTATAGCGCAGCTGGTTAGCGCGCCAGATTGTGGCTCTGGAGGCCAAGGGTTCGAATCCCTTTATCCACCTTTATTAATGGGCTATCGCCAAGCGGTAAGGCACAGGACTTTGACTCCTGCATTCGCCGGTTCGAATCCGGCTAGCCCAGCTTGGCGATTCGTCGTAGTAAGGGCTTTGCATCGCGGATGCGGAGCTTTTTTCTTAAACTAAGGCAAAGCATTCACCGTTTGCATAATTCCCTGCCATCACATCGACACATGGATATTGTTATGCGGAAGGTGACTGGTCTGTATGTAGATGGAGAGTCATAGTAAAAATTAAAGATGTATGCGGATATGACGGAATTGGCAGACGTGCAGGATTTAGGTTCCTGTGCCGCGAGGCGTGTGGGTTCGAGTCCCACTATCCGCAGCGTACAAAGATAAGTCGCTTCTGATAGTATGATCGAAGCGGCTTTTATTTTTTCTTTTCTGTTTTGAACGTAGATCGCGAAGCGGATTGCGAATATCTGCTTTCCGTTTGCCTGTCTTGCAGGAAGCAGCTGTCCGGCGGGCACTAAGGAAAATATAAGGAAACGGGTCTGCATGTCACGTTGTTTTTTGTATAAAAATATGCTAGAATACAAGACAACGAACAGACGGCAGAAAGGGGGATGACTGCATGGGATTTGATATGCAGGCAATAGTCTGGCTGGTTCTTCTGGTGGTGCTGCTCGCGATTGAAGCAGTGACGCTGGGGCTGACTACGATCTGGTTCGCAGGAGGTGCGCTGGTGGCTTTTGTGCTGGCGCTGGCAGGAGCAGGACTTCTCATACAGATTGTGGTATTTTGCGTGATATCTGTGATTCTTCTGCTTTTTACGCGCCCTATGGCTGCCGGATGGCTGAATCATGGCCGGATCAGGACAAATGCACAGAGCCTGATCGGTGAGACTGCTGTCGTGACAGAGGAGATTGACAATCTGGCAAACAGCGGACAGGTACAGGTGCGCGGACAGTACTGGACGGCACGTACCGAACAGGACAACACACGGATCCTGAAAAATGCCCGTGTGAAAATTCAGAGCATCAGCGGAGTCAAGCTGATCGTAAAGGAGGAAATTTAGTATGGGTAATTATGGCGGTTTTTCACTTCATGTGGGGCAGGTCCTTCTGATCATCCTCATCGTTTTGATTTTACTGGTGCTGGCATCCTGTGTGAAGATCGTTCCGCAGGCACAGGCGTTTATCGTGGAGCGGCTCGGTGGCTATCAGGGTACCTGGGACGTCGGCATGCATTTTAAAGTGCCGTTCATCGACCGCGTGGCAAAGCGTGTGAACCTCAAAGAGCAGGTCGTCGATTTTGACCCGCAGCCGGTAATTACAAAGGATAACGTTACGATGCAGATCGACACGGTCGTATTTTTCCAGATTACCGATCCGAAGCTCTTTACCTATGGCGTCGAGAGTCCGATCATGGCGATCGAGAATCTGACGGCGACGACGCTGCGAAATATCATCGGTGATATGGAGCTTGACCAGACGCTCACCTCCCGTGAGACGATCAATACGCAGATGCGCGCTTCTCTGGATGTGGCGACCGACCCGTGGGGGATCAAGGTCAACCGTGTAGAGCTGAAGAACATCCTTCCGCCGGCACAGATCGTAGATGCGATGGAGAAGCAGATGAAGGCAGAGCGTGAGCGAAGAGAATCCATCCTGAAGGCAGAGGGTGAGAAAAAGTCCCTGATCCTTGTGTCAGAAGGTAAGAAGCAGTCGGCGATCCTCGACGCTGAGGCGGAGAAGCAGGCAGCGATCCTGAAGGCAGAGGCAGCGAAGGAAAAGATGATCCGCGAGGCAGAAGGTGAGGCGGAAGCGATCCGCAAGGTACAGCAGGCAAACGCAGAAGGTATCCGTCTGATCAAAGAGGCAGGTGCCGATCAGGCTGTGCTCGCGCTGAAGAGCTTTGAGGCGATGGAAAAGGTAGCAGACGGAAAAGCGACAAAGATCATTATCCCGTCCGAACTGCAGAATCTCTCCGCAGCCGTAAAGGCAGCGGTGGAAGTGGCAAAGGACTGAACCGATACAGATTAGACAACGGAGGATGAGACCATGGATTTAAAAGGAAGAAATTTTCTGACACTGAAGGACTATACACCGGAGGAGATCATGTATCTGCTGAAGCTCTCTGCAAAGTACAAGGCAGAGAAAAAGGCAGGCGTCCAGGAGCCGGTGCGCACCGGGAAAAATATCGCCCTCATTTTTGAAAAGACGAGTACGAGAACACGCTGCTCCTTCGAGGTGGCAGCGCATGATCTCGGTATGCAGTGCACGTATCTGGATCCGAGCGGTTCTCAGATCGGCAAAAAAGAGAGCATCCGTGATACTGCGCGTGTGCTTGGCAGAATGTACGATGGCATTGAGTACCGCGGCTTCGGACAGGAGATCGTGGAAGAGCTTGCCAAATATGCCGGTGTGCCGGTGTGGAACGGTCTGACAAATGAGTATCATCCGACGCAGATGCTGGCCGATATGCTGACGATTCAGGAGCATTTAGGCGAGCTGAAGGGTAAGAAGCTGACCTACATGGGCGATGCCCGCTACAATATGGGCAATTCTCTTATGATCGTCTGCGCAAAGCTGGGCCTTCATTTTACGGCCTGCACGTCGAAGGAGTATTTCCCGGATGCGGCGCTTGTAGCACAGTGTGAGGAATACGCGAAGGAAAGCGGTGCGACGATCACGCTGACCGAGGATGTGGATGAGGGCGCGAAGGATGCCGATGTGATCTACACTGATGTGTGGGTATCCATGGGCGAGCCGGATGAAGTATGGGCAGAGCGGATCCGTGCGCTGTTGCCGTATCAGGTCAATAAAAAGGTCATGGCGTATGCCAAAGACAGCGCGATCTTCATGCACTGTCTTCCGGCGTTCCACGATCTGGATACGAAGATCGGAAAAGAGATCCATGATAAATTCGGACTGGACGCGATGGAAGTGACCGACGAGGTATTTGAATCTGCACAGTCGGTCGTCTTTGATGAGGCGGAGAACCGGATGCATACGATTAAGGCTGTCATCGCAGCGACCATGGGACTGGAGCATGAAAAACATTAAAAAAATGAAGGAAAAGGATATCCGGCTGGCGCTGTCGTTCTGTATGCTGACGGCGCTGGCCGCCGATGTCCTGTGTGTGCTGTTTCTGCTTGGCGTTTTGCAGAACCGCTGGGTACTGAATGTCATCAGTGCACTTGCGATCCTGCTGCATACCGCGCTGGCTCTGTTCGGGTTTGTGCAGAAACGGACAGTCGTTGTATGGGTGAGCCTGCTTTTGCTGATTGGCTATACCGGCAACTTTATTTACTACAATTTAGAATGGTTAAAGGGCCTGATCTCTTAGAATATGTTTGAAAAGTGCTTTTCGAACAGATTCCAGTAAGGTGAGATCGGTGCCGTAGAAAGGAAAAGGACGGAAGAGATGAAAGCAAGTATTCTGTCCGCTCTGTATGAGGCTGACGGCTATGTGTCCGGGCAGGAGCTCTGCGATAAGCTCTCCGTATCCCGGACCGCAGTCTGGAAAGTCATGAATCAGTTAAAAGAAGAAGGTTATGTGATAGAATCCGTGCCTCGAAAGGGGTATCGGATTCTTGAGCGTCCGGACTGTATTACGGCGGAGGAGGTACAAAGCCGCCTGCAGGGCAGACTCGCAGAGTGGAATATCGTATATTATGACCGCATTGACTCTTCAAATAATGAGGCAAAGCGGATGGCAGAGGCTGGGGAGCAGCGCACGACGCTCGTGCTCGCCGGAGAACAGACCGGAGGAAAAGGCCGGCGGGGGCGTGTATGGGTGACGCCGAAAGATACGGCGATCGCGATGAGCCTGCTGCTGCGTCCATCGATCCGGCCGGAGCATGCGTCCTCTGTGACGCTCGTGATGGGACTGGCGATTGCGAACGCCTGCCGGGAATTTTGCAATGTGGATGCGAAGATCAAATGGCCAAACGACATTGTGGTCGATGGAAAAAAGATCTGCGGGATCCTGACGGAGATGAGCAGCGAAGTCGACTACATCAATTATCTGGTGATCGGAGCCGGGATCAATGTGAACATGGAGTCGTTTCCGGAGGAACTGCAGCAGACAGCATCTTCCCTGCGGCTTCTGACCGGGGTGAAGGTGGACCGCGCAGGTCTGATCGCAGAGAGCATGGAACAATTTGCCCGGTGTTATGCATTATTTGAAAAGACGCAGGATGTCTCTTTGCTGCGGGAAGAGTACAATGCGCTGCTCGTCGGCATCAATGACCGGGTGCGGGTACTGGAGCCGGGCAACGAGTATACCGGTATTTCGCACGGGATCGATGACAAAGGAGATCTGCTCGTAGAGCGCGAGGACGGGACGGTCCAGCCGGTCTATGCAGGTGAGGTGTCGGTGCGTGGGATTTACGGATACGTGTAAAAGATAGAAAGAGGTAACTATGGAACAAAAAGAAGAAAACGTTGTGCTCTGCGGAGCCAATTCTTATGATGAAAAGTATTATCTGAACCCGAAGTTCAGCAATCTCCCGAAGCAGATTCAGGATGAGCTGAAGGTGATGTGTGTTCTGTACACGAACGACGTGGGCGGCATTTTGCTGCTGGAGTTTGACAAAGATGGCTATCTGCATTTTCGCACCGAGGCCACGGAGAATGATACGACCTACGACGAGATCGGCGCGGTGCTGAAGATCAAGGAGCTGCAGCGAAGCGAGGAAGAGCTGCTCCGTTCGCTGGAAATGTATTACCGTGTGCTGCTGGCAAACGGGCTTGGATGAGGATGAATGCATGAAGATCGGAAACGTAGAACTGGCAAATAACGTCATACTGGCGCCGATGGCAGGGGTGAGCGACCTGCCATTTCGTTTGCTCTGCAAGGAGCAGGGAGCCGGGATGGTCTGCACGGAGATGGTGAGTGCGAAAGCCATTTCCTTCCATAATAAGAATACCGTGGCACTTCTGGAGACATCACCGGCGGAGCATCCGGTATCGCTGCAGCTCTTTGGGGCAGATCCGGATATTATCAGCGAGATGGCCGCATATATTGAGGAGAGAGACTTTGATGTGCTCGACCTCAACATGGGCTGTCCGGTGCCGAAAGTGGCCGGGAACGGCGAGGGCTCCGCACTGATGCGCAATCCGAAGCTGGTGGAGCAGATCGTCAGCAAGACCGCACGGGCGATCAAAAAGCCGGTGACGGTCAAGATCCGGAAAGGCTTCACCGCGGATGAGGTCAATGCAGTCGAGATCGCGCGGATCGCCGAGGCATCCGGCGCGGCGGCGGTCGCGGTGCATGGGCGCACGCGGGAACAGTACTATACCGGGACGGCAGACTGGGACATCATCCGTCAGGTCAAAGAGGCGGTCTCGATCCCGGTCATCGGAAACGGGGATGTGGACTCTGCCGCAAAGGCAAAGCAGCTTCTGGCTGAGACCGGCTGTGACGGCGTGATGGTCGGCCGCGGAGCCCGCGGCAACCCATGGATCTTCCGGGAGATCCGGGACTATCTGGCGACGGGGCAGATCCCGCCGCGCCCATCGAAGGAAGAAGTGCGCGATATGATGCTGCGGCACACACGCATGGAAATCGAATACAAAGGGGAATATACCGGTATCCGCGAAATGCGCAAACACATTTCCTGGTACACGGCAGGCTACCCGAATTCCGCGAAGCTGCGGGGCTGTATCAATGAGGTGGAGAGCTATCAGAAGCTCGAAGAAATGCTGATGGAGCGCTTCTAATATTCCTTGACAAAAAGGTGCGAATCAGCTATTATAGTACGATGATTGCAGTGCGGTTTCGCATTGCAATCTGTTTTGCTTACAAGAAGAGCAATGGAATAGCAGGAAGGGTGTAGATAAAAATGGAAGCAAAAAAAAGCTTATTGACTTATGCAGGATTAAAAAAGCTCGAGGACGAGCTGCATGATTTAAAGGTAAACAGAAGAAAAGAAGTCGCAGGAAAGATCAAAGAGGCGCGTGAGCAGGGCGACCTTTCCGAGAACGCAGAGTACGATGCAGCGAAGGATGAGCAGCGCGACATCGAGACCCGTATCGAGGAGATCGAGAAGATCCTCAAGAACGTCGAAGTCGTCGTAGAGGATGAGGTAGACGTAGATAAGATCAACGTCGGCTGTACCGTAAAGGTATACGACGTAGAGTACGATGAGGAGATGGAATTCAAGATCGTCGGCTCCTCTGAGGCAAACAGCCTTCAGGGCAAGATTTCCAACGAGTCTCCGGTCGGCAAGGCACTGATCGGACGCAGCGTCGGAGATACCGTACAGGTAGAGACACAGGCAGGCGAGATCGCATACAAGGTACTTGGCATCGAGAGAAGTATCTGATAGAGGAAAAGGAGTGGGAAAATTGGCAGAACAGAAGAAGGAACAGGCAGTAGACACCAAGCAGCTTTTGAAGGTACGCCGCGAGAAGCTTGCTGAGCTTCAGGCAAACGGACAGAATCCGTTTGAGATCACCAAATATGACGTAACCAGCCACAGCGCTGAGATCAAGGACAATTTTGAAAAACTGGAATCCCAGACCGTGCGGATTGCAGGGCGTATGATGTCAAAACGTGTCATGGGAAAGGCCTCCTTCTGCAACGTGCAGGATCTTCAGGGTGGCATCCAGTGCTACGTTGCACGTGATAGCGTAGGCGAAGAGGAATACAAGGCATTTAAGAAGCTGGATATCGGCGATATCATCGGTATCGAAGGCGTCGTATTCAAGACGAAGACCGGTGAGATTTCCATCCACGCGGAGAAGCTTGTACTGCTCTCCAAGAGCCTGCAGATTCTGCCGGAGAAGTACCACGGACTGACGAATACGGATACGAGATACCGTCAGCGCTATGTGGATCTGATCATGAATCCGGAAGTAAAGGACACCTTTGTAAAGCGTTCCCGGATCATCAGCACGATCCGCAGATATCTGGACGGACAGGGCTTTATGGAAGTCGAGACACCGATGCTCGTTGCAAATGCAGG
The DNA here is from genome assembly GCA_029006155.1 of Lachnospiraceae bacterium. Classification (GTDB taxonomy): domain Bacteria; phylum Bacillota; class Clostridia; order Lachnospirales; family Lachnospiraceae; genus Choladousia. Next base: position 35,568 of record JAQXGF010000048.1, read on the forward strand.
CGGAGCGGCAGCGCGTCCGTTCGAGACCCATTTCAATGCACTGAACGAGGATCTGAAGCTCCGTATTTCTCTGGAGCTGTATCTCAAGCGACTGATCGTCGGCGGCCTTGAGCGCGTCTATGAAATCGGCCGTGTATTCCGTAATGAGGGGCTCGATACCCGTCACAATCCGGAGTTCACACTGATGGAGCTGTATCAGGCATACACCGACTACCACGGCATGATGGATCTGACCGAGAATCTGTACCGCTTTGTCGCACAGGAAGTGCTCGGCACGACCCACATCGTATACAAGGGCATCGAGATGGATCTCGGCAAACCGTTTGAGCGCTTGACTATGGTAGACGCAGTAAAGAAATATGCAAATGTAGACTGGAACGAAGTCGAGACTCTCGAGCAGGCAAGAGCGATTGCGAAGGAACACAACATCGCATATGAAGAGAGACATAAGAAGGGCGATATCCTGAACCTGTTCTTCGAGGAATATGTAGAGGAGCATCTGCTTCAGCCGACCTTCATCATGGATCATCCGATCGAGATCTCCCCGCTCACGAAGAAGAAGCCGGAGAATCCGGAATATGTAGAGCGTTTCGAGTTCTTCATGAACGGTTGGGAGATGGCAAATGCGTACTCCGAGCTGAACGACCCGATCGACCAGAGAGAGCGTTTCAAAGAACAGGATGCGCTGGCAGACGCTGGTGACGAGGAAGCAAACCACACCGATGAAGACTTCCTGAACGCACTGGAGATCGGTATGCCGCCGACAGGTGGTATCGGATTCGGTATCGACCGTATGTGCATGTTGCTGACAGGCGCAGAAGCGATCCGCGATGTGCTGCTCTTCCCGACGATGAAATCGGTCGGCGCAGCGGCTGCAAAGAAGGCAGAGGCAAAGGCAGAGTCCACTGACGCAGCAGAGGAGACAGAAGAAGCACCGGCAGGCGACAACAACGGATTCTTCACCCCGAACGACCAGATCGAC
>JAQXGF010000049.1 GCA_029006155.1 Lachnospiraceae bacterium
CTTCGCTACTTGCTCATAACCGAATAGCCGCTTCGCAGCTTATCAGGAGTGGCTTGTACCACTCCTGATACAAGCAAGTCCCAACCCACTGCTTATTGCTTTGCGCAATTGAAGCAGGGGACTTGCTTGATTCGGTTAAAAAGCTCCCCTCCGGCGTTTACCAGTCGATCTACTCGACTGATAACGCCCGGAAGGGAGCTTTCTTTAAATCATTTCTCTTTTATATCTCTTACTCTTCCTCGGAAGAAGTCTCCTCAGCTGCCGTCTCCGGTGCCTCGTCAGTTGTAGCCTCCTCGGTGGTCTCCGGTGCTGCAGTCTCAGCTGCGGAAGTATCTTCCGCCTGTGTCTCCGCTGCGCCGTCCATCTCCGAAAGCGCTACCTCGTCATCCTCTTCCTCCGGCTGCTCATACAGATAATCATCCGTTCCGGATGTATCGATCTGAACATTGCGGTAACGCTTCATGCCGGTACCAGCCGGAATCAGCTTACCGATGATAACGTTCTCTTTCAGACCGATCAGCGGATCGATCTTACCCTTGATCGCTGCCTCCGTCAGTACCTTCGTCGTCTCCTGGAAGGATGCTGCTGACAGGAAGGAGTTCGTCGCCAGGGAAGCCTTTGTGATACCAAGGATAACACGCTTTCCATCTGCGACCTCTTTGCGCTCGCTCTCCGGAAGCTCCTTGTTCTCCTCGATAATCTTCTCATTTGCATCCTCAAAGTCGAGAATGTCAACGAGTGTACCCGGAAGGAACTCGGTATCACCGTTGTTCTCGATGCGGATCTTCTTCAGCATCTGACGAACGATGACTTCGATATGCTTATCGTTGATTTCTACACCCTGCAGACGATATACACGCTGTACTTCACGCAGCATGTAGTCCTGCACGGCCTCAACGCCCTTGATTCTTAAAATATCATGCGGGTTGACACTACCTTCAGTCAGCTCATCACCGGCCTCCAGATGCATGCCGTCCACCTGACGGATACGGGAACCGTACGGGATCAGATATGTCTTGGACTCTCCAGTCTCCTCGTTGGTCACCACGATCTCACGCTTCTTCTTTGTATCCTTTAAGGTCGCAAGTCCTGCGATCTCTGTGATAATTGCAAGTCCCTTCGGCTTACGTGCCTCGAACAGCTCCTCGACACGCGGAAGACCCTGTGTAATATCTCCACCTGCAACACCGCCGGTATGGAAGGTACGCATCGTCAGCTGTGTACCCGGCTCACCGATGGACTGTGCCGCGATGATACCGACAGACTCACCGACCTGTACCGGCTCACCGGTCGCCATGTTCGCGCCGTAGCACTTTGCACAGATACCGATATGGGAACGGCAGGTCAGAATCGTACGAACCTTGATCTTCTTGAACTGCTCACCATTCTCATCTACGCCTTCCTTCATGATACGAGCCGCACGCTTCGGCGTGATCATGTGGTTGGCCTTTACAATGACTTCACCGTCGGCCGTCTTGATATCCTCACAGGAGAAACGTCCTGTAATACGCTCCTGCAGGCTCTCGATCTCTTCCTTTCCATCCGAGAACTGCTTTACATACATGCCCGGGATCTCGCCCTGACCGCTCCAGCAGTCCATCTCACGGATAATCAGATCCTGCGATACGTCAACCAGTCGTCTGGTCAGATAACCGGAGTCTGCGGTACGCAGCGCCGTATCAGACAGTCCCTTACGTGCTCCATGTGCAGACATGAAGTACTCCAGTACGTCCAGACCTTCACGGAAGTTGGACTTAATCGGCAGCTCGATCGTGTGACCGGTCGTATCTGCCATCAAGCCTCGCATACCAGCCAGCTGCTTGATCTGCTTATCCGATCCACGTGCTCCGGAGTCCGCCATCATGAAGATGTTGTTGTACTTATCCAGTCCGCCAAGCAGTGCCTTGGTCAGAGCATCGTCCGTCTCCTTCCAGGTCTCGATAACCTCTTTGTAACGCTCCTCGTCCGTGATCAGTCCACGCTTGTAGTTGCGGGTAATCCGGTCAACGACATCCTGCGCATTCTTGATCATCTCCGGCTTCTGCGGCGGTACGGTCATATCCGAAATGGATACGGTCATCGCTGCTCTTGTCGAATATTTGTAACCCATGGACTTGATGCTGTCCAGAACCTCAGCGGTCTTGGTCGCGCCATGTGTATGAATAACCTTTTCCAGAATCTGCTTCAGACCCTTCTTGCCGACCAGGAAGTCTACCTCAAGCTTCAGCTCGTTTCCTTCGATCGTGCGGTCTACAAAGCCCAGATCCTGCGGGAGAATCTCATTGAAGAGGAATCTTCCCAGTGTGGAATCTACATTTCCGGTAATCTCTCTGCCGTCTTCCATCTTCTTCGTCGTGCGGACGGTGATCTTGGACTGCAGGGTGATGTATTTATTCTCGTATGCGAGAATCGCCTCGTTTACGTCGTGGAAGAACATGCCTTCGCCGCGTGCTCCCGGTCTCTCCTGTGTCAGGTAGTAAATACCAAGAACCATATCCTGAGACGGAACCGCTACCGGGCCTCCGTCAGACGGCTTCAGAAGGTTGTTCGGGGAGAGCAGCAGGAAGCGGCACTCTGCCTGAGCCTCTACAGAAAGCGGAAGGTGTACCGCCATCTGGTCTCCGTCGAAGTCCGCGTTGAATGCGGTACAAACAAGCGGATGCAGCTTGATCGCCTTACCTTCTACCAGAATCGGCTCAAATGCCTGAATTCCAAGACGGTGCAGTGTAGGAGCACGGTTCAGCATGACCGGATGCTCTTTGATGACTTCCTCGAGCACATCCCATACCTGCGGCTCGAGACGCTCTACGCTCTTCTTTGCGCTCTTGATATTGTGAGAAATGCCGTTTGCAACCAGCTCCTTCATAACGAACGGCTTAAACAGCTCGATTGCCATTTCCTTCGGCAGACCGCACTGATAAATCTTCAGCTCCGGTCCTACGACGATAACGGAACGTCCGGAATAGTCTACACGCTTTCCGAGCAGGTTCTGACGGAAACGTCCGGACTTACCTTTCAGCATGTCAGACAGAGACTTCAGTGCACGGTTGCCCGGGCCGGTAACCGGACGGCCACGGCGGCCGTTATCGATCAGGGCATCGACTGCCTCCTGCAGCATACGCTTCTCGTTGCGGACAATGATGTCCGGAGCGCCCAGCTCCAGCAGTCTCTTCAGACGGTTGTTTCGGTTGATGATACGACGGTACAGATCATTCAGGTCAGAGGTCGCAAAACGTCCTCCATCCAGCTGTACCATCGGACGCAGATCTGGCGGAATGACCGGAATTACATCCATAACCATCCACTCCGGACGGTTGCCGGACTCGCGGAATGCCTCTACGACTTCCAGACGCTTGATGATTCTGGCACGTTTCTGGCCGGTGGACTCCTTCAGACCTCTCTTGAGCTCCTCGGACTCCTTTTCCATGTCAATCGCCTTTAACAGCTCCTGAATGGACTCCGCACCCATATCTGCACGGAATGCATTGCCCCACTTTTCCTTCGCTTCCTGATATTCCTTCTCAGTCAGAACCTGCTTATAGGAAAGATCCGTTTTACCAGGATCGAGGACAATGTAATTTGCGAAATACAGAACCTTCTCCAGTGTACGCGGAGAAAGGTCCAGCATCAGTCCCATACGGGACGGGATGCCTTTGAAGTACCAGATATGAGAAACCGGAGCGGCAAGCTCGATGTGACCCATACGCTCACGGCGGACGCTGGACTTGGTGACTTCAACTCCGCAGCGATCACAGATCACACCTTTATAACGGATCTTCTTATACTTTCCGCAATGGCATTCCCAGTCCTTGCTCGGTCCGAAAATGCGCTCGCAGAACAGTCCGTCCTTCTCTGGCTTTAAGGTACGGTAATTTATTGTTTCAGGCTTTTTTACCTCTCCGTGAGACCACTCTCTGATCTTCTCCGGAGAAGCCAGCCCAATCTTAATTGCATCAAACGTCATCGGCTGATACACTTCGTTGTTCGTTGTCTCTGGCATTGATGGTACTCCTTTCCCATACTACTCTTCGTCAAAAGTCTCGTCCAGCTCCAGATAATCATCATCTTCCGGGGCATCCTCTTCTACGTTCACCAGTTCCTCACCGTCAAACTCCTGCTGGCTGTAGCCATGCTTTCCGAAGGACTCCTCTTCTTTATCATGATACTTCCGGTCGCCTTCAATTACGGAACGAAGATCCGTATCGCCGTAATCGATCGACTCCATAATCTCAACCTCTGTATTGTCATCCTTCAGCACTCTGACATCCAGTCCAAGTGACTGCAGCTCCTTGAGCAAAACCTTGAAGGACTCCGGAATACCCGGCTCAGGGATATTGTCTCCCTTGATAATTGCTTCATAAGTCTTCACACGTCCTACGACATCGTCGGACTTCACGGTCAGGATCTCCTGCAGTGTGTAGGAAGCGCCGTAAGCCTCAAGCGCCCAAACCTCCATCTCTCCGAAACGCTGTCCGCCGAACTGAGCTTTACCACCCAGCGGCTGCTGTGTAACGAGGGAGTACGGTCCGGTAGAACGTGCCTGGCTCTTATCGTCTACCAGATGATGCAGCTTCAGGTAATGCATGTGTCCAATCGTTGTCGGGCTGTCGAAGTATTCTCCGGTACGTCCGTCACGCAGCAGCACCTTTCCGTCTCTGGAAATCGGAACGCCCTTCCACAGTGCTCTGTGGTCGCGGTTCTCATACAGATAATCCAGAACCTCCGGAAGCAGCTCATCGCCATGCTTCTCCTCGAACTCATCCCACTCCATATTTACGTAGTCATTTGCAAGATCCAGAGTGTCCATGATATCGTTCTCGTTCGCGCCATCGAATACCGGCGTCGATACATTGAAGCCAAGTGCCTTTGCAGCAAGGCTCAAGTGAATCTCCAGGACCTGTCCGATATTCATTCGGGACGGAACGCCCAGCGGATTCAGTACGATGTCGAGCGGACGACCATTCGGAAGGAACGGCATATCCTCTACCGGAAGTACGCGGGAAACGACACCCTTATTACCATGACGTCCTGCCATCTTATCGCCGACAGAGATCTTTCTCTTCTGCGCAATGTAAATACGTACGGCCTGGTTAACGCCCGGAGCCAGCTCATCGCCATTCTCACGGGTAAATACCTTGGCGTCTACGACAATACCATACTCACCGTGTGGTACCTTCAGGGAGGTATCACGCACTTCCCGTGCCTTCTCACCGAAGATCGCGCGCAGCAGGCGCTCCTCTGCGGTCAGCTCAGTCTCTCCCTTCGGAGTCACCTTTCCGACCAGAATGTCACCGGCACGTACCTCAGCACCGATACGGATAATTCCGCGCTCATCCAGATCTTTCAGCGCATCATCGCCGACACCCGGAACATCTCTTGTGATCTCTTCCGGCCCGAGCTTCGTATCACGTGCTTCTGCTTCATATTCTTCAATATGAACGGATGTGTAGACATCGTTCATAACAAGCTTTTCACTTAAGAGAACTGCGTCCTCGTAGTTGTAACCTTCCCATGTCATGAAACCGATCAGCGGGTTCTTACCAAGCGCGATCTCACCATTGGAGGTAGATGCACCGTCTGCGATGACATCGCCTGCTTCTACATGGTCGCCCTTGAACACGATCGGGCGCTGGTTGTAGCAGTTGCTCTGGTTGCTTCGGGCAAACTTCGTCAGGCGGTACTCATCCTTCGTACCATCCTCGCAGCGGATGATGATACGGTTGGACTCCGAACGCTCTACGACACCTGCGTGCTTTGCCACTACGCAGACACCGGAGTCTACTGCCGTCTTTACTTCCATACCAGTACCAACGACCGGAGCCTCGGTAGTCAGAAGCGGAACGGCCTGACGCTGCATGTTGGATCCCATCAGCGCACGGTTCGCATCGTCTTTCTGCAGGAACGGAATCAGGGCTGTAGCCACCGAGAATACCATCTTCGGGGATACGTCCATGTAATCAAACATGCTGCGCTCGTACTCCTGCGTCTCCTCGCGGTAACGACCGGAAACATTCTTACGGATGAAATGGCCTTCCTCATCAAGTGCCTCGTTCGCCTGTGCTACATGGTAATTATCCTCTTCATCTGCGGTCATGTATACAACCTCATCGGTGACACGCGGATTCTTCGGATCTGTCTTATCGATCTTGCGGTACGGTGCTTCTACGAAACCGTACTCATTGATTCTTGCATAGCATGCAAGAGAGTTGATCAGTCCGATGTTCGGTCCCTCAGGCGTCTCGATCGGGCACATTCTTCCGTAATGAGAATAATGAACGTCTCGTACCTCGAATCCGGCACGGTCTCTTGACAGACCACCCGGTCCCAACGCGGAAAGACGTCTCTTATGAGTCAGCTCACCAAGCGGGTTGTTCTGGTCCATGAACTGGGACAGCTGGGAAGATCCGAAGAACTCCTTGACCGCTGCCGTAACCGGCTTGATATTGATCAGAGACTGCGGGGAAATGCCCTCAGTCTCCTGTGTGGTCATACGCTCACGAACCACACGCTCCAGTCTGGAAAGACCGATCCGGTACTGGTTCTGCAGCAGCTCGCCGACCGCACGGATACGACGGTTGCCCAGATGGTCGATATCGTCATCGTTGCCGATGCCGTACTCCAGATGGATATTGTAGTTGATGGATGCAATGATATCTTCCTTCGTAATGTGCTTCGGAATCAGATCGTGTACGGATCTGCGGATCGCATCCTTGATATCGTCAATGCTTTCATTTTCTTCCAGTATTTTTTCAAGTACCGGATAATATACTAACTCTGTAATACCGAGCTCGTGCGGATCGCAGTCTACATAGGTACGCAGATCGACCATCATGCTGGAGAGCACCTTTACGTCGCGCTCCTCGGTCTGGATCATCACGTACGGTACGGCTGCGTTCTGGATCGTATCAGCGAGCTCACGGGATACCTGTGTGCCTGCCTCAGCGATCACCTCGCCGGTCGTCGGGTCAATCACGTCCTCTGCAAGAACATGGCCTGCGATACGGTTGCGAAGCATCAGCTTCTTATTGAACTTATATCTTCCGACCTTCGCCAGATCATAGCGGCGCGGATCGAAGAACATGCTCATAATCAGACTCTCAGCGCTCTCTACAGCAAGCGGCTCACCCGGACGGATCTTCTTATACAGCTCCAGAAGACCTTCCTCATAGGTGTGTACCGGATCCTTCTGGATCGTCGCCACAATCTTCGGCTCCTCGCCGAACAGCTCTAAGATTTCCGCATCAGAACCAAATCCCAGCGCACGGATGAGATCTGTTACCGGCACCTTTCTGGTACGGTCTACACGCACATAAAATACATCATTGGAGTCTGTCTCGTATTCCAGCCATGCACCACGGTTCGGAATAACAGTACAGGAGTACAGCTTTTTACCCAGCTTATCGTGGGCGATTGCATAATAGATACCCGGGGATCGAACAAGCTGGCTGACAATAACACGCTCGGCACCGTTAATCACGAACGTACCGGTAGCGGTCATCAGCGGCAGATCACCCATGAATATCTCATGCTCACTGATCTCATCATTCTCTTTATTATGGAGACGGACCTTGACCTTCAGCGGCGCTGCATAAGTAGCGTCACGCTCCACACACTCTTCAATTGAGTATTTCGCATCATCTTCACACAGCTTGAAATCCACAAATTCAAGACTCAGCTTTCCTGCATAGTCTTCAATCGGGGAAATATCATCAAAGACTTCCTTGAGTCCTTCATCCAGAAACCACTGGTAAGAGTCCTTCTGAACCTCAATAAGATTCGGCATCTCAAGAACTTCTTTTCGCCGCGAATAACTCATACGAAATCCTTTACCATTTGTAATAGGACGTATCCTGTTTTTCTCCATTGATGTTTCACCTCTGTTCTTTCTGCAGTCTGATTCAACTTTTGGGCATAGTAATACCGCAGGGTATACTCCTGCACAATAGTGCAACCTACACTCTAGCACAAATCAGTCTGTATGTCAAGTTCTTTTTTCTTCTGCTTTTTTATTCAGCCGTCAGCAAAAAGGGGGCTCCGCTCCCTCTTTGCTGACGGCTGAAGCCCTATATGTTCCAGCCACGGTTATTTGGTTCGTCGCCCGTGTAAACAGAAAAGACAGCTGCCGGAAACGAGTTCCTGCAGCTGTCTTCTGTCGCTCTATACAGCTTGCTGCTATCGCAACTATTATTTCAGAGTAACCTTTGCGCCCTCTGCCTCGAGCTTTGTCTTCAGCTCCTCAGCCTCAGCCTTGGATGCGCCCTCCTTAACTACCTTCGGAGCGCCGTCAACGACTTCCTTAGCTTCCTTCAGGCCAAGACCAGTTGCCTCACGAACAACCTTGATAACCTTAACCTTGTTCGGGCCAACCTCAGTCAGCTCTACATCGAACTCAGTCTTCTCTTCAGCTTCCTCAGCTGCGCCAGCGCCTGCTGCTGCTACTACAACGCCTGCTGCTGCAGATACGCCAAACTCTTCCTCACATGCCTTTACCAGCTCGTTGAGCTCAAGTACGGATAACTCTTTGATTGCTTCAATAAACTCAGCTGTTGTCAACTTTGCCATTTCTTTTTCCTCCTGATCATTTTGGTGAAATTTCACTGTTTTATGCGGCTATGCCGCTTCGTTCCTTATGTGGAACACAAATGTCCCTTGGCAGCTTCTTATTCTGCTGCGCCTTCGGTCTTGGACTCTGCGATCTGATTGAGTACGCGAGCAAGATTTGCGATCGGGGACTGGATGCTTCCAAGCAGTTTTCCGAGAAGTTCTTCTCTTGACGGAACGCTTGCCAGAGCGGCAACGCCCTTCTCGTCATAGTAATTGCCTTCTACGACACCAGCGATCATCTTCAGTGTCGGAGCTGTCTTTGCATACTTGGAAATGATTCTTGCCGGAGCAGTCGCATCATCTTTTGAAATAGCGATTGCATTCGGTCCTTCCAGATGCTTGGAAAGCGGCTCGCAGTCTGTATCCTTGAATGCGAAATTCATCATCGTGTTCTTGTATACCTTGTAGGTAATGCCAGCTTCACGCAGCTCCTTACGAAGCGCGGTGTCTGCTTCCACGGTAATTCCGCAATAGCTAACCAGAACAACAGCCTGTGCGTCTTTGATGTTCTCAGAAATCTCAGCAACAACCGGTTTCTTCAGTTCAACTTTTGCCATGAATGGTGCACCTCCTTATAGATTTGAGTGTACCGCCGTATAACAGGAATGATAAAAACCCCTCTGCGCACAGAGGGGTAGTCAAATTCTTCCTTAGAATCTTATACTCCTCGGCAGGCGTTTTCTCCTTATGCCTTGCGGCACCTGCTGTCTTCGGCAGTCATCTGGAATAAGATAACACACGATCGTATTCCTGTCAAGAGTAATTTTTACTTTTTTGTTCAAAAAGATCCCCGAAGCGCGCACCTTCGGGGATCTGGTATTGCATATTAATTAAGCAAGCTTAACAGGATTCAGCTTTACGCCCGGTCCCATCGTCGGAGCGATCGTTACGCTCTTCAGATACTGACCCTTTACAGCTGCCGGCTTCGCCTTGTTAATTGCTTCAATAAGCGTCTGGAAGTTGTCCGTTAACTGCTCCTCAGTGAAAGAAGCTTTTCCAATTGGCACATGAATGATGTTGGTCTTGTCCAATCTGTATTCAATCTTACCAGCCTTGATATCGTTGACAGCCTTCGTTACATCCATAGTAACGGTGCCTGCCTTCGGGTTCGGCATCAGGCCCTTCGGTCCAAGGATACGGCCCAGACGTCCTACAACGCCCATCATGTCCGGTGTAGCTACTACTACGTCGAAATCAAGCCATCCCTCGTTCTGGATCTTCGGAATCAGCTCCTCAGCTCCTACGAACTCAGCGCCAGCAGCCTTTGCTTCGTCAGCCTTTGCATTCTTAGCGAATACAAGTACGCGAACCTGCTTACCGGTACCGTGCGGAAGAACGACAGCGCCACGGATCTGCTGATCTGCATGACGTCCATCACAGCCTGTTCTGATATGAACTTCGATTGTCTCATCAAACTTCGCTACTGCTGCTTTTTTAACGAGTGCAACAGCTTCATTTACATCGTAGAGTGCTGCGCGGTCGATCGTTTTTGCAGCCTCAACGTATTTCTTTCCTCTTTTCATATTAAATAACCTCCTGGTGGTATTCGCGGGAATAACCCTCCCACTTGTTCAATTCCTACTCTTCAACCGTGATACCCATGCTGCGTGCGGTACCTGCGATCATGCTCATAGCTGCCTCGATGCTGCCTGCGTTCAGGTCCGGCATCTTCATCTCTGCGATCTCTCTTACCTTGTCCTTGGAGATGGTAGCTACCTTTGTCTTGTTCGGAACTCCGGAACCGGACTTCAGGTTGCAAGCCTTCTTCAGCAGAACTGCTGCAGGCGGAGTCTTTGTGATGAAGCTGAAGCTTCTGTCTGCGTAAACCGTGATAACTACCGGGATGATCAGATCGCCCTTATCAGCGGTTCTTGCATTGAACTCTTTTGTGAACTGAACAATATTAACACCATGCTGACCAAGAGCCGGTCCAACTGGTGGTGCTGGTGTTGCTTTGCCAGCAGGAATCTGTAATTTAATATAACCTGTTACCTTTTTTGCCATGTCAGGCACCTCCTATGTGGTAATGTCGGGAGTCCTCCCTCCCACGTCCGACGGCCATCGCCGCGGATAACGACTTGTTACATGATTTAGAATCCGACGCGCTCACGCCTTGCGGATCTCAGAAAAACTGATCTCTACCGGTGTTTCACGACCGAACAGCTCGACATTGATTGTAACGATCTGCTTGCTCTCGTTGATAGACTGGATCACACCGACGGTATCTTTCCATACGCCGCTGATCACCGTGACCATATCTCCTTCAGCAAACTCGACGGAAATGTTGTCTGCCTGGATACCCAGGTTGAACATCTCTGTGTCAGTAAGCGGTACCGGCTTGGATCCCGGTCCAACAAATCCCGTGACACCTCTCGTGTTTCTGACAACATACCAGGTATCATCGTTCATAATCATGTTGAGAAGCACATAGCCCGGAAACATCTTCTTCTGAACTGTTTTCTTGACACCGTTTTTCACTTCTACAACATCCTGAAGAGGCACACGCACTTCCAGTATCTGGTCTTCCAGATGCCGGTTCTCGATTGTCTTCTCGATGTTGGCCTTTACCTTGTTCTCATACCCGGAATAGGTATGCACTACATACCAGCATGCTTCTGCCATACAATCACCTTTGCCCTCACTCATTTAGAAACTGATATTCACCAGAATGTCGATGCCGTACTGGAAAATAAAATCCAGAACTGCAATCATCACTCCAAGTACGATAGAAACGGCAACGACGGCACCAGTCTGCCTTACCAGCGACTTGCGGTCCGGCCATATAATCTTCTTGAATTCAGCTTTCAGGCCGTCAAACCAGCTCTTTTTAGAGCTCTTCTCTGCTTTCTCTGCCATAATTCCCACTTCCTTTGCACGAATCCATCGAAATTATTTCGTTTCTTTGTGTAATGTGTGTCTCTTGCAGAAACGACAGTACTTCTTCGTTTCCATTCTGTCCGGATGAGTCTTCTTATCCTTTGTCATGTTGTAATTACGCTGCTTACATTCTGTACATGCCAATGTGATTCTAACGCGCACAACTTCCACCTCGCTTTCCTATTTTCTTTGTGTCAACAGTAAAAACTGCGTTTTTTGTTTTAGGCACAAAAAAAAAGCCTGCTTCCATACGCTCGTTCAATATACCACACGAGCGCCCGCTGAGTCAAGCTTTTTTTCATAGATGATTATGATTCGTATAAGGTATAAAGCTGCAATCCGCAGTTGGTAAGGACCTGCGATCTTTCATCCTATAAATACCGGATCTCAAATCTCGCTTCCCCGCTCTCTTCATACTCCATCAGCGCGTAGCTCGGTCTGCGCCCTTCCTGACGTGGAAACGATAAACTGCCTGGATTCAGCACGGTCAGCTCCGGATCACTTTCATCGAGCAGCGGGCGATGTGTATGCCCGAACATCGCGATGTCGCAGCCGTTTGCCTTTGCTTCTTCTGCCAAATCCCGGATGCCGACCGTTACATAGTGATAATGTCCGTGGGTAATCAGGATCCGGTGACCTCCGAGCTCCACGATCTGCGCTTTCGCAAGCCTCGAGAAAAAATCACAGTTTCCGGCCACCATATAGACCGGACAGGTCACAAGCGTCGGAATCGTATCCTCACCGCCTTCCGAGTCTCCGAGATGGATCAGCGCATCCGGCATGCCAATTTCATCCAGCACCCACTCCAGATTTTCTTCCCGTCCGTGGGTATCGCTCACAATCAGTGCTATCATCGTTTTGCCTCCGGTCCTTTTTCTGATTTTGTAAATAATCCCTGCAATTCTTTTCGCATTGCCCGCAACGCTTTTCCGCGATGGCTCACCTCATTCTTCTGTTCCGGTGTGATTTCCGCCGAGGTGCAGTCAAATTCCGGAAGATAAAAAATCGGATCATAGCCAAAACCATTTTCGCCACGGATCTCGTGTGCAATCACACCTTCCATGACACCGCGCGTCGTAATCGTACGGCCATCCGGCAGCGCACAGGCAATCGCACAGACAAACCGGGCCGTACGCTTCTCTTCCGGCACCCCGGCAAGTTTTTCTATCAGAGCCGTATTTTTCACAACATAGGACGTGTCCTCTCCCATAAAGCGCGCGGAATAAATACCCGGCGCACCATCGAGATAGTCGATCTCCAGTCCGGAATCATCCGCAAGCACAAGATCACCGTCCGCAGTCAGGTTCCGGATCGCCTCCGCCTTGATCACAGCATTCTCTTCAAAGCTTTTTCCATTCTCCACGATGTCGGCCGCAATACCGGCCTCTTTCATCGAGAGCACCGGAACACCGAGATCTCCGAGAATCATCCGCACTTCTTTCATTTTTCCGGCATTTCCGGTCGCAAATATGATTCTATGCTCCATGTTTTCCTCCGTTTATAAATGATTTTTCCATTACGTCCTAGTATAAGCTTTCAGACAGATATTCGCTCCAAATGTTTCTTCTGTATGGATCCAGCTCTCCCCGTCACTGCTGAGATAGCCATATTTTCCATCCGTCGTCACCGTTGCCGTATGTGCATCCGAATGATATTCCGCTGCTACCGGGAAGCGGCTTCCCGGCGTATGGATCTTGACTATCACATAAAATGCCTCACCCTTTTCCAGTGGCTTCTGCGCATCCAGCTGCACCGTATAATAGCCTGCATCGGTAAAGGTGCCGCTCTGCAGCAGCATCCGCTCTGCCCGGCCATTTGGTCCGTCCGGCTGGAAATACACCTCATACGACGTATTCTTCCCCGTCGCATAGAATCCGACCGCCGCAAGCGTTTCTGCCTCCTCTGCTTCATAGCGGTTGGCAAACCAACACTCTTCTTTTCCATATCCAAGGCTGCCCTGCCACCCACACGGATCCGTCTGATAGATCCGGTCATAATTATCCGTTGGCTCGATTCTCGTATAGGCAATCGCCTGCCCGGTGATCGTCGCGTCTGCATAAGAGACATAAAAAAGCCCGTCCTCGCCAAAGGAACTGCCCCAGCTGTTCTGACACACCCACGCGCCGTCCTCATCCGGCACATCCCGGAACAAAAACCGAGAGATCGTATCATCCCAGCCAACCAAAATCACATCATGACTCGGATCCCGGTCCGTCGGATATTCATATGCAGAAAGAAATGCATTGTAATACGGCTGATTCTCTGCAGTCGTCGCACGGCTCATATATAAGGAAGTCTGCACCGCACCATAGGTCCGGATCGCCTTTTTCAGCTCCTCCCGGGACGCTCCCTCATAAAGTCGCATTTCCTGTACATGCACCGCCGGGAGCAGTCCCTCCGGTGAATACGCATCCCCATATGGATCCTCTTCCTCCAGCACCGGCCCCTGCCAGCCGGCAAGGTAGGCCATCGCCATCCGGTAGTCCCCGCCATCGTTCAGATCGACTGCAAATGCGTTATTTAATGCCATATGATCTGCCGAAAAGACCAGATGCTCTTCCGGCAGCAGCGACGCTTCCATTGCCGATGTCGCCGCCAGTGCCCAGCAGGTACCATAATCGCCCTGGTTCTTAACTTCCGGCTTCTGCCCATCTTCCGCCGAACAGTATTGCAATGGCAACGCCTGCAAAACCTCCGGGATTTCGGCCCTCGCAACGGCAGAAGGCAGATTCGTCAGCATAAGCCCCGCCAAAAGCCAGACGGAATATGTTTGTCTCATGTTTCAGACCTTCTCCTCATTTTTGCGTTTCGGCGGGCGTGGCCCCAGAAACTGATAATAGTAGGTCTTGATCATGCCATTGTAAATTTTCCGGTTCTTGTCCGCTTTTCTTCCGATATAATTTTCCGCCTGATCATAAGAAGTAATCACATACTCCGACCAGGAATCCAGCCGTGAAAACGCCTTCCCGATCTCCGTGTACAGTGCCGGCAGATTCGCCCGATCCTCAATTCGCTCGCCATACGGCGGATTCGTGATGACAAATCCATATTTTTTCGGATGGTTCAGCTCACTGACCCCGCGCTGCTGAAAATGAATCAGGTGATCCACACCTGCCAGACGCGCATTTTCCCGTGCCGCCTTGATCACTTCGCCATCGATATCGTAGCCCTGAATGTCCGTCTCGACGGTATCATCCACGAGATCCTGCGCCTCCTCGACCGCATTGTACCAATGCCTGCGCGGCACAAGATTTTTCCAGTTCTCCGCAAGGAAGCTCCGATTCATGCCCGGCGCAATGTTGGCCGCCATCATGGCCGCCTCGATCGGGAATGTACCGCTTCCGCAGAACGGATCGACCAGAATGCGATCCGCCTTCCACGGTGTCAGCATAATCAGTGCCGAAGCCAGTGTCTCGGAGATCGGCGCCTTGGCTGTGAGCTTCCGATAGCCACGTTTGTGTAACGACTCCCCGGTCGTATCCAGCCCGATCACCGCTTCATCCTTCATAAAGCAGATCCGGATCGGGTACTGCGCACCATCCTCGCGGAACCACTCTGTCTTATAGACCGTCTTCAGCCGTTCTACAATCGCCTTCTTTACAATGGACTGGATATCCGACGGGCTGAAAAGCTTACTTTTTACAGAGGTCGCCTTCGTCACCCAGAATTTTGCATCCTGCAGCAGATAATCTTCCCACGGCAATGCCCGTGTCCGCTCAAAAAGCTCGTCAAACGTCTCCGCGTGGATCGCACCGACCTTCAGCAGAATCCGCTCCGCGCTGCGTAAAAATATATTCGAAACCGCAATCGCCTCTGCGTCCCCGTAAAACGTCACACGCCCGTCTTCCACACAGCTGATCTCATAGCCGAGATCCTGGATCTCCCGCTTCAGCACCGCCTCCAGGCCGAAGTGGCATGGCGCCATCAGCTCCATCTGCGCGCTCATAACTGCACTTCCTTTATCAGATCGCCGTCAAAAGTACGGATCTGAAACCGCCCGTCCTCAAGCGTCGCATACGTCGGCGGATTGCCTTCCTTTGGAATTGAGGTGGAGCCAGGATTTAAAATCAGAAGTCCGTCTTTTTCCTCAGCCCGAAGGACATGCGTGTGACCATGCAGCAGGACATCGCCCGGCTTCATCGGCGGAAGATGGTTCTCATTGTACACATGTCCGTGGGTTGCATAGATCGCCCGCTCTCCCGCAAACAGCACCATATAATCTGCCAGTACCGGAAACTGCAGCACCATCTGATCCACCTCTGCCTCACAGTTGCCGCGGATCGCGTAGATCTCATTTTTCTTTTCATTCAACATGCGGATCACTTCTTTGGGCGCATACTCCTTCGGAAGATCATTTCTCGGTCCATGGTAAAGAATGTCTCCCAGCAAGAGCATTCTCTGCGCCCCCTCCTTCTCGTATGCTTCCAGCATTTTTCTGCAGTAATATGCAGATCCATGTATATCTGATGCGATTAAAAGCTTCATGTGCTTCCTCCTTTTGTGCTCTCTCATTCTTTTTATCTTAATGCGTGCGCTTCGTTTTTGTCAATCCTTATTCTTGCCCCGTCACAATCTGTGTCCCGCGGTATGCATGAAACCCGCCTACCACGCTTTTTACCTGATACCCCTGCTCCGAAAGCTTTCGTCCGACCGCCATACTCATGGCTCCACGGTCGCAGTAGAGCACAAGCGTCCGCATCCGATCCGGCCATCCGTCCACGAACTGTCCCATCGGAGCATTCACCGCTCTGTAAATGTGTCCCGACTGATATTCCTTTGGCGACCTCAGATCGATCAGAAGCGCATTCTCATCCTGCGCGTATGCATCCAGCAGCTTTGCCGGAACTGTCTCCAGCATATCTCGGCCTCCTTACAACCGGGCGGTTTCTTCCCGGTATTATATAGTATTCGCGGCCATGCTTGCGGTCATTCACATCCGTTCCTAAAAGAGAAGCGACCGACAGGGGAGCTGTCGGCCGCTTCGAGGGGAGTATAAATAATTAATAAGGGGTTTGTAAAAAAACTGTTTGAAGGGTAAGTTTTTTTACACTAGGAATTATAATACAGTTTCTGGAAAATTGCAACACATAAATTGCAAGTGCCATTTGCCGTATATTTTTCCGAATTTACGGAACACTACTACGGTAACGGTAAGCAGCCGGTATTCCGATGCTCGCCGAAAATCATTTTCAGGAGGCAATCACTATGACGAAAAATGCAACTTCCAAAACCACTTCCAAGACATCCAATTCCACTTCTGCAAAGCAGAGTACCTCGGAACGTGCGACATCTGAGAAGATGAGTGCCAGCCAGGCTCTTCATGGTGCCAAGAGCTACGGAAAGACAAGAGACTGTCACAACACCTATGAAGAAGACGAGTACGAAGACGAGGAGTAAGATTCGGTTACAAGTCGGGCGGTATGCGAAAGCATACCGCCCGTTCTCATCGTCCTGATCCGTTATACGGTCATCAGCCGTAGATCTGCTCCTGCAGCTTCTGCAGTGTCTCCTCCCAGTACGGGACAAGCATATCCTGACCATTTACATAAATAATATCGTACATATCGTCATACGGAATCCGCACCTGCTCAAACTTGTAATCAAGCATCTCCGGAAGCTCCGTCACCATACTCCAGATCTCCGTCTCCGGAATATTCATCGTCACGTGCTCCAGAATCGCCTGCATTTTCTCCGTGAGCTGTGCCACACTCAACTGCTTTGCCTCTGCCATCAGCTGAGTCAGTACATAGCGCTGACGCTGTGTACGCTCAAAATCAGAGTTGCCGACGTAACGGTTTCGTGCATAGGCAACTGCCTGTACACCGTCGCAATGTACCATGCCGCCCTCTGCCGGAAGCTGATGCTCCGACGGATCGATATTCAGCTGGCGCTCGCACATGTCATTGATGTAGCCATTTGCGACCTCTGCCTCTTTGGCTGTGATCTCCAGATCCACACCGCCGATGATATCAATGATATCTACCAGAGACCAGAAGTCTACTGCCACATACCGGTCTACCTGAACCCGGAAAGTATCTGTCACGGTCTGGCAGAGCAGCGGACCTGCTCCGTATGCATAAGCCGCATTCAGCTTCGCATAGCCAACGCCGTCGATATCGACATACGTATCACGCATCAGCGAAATCATAGATACATGATTTTTGGCTTTATTAATAGAAACGAGAATCATCGCATCGGAGTTACCATTCCACGTCTTATCCTGACGGTCCACTCCGACGAGCAGTACATTGTAAATATCATCGTCCGATTTGGTCTCCAGCTTCAGATTCTTCATCTGATCCTGAATATTGCTCAGCTCATTCTTATCTACTGAACGTCCGGTACGTTCTTCTGTGCTGAGCGTCTCTTCGATCGCCGCATCCGGAAGCGTCTCGACTGTCTTTACATCGTCGTCCGCCACATAATTCACACTGCTGTACAAATCATGTCCGAGCTTATAAATGACACCACCGCTGATAAACACAATTCCGAGTACAATACAAAAGCTGATTGCAAAGACTTTCTTCATATTCATCCCCGGTTTTTTATTTCCCGAGCCGTTTCTCCCATTCATCGGATTCGAATGGTCCTCTCTGTTTCTTGGCATCCTGGATTCCCTCCTGCATTTGTTCCTTCTTTTCAACCTTGGATACGTTCATAGAATTCACCGGCTGTAAAATCTTATACCAGCCAGCGCACTACTTCCTACAATGTACCTGCATTTCCGGTAAATGTCAAACGAATTTTTTATAAAGTCCGGCACGCCGTTTTTTGCATCTGTACATATCAAAGTGGGTATTCTGTAAGCAATCGCATATTCACCTGCCAGCTGACTCTACCGCAAAGCTGCCAGGATGTCATGCCATCCTCTGAAAAAGCCGTAGTACTGTCCACCCGGCCCGTTGCTTGCAGAAAAAATGCGCCCTCTCAGGCACGGATTCAAGCTTACTACGCTGCATGAGAATTGTCAATATGGGACTTGTTTTTGGCAAAGAAAAAACGTGATAATCAGCACTACTGCTAATCACCACGCCTTATCCTGTATGCGGAAGATGGGACTTGAACCCACACGAGCGCAATGCTCACAAGATCCTTAGTCTTGCTCGTCTGCCAGTTCCGACACTTCCGCGAACAAGATGAATTATAGCAGTGTCTCCCCATATTGTCAACAGTTTTTTGAAAAAAATATAAAAAATCTTTTTTTAGAAAAAATCAAAAAAATTTCAAAAAAGGTGTTGACATTTCCGTAATGATGATGTATTATAACTTTCGTCAGTTGCGAGAGCAACAGACAAGAAAACGCGGAGATGGCGGAATAGGCAGACGCGCAGGCTTCAGGTGCCTGTGGTGGCAACATCGTGTGGGTTCAAGTCCCATTCTCCGCATAAGAGTCCGGTATCAGTTGATACCGGATTTTTTATGTTCTAATCTAAATTCTTTTCAAATCCATATTTCCTCAATTTCTATTTTTCGTCTGTCCCGACATTCATTTTTCTTGCTTTCACAATATAAATTCTTTTTTCAGAAATCCAGGGCGCAATGTTTCTATATAGATATAAAAAAGAAGCCTCTGCCGCTTTGTTCATCCATTTTAAAAGATGCTTCTACCCTGCTACTGGCTTCTTTCTTCTTGCTGTTTTTTTGCCAAACCGATATTCACAATCCATCCTTACTGCTTTGCCGCAGGGCCTGCTGACAGGCGACGCTTTGTTGCCTGCTCATAGCCGTGCGTCGCCCTGTTTTATGCCCGAACCAGGATTTTGCCTAAATCTGCACACGCACCGCGATCGGCGCAGTCCCTTTCGCGTTCACGGTAAAACGCATCTGCCCTTCTTCCAGCTCACACGGAATTGCATTACCCTGCAGATCGCTCAGTTTCGGGGATGTAGCAAATATATTTTCCATACAGATCCCATTTTTCCCGTCTTTCGGCGTCGCTACAAAGAGATATACCGTGTCGCCCTTCTGCGTAAAGTACAGCTGCTCACCGCCTTTTGCCTGCAGCTGCTGTATACAATATGGCCTCGTGCCGTAGATCCCCTCTCCATTTCGCTTCAGCCATGCCCCAAGAGAAAGCAGACGTTCTTCCTGCACTTTCGGAATTGTGCCATCTGCTTTCGGGCCAATGTTCAGCAGCAGGTTTCCGTTGTGGGCGACCGTATCGACCAGTAGCCGGATCAATTCCTCCTTTCCGATGCAGTCGTCTTCTCCCTCTGTCTGGTTGTAACCGAAGGATAATCCAAGCCCTCGCGTCATTTCCCACTTCTTATCCACACGCGCAGCTCCCATCTGGTATTCCTTTGTGGAAAAGTCATACCAGAAGTCATCCTTATTCACCATCCAGCGATCGCTGATGACGCCTTCCGGCACCCTATTATAATAGTAGGAAATCAGATACGGCAGATCTGTGTAGCCCTTGACCGGCCAGCCGATGTCGTTCCAGAGCACAGACGGCTCATAACGGTCAATCAGCTCCATCACCTGGTTGTAAGCGTAATCGCTGTAGGCGTAGCTGACATTGTCCGGGTAATCGCATTCATAGCCGCAGGTCACCGGACGCTTTGTATAGAGCCAGTCGATGATTCCGGAATAATAAGCCCCCATATGCAGCCCTTCCTCGCGCACAGCCGCTGTCAGCTCGCCAAACAGATCCCGGCCCGGCCCACGCTTTGCCGCATTGTAATCCGTATACTCGGACGGCCACAGGCAAAAGCCGTCGTGATGCTTCGTCGTCAGCACGACGTAGCCCGCCCCTGCCTTCTTAAACAGCTCTGCCCATCTCTGCGGATCAAAGTGCTCTGCTTTCCACAGATCTGCAAAGTTTTCATAGGCAAAGTCTTTTCCATAAGTTTTTACATGATAGTCATAGCTCGGCCCGTGTCCAATTTTAACCGAATTATAATACCACTCCGCATATGGATTATTTGCAAACCACCGTTCGTCCAGCTCGATCGTACCAAGCTGTCCGCTCTTCGGCGCAAACGCCGGGATGGAATACAATCCCCAGTGAATAAAAATGCCAAGCTTGCAGTCATCATACCATTTCGGCAGCGGATGGCTGCGAATCGAATCCAGATTACTGAAATATTTCATAATGCTCTCCTGTTCTAATTCAGACGAGCAAAGTTTCCCGTCCACTTTTTTATCTATGCCAAACGAATATTCGCAATCCATCCCTGCAGGGTCTGCTGCGGGGCCTAGCTTCGCTCCTTGCTCATATCAAAAACAGCCTGGACATTTCTATCCAGACTGTTCTGATTTCATATTACACGATATGATTAAGCAAGTTTGCTCTTTGCAAGCTCTACTAAAGATGCGAAGCCCTGAGCATCGTTCACAGCCATGTCAGCCAGAACCTTTCTGTTCAGCTCTACGCCAGCCAGCTTCAGGCCATACATGAACTTGCTGTAGGAAAGGCCATTCAGACGAGCGCCTGCATTGATACGAGCGATCCAAAGCTGTCTGTACTGACGCTTCTTCTGCTTTCTTCCTGCGTATGCGCTGGTCAGTGCACGCATTACGGACTGCTTTGCTACTCTATACTGTTTGGATCTGGCTCCTCTGTAACCCTTTGCCAGCTTTAATACTCTGTTATGCTTTTTCTTAGCGTTTAAACCGCCTTTAATTCTTGCCATTTCTTATTTCCTCCTTCGATTTCTGTGTTCGGATATCATCTGCTGCCTGATCTTACAGGTACGGCAGGATCTTCTTCATGTTCTGAGCGTTTGTGCTGTCTGTGATCGTAGCCTGTCTCAGATTTCTCTTTCTCTTGGTGGACTTCTTTGTTAAGATATGGCTCTTGTAAGCTTTATTTCTCTTTAATAATCCTGTTCCTGTCTTTTTGAAACGTTTTGCAGCTGCTCTGCTGGTTTTCATTTTCGGCATTGTTAGTTCCTCCTTATATTTAGAATATCTGAAATCACGTTAAGAACGCTTTTCCATCAAAAACAGGGTGAGGCTTCTGCCTTCCTGCTTGATTGGCTTATCAATCGCAGCCACATCCTCCAGAGACTTTGCAAAGTCCTCCAGAATATGACGGCTTGCCTGCATATGCGCCATCTCACGGCCACGGAAACGAAGGCTTACCTTTACCTTATTTCCCTTGGTGAGGAATTTTCTTGCGCTTGCTACCTTTGTATTCAGGTCATTTACATCAATGTTCGGGGAAAGACGAACTTCCTTGATCTCTATCGTTTTCTGTTTCTTTCTGGCCTCTTTCTCTTTTCTTGCCAGCTCGTAACGATATTTACCATAGTCAATGATTTTGCATACCGGCGGCTTCGCAGTCGGGGCAATCTTCACGAGATCGAGCTCTGCTTCACGGGCAAGCTTCATTGCATCCTTTGCCGACATAATTCCAAGCTGCTCTCCGTTCTCGCCAATCAGGCGGATCTCACGGTCTCTGATTTGTTCGTTAATCATTAATTCGCTAATGGTTCTGCACCTCCACACATTGATATAAAAAAGAAAGTGGATAACACAGTTATCCACTTAAAATCAATCCATACATCCGACAGATACTCACCATCTGCCGTGCACACCTTCTGGCATCACTTTGACCCCATCCGTGCTGCTGTCTGTTCGATATAAACCACTGGACACCGTATCTTCGTGCCAGGGTGAGAGTGGATACTCTGCTTTCCTGTTAATTACAACCTTAAGTAGTCTACCACACCAAAACGGATGTGTCAACTCTTTTTTACTTCAACTGCTCCAGCACGGATGTCCCGAGCGTTCCCTCCGGCATCTCCACCTCAAAGTTATCTGCGATCGTCGCGCCGACTGCCGCAAATGTATCCGATGTCTCAAGTCTGCCACTGCCCTGCATGGACGGGGAGTAAGCGAGGAACGGTACCTTTTCTCTCGTGTGGTCTGTTCCGGTATAGGTCGGATCGTTTCCGTGATCTGCCGTGATGATGACCAGATCATCGTCCTTCAGAAGCTGCAGCAGCTCACCAAACTTCACATCAAACTTTTCGATCTCCTGTGCATAGCCCTCCGGATCACGGCGATGGCCCCAGAGTGCATCAAAGTCAACCAGATTCGTAAAGCAAAGGCCGGTAAAATCACGCTTTGCAATATCGATCGTCTGCTCCATGCCATGTACGGAACTCTGGGATTTATTGGACTCCGTCAGACCTTCGCCATCAAAAATATCAAAAATCTTGCCGACAGAGATCACATCATAGCCGCCTGCCTTCAATGCATCCAACGCAGTCTTGCCAAACGGCTTAAGTGCATAGTCGTGACGGTTGGCGGTACGCTTGAACTCGCCTTTTTTTCTGCCGATATACGGTCTGGCAATGACACGTCCGACCTTCCACTCATCGCGAAGTGTCAGCTCTCTTGCGATCTCGCAGCAGCGGTAGAGTTCCTTCAGGTCAAAGGTCTCCTCCTGTCCGCAGATCTGCAGCACAGAGTCCGCAGAGGTATAGACGATCATATGCCCGGTCGCGATCTCCTCCTCACCAAGCTCATCAATGATCGCCGTACCGCTCGCACTCTTATTTCCGATGACTTTGTGTCCGGTGCGTTTCTCCAGCTCGTCGATCAGTCCCTGCGGGAACCCATGCTCGGTAAAGGTCTGAAATGGCTTCTGCGTGTAAAGTCCCATCAGTTCCCAGTGTCCGGTCATCGTATCCTTTCCGGCACTGCGCTCTTTCATCTCCATATAGTAGCCCATCGGATGCTCCACCGGATGTACCTGCTTTAACGGATGCAGGTTCGCCATACCGATCTTCTGAAGATTCGGAATGACAAATTTATCTCTGCGCTCTGCGATATGTCCGAGCGTATCCGTACCAGCGTCGCCGTAGGCCGCCGCGTCATCCGCTGCACCAATGCCCAGAGAATCCATGACAATCACAAAGATACGTTTATATTTTTTCATACTGCTCATCCTTTCCTATTATTTACGCCTTCATCAGTTTCACCAGCCGGCTCGTGCCAAGACGGGATGCGCCAAGCTCAATGAATTTCTCCGCATCATCAAAGGAAGAAATGCCGCCTGCTGCCTTGATCTTCACATTTGCTCCGACGTGTGCTTTCATCAGTGCCACATCGTCAAAGGTCGCTCCAGCAGTGGAGAAACCAGTCGAAGTCTTGATAAACTCCGCTCCTGCTCTTGTCACGATCTCGCACATGCGGATCTTCTCTTCTTCGGTCAGCAAACAGGTCTCGATGATGACCTTCAGGATATGTCCGTCGCAGGCTGCATGGATCTGACGGATCTCATCCTCCAGCTCTGCATCTTTTCCATCCTTGACCCAGCCGATATTGATGACCATATCGACCTCATCTGCGCCGTTCTTTACCGCATCCGCCGCCTCGAACACCTTCGTCGCCGTCGTGCTGTAGCCGTTCGGGAATCCGATGACCGTGCAGATCGGAAGCTTTCCCTGTACGTACTCTGCTGCCTGCTTCACATAGGATGCCGGAATGCAGGCGGACGCTGTATGATACTTCATGCCGTCATCCAGAATTTCCCGGATCTGCTCCCAGGTCGCCTCCTGCTTCAGCAGGGTATGATCTACCATTCCAAGTATTTCATTCTTATCCATCTCTTTTCTCCTTTTTCTGTATTCGTAGAATCTTCTTGCGAAACATTCTAATTCTCAACCATATATTTTCCTGTGCTGTTACCAACGGAACCTTTCCGTCAGGGGACATTTTCTATGGTCTGACCCGTCATTCACTCCCGAGCAACCGCTTTCAGTCTATGCCTGCTCCCGGTCCTGTGCGATCAGCTTGCGCAATGCCTGCACTGCCACCTTGATCGCCGCCTCAGTATCATGTACGATTGGATTATCAAGACCCGCTGCCATACGCTCCTGGTTTCCTACCACAAGGAAATCCGAACCACAGCGTACCCGCAGATGGCTGGCTACGACAAAGAGCGCTGCCGACTCCATCTCCGATGCCTTACATCCGAGGCGCTTCCATGCCTCCCATTTATTCAGCAGCTCATAGCTGACCGGCATGCGCTCCGGCTCATGCTGTCCGTAAAAGGCATCCTTGCACTGTACGACTCCGGTATGGAACGTATAGCCCAACTCCTTTGCCGATGCCACCAGCGCATTTGCCACATTCAGATCCGCCACTGCCGGGAACTCGATCGGCGCATACTCACGGCTCGTGCCTTCCATCCGCACTGCTCCAGTCGCCACAACGATATCGCCACCTTTTACATCCAGATCGATCCCACCACAGGTACCGACACGGATAAAGGTGTCCGCGCCACACTGCACCAGCTCTTCCATTGCGATCGACGCAGACGGTCCTCCGATACCGGTAGAGGTCACGCTGACCTTCTCTCCATCCAGATACCCCGTATACGTCACAAATTCACGGCTGTCTGCCATGAGTTGCGGATGGTCAAAATGCTCTGCGATCTTTTTACAGCGCTTCGGGTCTCCCGGAAGGATCACATACCGTCCGACATCTCCTTTTCGCAACTGAATATGATACTGAAGTCCTACTTCACCAGAATAATTCTGCACAAAAATTCCCCCTTTATTGCCATTTCTTCTCAATCAGCAACAGCCACCGCCGCAACGGTGACTGCTTATCTGTTCGTATTCACTATCATACCAGAATCCGGCGGACTTTTCCACCGTTTTCTGGCTTTTCCACAAATTTATCTTTCGCAGAACCTGAGCCGCATCTGATTCCATACCACATTTCCATGCACGGATTCCGATACCCCTTCATTTACAAAGCCAAATTTTGCATAATAGGGAACGAGCGCATCCTTGCAGGTCAGCACAAGTCCTTTTCGCCCCTGTGCTTTCGCATCCGCGATCGCCCGCCGGAGCAGCTGTCCCGCGTAGCCCTGACATCTGCAAGACGGGATCGTATTGACACCAAAAATCATCTGCCACGCGCCCGTCTCCTGATGCAGATCTGCCCGCTCGTACATCTCATCCGTCAGATCTTCCTGATCTGTGACCATGCCATCTACAAAGGAAACAAGCTTCCCGTCTTCAAAGAGCAGCCAGAAATGATTCCCATAATCGCGCAGGCGCTGTCGGAATTCTGCCTCCGTCGCCGCCTCTGCCGCCGGAAAGCACTCTGCCTCGACTGCTGTGACCGCTGCAAGGTCTTCCATTGTGGCATTCCGGATCATCAGTTTCCGCTTTTTTTCTGTCATTGTGCGTTCAGCTCCTCCCAGTCGATTTTCCGGTCCCGGTAATAGTATTCCCGGTCATGTTCGCCAAGTTCACGCACGACATGGCACGGGTTGCCGACTGCCAGCACATTTGCCGGAATGTCCTTCGTCACGACGCTTCCGGCCCCGATCACGGTATTATCCCCGATCGTCACACCCGGCACGACAATGACCCCTGCTCCGAACCAGCAGTTCTTACCGATATGAACCGGCAGGTTATACTGATATGCTTTTTCACGCAGCTCCGGCAGCAGCGGATGATTGGCGGTCGCCAGCACAACATTCGGCCCGAACATCGTATGGTCTCCCACATAGATATGTGTATCATCCACACAGGTCAGTCCAAAATTTGCATATACGCCGTCGCCAAAATGGACAAAATGGCCGCCCCAGTTTGCATGAAACGGCGGCTCCACATAGCAGTCCTTTCCGATCTCGGCAAACATTTCTTTTAAAAGCTGCGTCCGCTTTTCTCCCTCCGACGGTCGCGTATGATTGTAATCATATAAAAGCTCCAGGCATTTCATCTGTTCGGCGACAATATCTCCGCCATTTGGATCATACACCTTTCCACCGTGCAGTCGTTCTTCCCATTTGTTCATTGCGGTTCCTCCCCCAGTATGATTTGTATCAGTGTCTTATCGAGCATCAGCGTCCTTTGCCACGGATTCAGGATCACGCCGCTGATTCCATCCTCCTGCAACGCCTTTCGAAGCAATTGTTCTATGTCAGTCAAAAAGGTCGACATCACACTTCCGCTCCCTTTCAGTTCTTCTTCAAATCCGGTAAAGGCCACCCACCAGCGCTGTCCGTCTTTTGTCTGAATTGCCTGCACCTGCATCGCATCTCCCGCCGGTGCATCTAAGGCAAGGATCAGCTGACCGCTTTCCCGCATCCGTCTGCGGACCACCGTCAGCGTATGTGCCAGCATTTCCCCGGTCGGCTCCTGCTGCAACGCCAGGATCGCCATCTCGATCTTCTCATTTCCCCGCAGGCCCTCGTCGACCTGTTCCTCATTCTTTTCCATTCTTCTACTCCTTTTGCTCCTCCAGCTCCGCCTTTATCGAGCGGTCAAATGCCTTCGTATACAACTGCTCTCGGCCTGTCGTCAACAGCTTTGAAATCTTCTCCAGAAGTGCCGGATCGTCAAACAGTGCGACCAGATCCGGATGAAATATGCGCCCCGCATTGCTGCGCAGATCCGCCACCATCTCCTCCGGTGTCTTCCCACGGCTGTACGCCCGGCCCACAGCATCCGTCGCGGCATCGAAGCAGTCCGCACAGGTGATGATCTGATACAGGATCGCATTCTCGACTCCACGGTAGGAAATATCAGCCGGATACCCGCCTTTTTCATCGTACCACTTATGATGGTACAGCGCCGCCTCTGCAAATGGCCGGGTCGACTCGCGCTTGTTCAGAATGTCCCATCCCATCTTCGGATGCAGCTTGATCAGTTCAAATTCATCATTTGACAACGTCCGGTTGAACAGGTTGATCGTATCGAGGGCATACAGCTTCCCTGCATCGTGCAACATGCAGCAGTGCCGCAGAAAGCTCCGGATCTCATTTACCGACGCATGCAGCGCTTCCAGCGTATGACATCCGTTCACATCGAGCAGCAGCTCCGGTCGTTTTTCATAGAGCGCATCAAAAATGCATACGGAGATCCGTTCTACCATACAACTATGTACATACAGGGTCGGCTGTGTGACCATCAGAATGATTTCATAGTAGTCCTCAAACGAAATCCCGTCCGGCAGTTCCATGTAATCCCCCATGATGTATCCGGTGTAGCGCTGCATGGTATTGTAAGTCCCCTGATCCCGCGCATGGCTGATATAGGCAAAGGTACGGTGCAGCTCTTTTTTCAGAAAATCATGGCAGGCCGGCAGCACTTCCGGTCTCTGGCGACACATCCACAGCACCAGAATCACCGGAAGTAAATTTGCATCCATGTTGATGCGGTCATACCCATTCGGATCGGCCAATGCCACACGCCGTTCAAAGCTCTGCAGCAGCTCTTCCAGCGTCGTCTCGCCGGAATAAAACCGGATCGCCTCCCGTGCAGAAACCAGCGACTCCGGATCGTGCCGGAAATTATCCGGATGTTCCATGACATACTGCAGGGCATGATCGACCGCGTCATTCAGCACGGCAAGGATGTCCTGCGGTGTATCATTCCAGTAGAGAAATTCTTGCACGGCAGCCAGATAGCTGTACGCGGAAAAAAGTTCAAATTCCCAGTCCGTCCCCGGTGCCACCGCCCGAAACGCAGGATCCGTAAGCCGCTCAATATGCCGCTGATAGGCTTCCAGCTGCTTCCGGATCAGGTCCTCGTCATAATAAAACCGCTCATATGCCGTCGCCCAGAACAGATCCATCGTCATGAGTTCCTCTCTGGTCTCCTGCGATGCACCCCCAACGAGCGACAGATCCCGCAAAAAGTCCCGGCTCTTTTTCGCACAGTCAAGAATCCGCTCCCGATACGGATAGACCAGCAGATCGGTCAGCTTCCCACGGTCATGTGTCTGAATCATATGGTAGCTCAGTACCTGGCTGCGAAACAGACTGTGAATATAGGAAGCAAGTGCTTCCCTGCTCCCGGTCCGTTCCCACTCCTGCCGGTAATACGGCCACAGCTTGTCCACAATCTGCCACGCAAGCAGCGCATCGACCATCTCAAGCGTATGGGTATTCGCCAGATGATCGGAAAACTCCATCAGCATATCCGCCGTGTCACGATCCATTTTGTCCATCTGTCCAAGCGGGCGGTACACCCGGTGTTCCAGCATCGTCCGGTTCTCCTGCAAAAGCCCTTTGATCTGTATAAAATTGTTTTTAAATTCCTCGTAAAAGAGCGCGGCACTCTTCTCTTTATACTCCGGCGGCATGGAGAGCCGGCGGATTCGAATGCTGCGCTCAATATATCCTTCAAAATCACGTTCCATAGAATTTCCCTGTCCTTTGTCACGGAGGCACATCATATCTCTATTATATTCTACTTCGCATGTTTTTTATTGTCAATCGAAATCAAATACCCCCACACACCATTTTATGTCCGCTTTCCTTAGCGACCAGAAGCAGGGATGCCATGTGCTTTGCGAAATGCTCCGATCGCAGCCAGTCCCGGCACCGACACCGGACGAATCCATTTTCCGGAATACAGATGGCGCTGCATGATGAGATAGCGGATCGGCTCGTCCACATAGCAGAATGCAAAGACCAGCAAAAACGGCGCATGAAAATAAAAATTAGACAGGTATACAAACGGCAATACCATCACATACATAAAGGTGATCTCCAGCACAGAACCAAAGGCTGCGTCTCCGGCTGACCGGTACGTATCATTCTGAACCCAGTTGCCCATACGGATCAGCGCCGCCACACTGTAAATCACAAGCATTGCCGTACCGATCCGGTATGATTCACCGGAAAGCCCCATCGCATGAAGCAGCGGATCATGTACGAGAATCAACGTCAGACAGGCTACGCCGATGATTCCACTGCAAAGGTATACGAGCCGTTTGGCCCGCTGAAATGCCGTCTCGTGATTGCCCGCGCCGACTTCTTTTCCGACCAGCACGGAAGCTGCATTCGAAAATCCGCTGAAGAACGCGATGATGAGCCCTTCCATCGTCCGGAATACTGCGACTGCCGCAATCGCCTGCTCGGTCTGACGTCCGAGCACGACATTGACCAGCATATTTCCGACACCGATCAGCACCTCATTGCAGATAATCGGAAAACATTTTTCCAAGTATTTCTTTACCGCTACCCGCGACCAGCGAAAATGTCTGGAAACCTCCAGCACATACGGAATCTTCTTATAAAGAATAAATCCGACCAGAACGAGCAGGTTTACGATACCCGCCATTACCGTTCCAATCGCCGCTCCGGCTGCCCCCATACGCGGAAGGCCAAACTTTCCGAAAATAAACAGATAGTTAAAAAAGCAGTTGGCAATTACCGAAGCGATCCCTCCATAAAGCGGAATCCGTACCTGTTCAATGGAGCGCAGCAGCGCACTCATCGCCATCGCGAGCACCTGCAGCGGGTAAGCTATCCCGACAATGCGCAGATAGGAAACGCCGATCTTCTGAATCTCCGGCTTATCCGTATAGACGCGCATGACAAACTCCGGAGCAAAGAGCGCAAGACAGGCAAACAGCAGCCCAACGCTAAGCATAAACAGAAGCGTCAGTCCGTAGGAACGGGTGATTCCGTCATCATCTTTTGCGCCCCAGTACTGTGAGAAAAAGAGCATGCCTCCTCCGACAAAGCCCCAGTAGCCCGCAAACATCAGACTCGAGAACTGCGCACAGAGCCCGACTGCTCCGACCGCTTTTTCCCCGAGTGTCGCCAGCATGATCGTATCGACCATGCTCCCGGTCGTCGTGAGCAGATTCTGCAGCGCGACCGGCACCGCGATGATCGCGATATGCCGGAGGAAATAGCCCCAGTCAAATTTTGTTTCTTTCATTTGTAAACCCCATCCTGTTCAACGTATTTATACAAACAGCGTACAGCCCTGCTGTTTAAACTGGCGGATCTTCTCATCGATCCGCTCCGGTGTCACCCCAAGATGTGCAGCCAGGCAGCCCCGGCAGTAAAATTCCGTAGCGCCCCGGTTGATAAACTTCCGGTGCGCCCCGATCTCATTGTGGGTGAGTGTTTTTCCGCACTGTATACATTCTGCCATTACAGCTTTACCACCTTTGCACGGTACACGCTGCAACCATACGGCTCCAGCTCTTCGATGTGCGTCGCATTTTTCACCAGCACCTCGTTGCCGGTCCATACTTCCCGCATCTGCAACGTCCTTCCGGTCGAAAACGGCAGTCCCACTTCATCGAGATTGAAGGTAGCCTTTGCCCGCTCCCCACTCATATTAAAGAGGCCGATCGCCAAATCGCCATTTGCCAGATTCCGTGCATAGATCCGGATATTATCATTGCCATACGGCGTACTCAGGCGGATTGGCTGTGAGCCAAGCGGATCCTGATTGATCCGGATCATCTCATCATTCATCAGCGTCTCTTTCGTCGCCTCGTCCATCGTCCGGAGATCGCAGCCGATCATCAGCGGGGAACCGAGCAGCGCCCAGATCGCATAATGCGTGCGATACTGCTGATCCGTACAGCCGGCAAGCCCCACATTTCCATTTCCATGCATGCCTACAATCAGCATGTCCATGTCGTTAAAGCAGCCGACCCCGTTGTATGGATGCAGTTTATCCTGCTGCGTGACCAAATCCTTTACCGAATCCCATGTATCAAAGATATCGCCGGTCGACCGCCACATGGACGCTCCGGTCTCCTTGATCCATGCATGTGTCTCGTCATTGCCCCACGAGCAGGCAGAAAAAAGAATCTCCCGGCCGCAGTTCTCCAGGGCAAGTCCCATGCGGCGATACAGATATTTCCCGTGGATGATCGGGCTGTGGTAACAGTAATCATACTTCAGAAAATCGACGCCCCATTCAGCAAAGGTCTCCGCATCTAAAAACTCATGTTCAAAGCTGCCCGGATACCCGGCACAGGTCAGGTTACCCGCGCAGGAATACATCCCGAATTTCAGCCCTTTGGCGTGAACATAATCCGCAATCGCCTTCATTCCGTGCGGAAACTTCTCCGGATCCGGCACCAGACGCTCCTTCTCATCCCGCTCCTTTAACGACCAGCAGTCATCGATGACCAGATACTCATAGCCTTTTTCCTTCAGTCCGCTTTCCGCCATCACATCTGCCATCTCACAGATCATAGCCTCATTGATGTTTTCTCCAAATGTGTTCCATGAATTCCACCCCATCGGCGGTGTCAATTTTACCATTGTAATTCCTCCCAATAACGATATCTGCTTTTCACTCAGTATAACAATCCCATGCCTGCAATACAATCCAAAAAATTGCGAAAAGCACAAAGATGCTGCAACCTAACGGAACATCTTTTTCTGATTCATCCGATTAAGATGGTACATATACCCCAGACACAGCACCAGCTGCAAAATCGAAGAAAACGGCGTCGCCAGCCCGATCCGAAACAGGGATGCGTTTGCCTGACGGCTCATCAGATAAGAAAACGGGACACGCACACCAAAGGCTCCGATGATCCCCTGCAGCATGACAAATTTTGTCTGTCCGATCCCGTTATAAAATCCAGTGTAGCAGAAAAAGATCGCCGTGAACATGCAATCGATCCCGTACGCCTTCAGATAATCTGCCGCCGCTGTGATGACTTCCGGGTCAGACGAGAAGATGCCCGCCAGCACATCCCCGTGGAAATACGACAAAAAGAACATGCACACACCAATCACAAAGGAAACCGCCGCGCCGTAATGCAGCGCCTTTTTTGCCCGGTCCATATGTCCGGCGCCATAGTTCTGTGCGACAAACGCGGAAATCGACTGCATGAATGCCGACGAGATCAGCATGATAAACGCGCATACCTTCTCTGCCACGCCGACACCCGCAGATGCGATCACGCCCATGGAATTGACGATCGCCAGAATGATCAGAAATGAAATGCTGACCAGCAGATCCTGCAGTGCAATCGGCGCACCAAGGCCAGCCATCCGGCGCAGACTGTTTCCGTGAATCCGGATGTGCTCTCTTTTCAGGAGGAATGGCAGTTCTTTTTTGCGAATGAATAAAAAAGATACGATCACACTGATCACCTGTGCAAAGACCGTCGCGAATGCAGCACCTTCCGTCCCCATTCCAAAATGCGCGCACAAAAGCAAATCCCCCGCAATGTTACAGACACAGGCAATCGCCACAGTAAGCAGCGGTGTACGGGAGTCCCCCAGCCCGCGAAAAATGCAGCCGATCAGGTTGTAAGCGACGATGACCAGCATACCGCCGCCACAAATGCGGACATAGGCGACCGTCTTATCAAACGCTTCCGTCGGCGCATGCATAATCTGGCTGATCTGCGGTGCAAACAGGACGAGCACTGCCGTCATCACGACTGCGATTCCGGCAAACAGCACGATCGCGGTGCCGACCGTCCGGCCGCCTTCTTCTTTTTTCCCGCTTCCGATCTGCTGTCCCAGCAGCACCGTCGTCCCCATCGCGAAACTGCTGACGAGATTCGTCAATGTCATCATGATCTGTGACCCGGTCGACACGGCCGACACATCTGCCGACGACGCAAACTTTCCGACGATCAGAAGATCGACCGCACCATACATCGCCTGCAAAAACAGCGCCAGCAGCACCGGGAATGCAAATAAAATGAGTGGCGTTAGAATCTTCCCTTCTGTAAATGTTGTTTCCTGCTTCATAGTTTCCTCCTGTAAAATCATCATAGATAAAAAAAGCCGGATAAGCAGCGAGTGTCTCAACTCACCATCTTATCCGGCTATTGCTTCCGTTGAACAAATCGCCCTCCGATGAACCAAAGAAAGTATACTGCTCCATTCCGGAAGGCAATTAGCATTCTCATCTGTAATATTTTCTTCTAGCTTCTTGCACACGTTAGAAGCAGTCATACATATAAAATACCCGTCACCCAAAAACATAAATCCCGCAATTACAAGTAATCCGGTTTTTTCAATTTTCCTATCCTTTTACGCCTCCAAGCGTAATTCCTTTTACAAAGTTACTCTGTATAAACGGATAAATAATTATAATCGGCAGAATTCCGACAACCGCCATTGCCATACGGATTGATACACTCGGAATCGCCGCAAGCCCCACATCAGCATTTCGGACATTCCCCGAATTTTGACTCAGATACTGAATATTCTGAATCATTCGGTTTAGCAGATTCTGAATAGAATAAAGATCAGTTCTTTTGGTCAGATAAATATATCCATTCTGCCAGTCATTCCAGTACCCAATACCGGAAAACAAACCAATCGTCGCTACAATCGGTTTCGCCAGCGGAAGTGCCACCCGGTAAAATGTCTGAAATTCAGAAGCTCCGTCAATCACTGCTGCTTCTGTGATTTCCCCTGGAATTGAAGAGACAAAATAAGATTTCATCAGAAGAATATAAAATCCATTTGTCACAAGACCTGGAATTACTAACGCCCAGAATGTATTTTTCAGTCCGAATACATTCGTATAATTCATATAGGTCGGAACCAAACCGCCATTAAACAGCATCGTAAAAAATACATAAAAGGAAAGAAACTGTCTTCCCGGAAGTCCCGGCCGCGACAGTGCATATGCAAGCAATGTCGTAATTGTCAGAGAAAGGACCGTTCCTATCACTGTCAGTATAACAGAAATTCCATATGCCTGCAAAACTGCATTTCCGGTCTTAAAAATATATTGATACGCATACAGGCTGAATTTCTCCGGAAAAAAGGAATATCCATTGCTGATCAGCGTATTATTATCCGTAACAGAGGACATTACCAAAAGTATCATCGGAATAATCGCGCATGCAGATAACACAATCATCACGCAATGGCCAATTCTCTGAAATATCTTTTCTTCTCTTGTTTGCATCCAAATCACCTCCCTAAAACAATGCATTATCCGGATCTATTTTACGCACCCACAGATTCGTACCAAGCACAAGAATGAATCCAATAACAGACTGATACAGACCCGCAGCCGCAGACAGACTGATATTTCCCAACTCCAACAACCCACGATACACATATGTATCAATCGTATTGGTTACCGGATACAATGCGCCGGAGTTTTGCGGCACCTGATAAAACAGCCCAAAATCAGAGTAAAAAATCCGTCCGATCGACAGTAGCGTCATCATAATAATAGTCGGCTTCAACATCGGGATCGTGATTCTGGTAATCTGCTGCCATTTTCCAGCTCCGTCAATCGCTGCTGCTTCATAAAACCCACGGTCAAAACCAATAATCGCAGACATGTAAACAATGCAGTTATAGCCGATCGTTTTCCATAGATTTACAAAAATAAGAATAAATGGCCAATATTTCTTCTCCATGTACCAAGATATGCGCTCTTTTCCAAGCAATGGTAAAATAGTGCTGTTAATAAATCCATTTTCCGTAGACAAAAATGCAAATACAAGATAGCTGACAATTACCATAGACAGCATATATGGAAGTAAAATGGCAGACTGGTAAAATTTTTTTATTTTATGCCGCATCTCCGCAAGGATAATTGCCACTGCGATTGCAGCCACTGTATTCACAATAATAAACACAATATTATAAAACAATGTATTTCTTGTAATGATAAATGCATCGTTTGTCGCAAACAGAAACTTAAAATTTTTCAGGCCAACCCAACTTGATCCCCAGATGCCTTTCTTTGCATTATACTTTTTAAATGCCAAAACAAGTCCTGGAAGTGGCATATAGTTATTGATAAACAAATACAGAAGTCCCGGAAATGCCATAAGGTAAACCGGAAAATATTTTTTTAAAACAGCTTTATTGTGTGTACGCCCTTTTTTCATGGTTTCCTCCGTTCTCTGCGCCAGGCAAAGCAGCCCCTGATCCCGTATAAAACAGGGGGCGAAAACCGCCCCCTGCCAACCTCCCGGTTTATTCGACATTATTTTCCTTTGCCCATTCATCAATTGCTGCCTGTTTTGCTTCAATATACTCATTCAGTCCTGCTGACTCCAGTTTTTCTTCCATTTCCGCAATTCCGGATTCCGGCTCTACAAAGCCAAACATAATCTGCTTAATGTATTCGTCATATACATTCTTTAAAGCAGTATACTCTGCAGCATAATCACTGTTATCGAAGGTAAATCCAAGTGCCTTTGACTTCACTGCATTATTATTGAAATCTTCCATTTTTTCCCACAGGTCAAGCGGATCTCCCTCCCAAATATGTGCAATATACTGATTTGGAAGCAACCAGTTCATCGTATGATACCATTCCGAATTATCCGCATTCACGCCTTCTGGGAACGTAATATGCCCATCCTCTGTTACGATATAATCAGTTCCCTCTTCTCCCCAGATAATCAGATTCGACAGCTCTGGGTCCGTATAAAATGCATTCAGAAGCTGCATCGCTGCTATCGGATCCTCGCATCCCTGATTCAGATGCCACAGAATACCCGTTACTGCAGAAGATTTCATGATATCCGGTTCTACCTGAAATACAACCATCGGACGACCACATTCCCCAGAAATCTGTGTGCTGTAGCCCGGTTTTGCCTGGGCCATCATGGACATATAGCTTCCGGATTTTACCTGTGCGGAAAGTGCCGTATCATTCGTTACCGCATCCTGAGAAATATACCCCTTCTGGTTCCATTCGTATACCCGCTGGCAGGTTTCCTTGAAAATGTCACTTGTAAACAGATTTTCTACCTGAAGACTGTTTGCCGGATCCAGCAATACGCCAAAGTAATCTCCGCCGACACTATCTACGATCGTTCCCTGGCCGATCATATTGTCGCTAATCGCAAAAACATATTTATCCGGATATTTTTCATGCAACTGTGCAAAAATATTGTCCAGCGTCTCATAATCGGTATAAATAATATCCGGATTCTCCGGATCCTCATACATTGATGTATAGTCAAAACCGATTCCATCCAGATATTCCTGACCGATACAGTAAGCACCTGCTCCCATCGCCATATCGCGCATCTGTGGCAGGCCATAAAGAGTACCGCTTACACGGCAGGCCTGAACATAATCCGCATTTACCGTATCCAAAATCCCCTGACCATATGTCTGAATCAGATCATCCTCCTCCAGATCAAGACAATAGCCGTCATTTACGCAGGCTGTATATCCTAATGGGCAGGAATTCCATATATCAATCTGTTCTCCTGATGACAACATCAGACGCGCGTTCTGTGTATAGGCCGCCGAATCCATCACCAACAGTTCTACTTCCAACCCAAGAGTGTCCCGGATCCTCTCATTTATCTTTTCCTGAATTCGATCTGTTCCGGCCGGCCTTCCAGTCCAGTTGTAAAAAGCAAAGACCACTTTTTCGTATTCTCCTGACTCCTCTGCCTCTTCCTTTCTGTCCGCAATCGCCTGTGCTGCAGCATCCGTATTTTCTTCTGCGCAAACACTGATCCCGACAGCCATCGCCATAATCATCAACCCAAACATTGCTGTAATATGTCTTCTCTTCATATTTCTACTCTATCCTTTCCTTTACTCTTAATACATTCCATGAATACGGTTTCAGAATACACTGAATCTGTCCTGCCTCACAGGTAATATCCTGTGTAC
The DNA here is from genome assembly GCA_029006155.1 of Lachnospiraceae bacterium. Lineage (GTDB taxonomy): Bacteria > Bacillota > Clostridia > Lachnospirales > Lachnospiraceae > Choladousia. The sequence goes on from JAQXGF010000049.1 coordinate 36,800, forward strand.
TTACGGTAGTAATTTTATTTTTCTCCTTCGCACTGTTCCGATCTGATAAGTGTTCTGCCGTAACGGTAAGATGTTCCAGTGCCTGCAGTTGCTGAAAACCTGCTGCCTGCACGGTAAATTCCATATCTTCTTCCGTCTTATTTACAGCAAAAATATCCAGCTCTTTCGTATCCTCATGATAAATACATACACTATCCAATGCAGCTACATCTTTACATGTCGCCGTATCATACCGGTCAGATTCCTGTACAGTCTCCAGCACTTTTCCCCTTCCATATAAGGAGCAGAGCCGGAAGATATGCCAGGAGCCATTTACCCAAGCATCCTCATCCGGACTGCACATCACCATTCCGTCTCCGTTAATCAGAATAGACTGACAGGCAATCCGGATCCGATCCGTATGACGCAAAATTGCAAGCATACCAAGACCAAACAAAAGTGTTGTCCGCATGGAAATTCCTGTTCTCCTTGTGCATGGTCCGACTTCCCACGGATCACATTCCTTCAGAAAATCATCTGCCTCCGGTCCGATGTCAACAGCATTATACTCATCAAGGGAAATATACATCGTTTTATCACTGTGTTTTCTACCCTTTACATAATCGCATGCCGCAATAACATCCTGTATATTCCGCTCTAGCCGCGATGCCAGTTCCAGATAATCACCGGTATCTCTTCGATCATAAGTAGACAATTCATCAATCGCCGGCATACCCATATAGCGATGCAAAGAAATGTAGTCACACGAATCATAAACCCGCTCTAATACCACCCGGTCCCATTCCAGATACGTATCCAACTGTGTACCGGAACTTCCGACTGCTACTAACTCTATTTTTGGATCAATACGCCGCATAGCTTTCGCTGCCTCAGCCGCATCCCAACCATATTCTTCTGCTCGTTTCTGTCCGATATTCCATGGACCATCCACTTCATTTCCCACACACCATACATGCACACCATAAGGTACTTCATGTCCATGTGTTTTCCGAAGCTCGCTGTAATAAGTTCCTCCCGGATGATTACAATATTCTACTAAATTCGCTGCATCAACAGCACCTCTTGTACTCAGATTTACCGCCATAATAAGTTCACTTTTTACAGCCTTAACCCATTTTTCAAATTCTGCCAATCCTACAATATTCGGCTCCCTTTGCCGCCATGCAAGATCTGCACGCACCGGTCTTTCTTCTACTGGTCCTACCGTATCCTCCCAACGATAAGAACAGATAAAATTGCCCCCCGGATAACGGATTCCCGCCAAATGCAACTCCTTTACAAGTTGGATTACATCCTCGCGAAAGCCATCTGCATTTGCCAGTGGATGCTCCGGCTGATAAATGCCATTATAAATTACATTTCCAGCATGCTCTACAAATGCGCTGAATACCCGGTCATCCACCGCCTCCTTCCTTAAATATCCTCTGTCTGCCCGAATGATACCTCTCTTCATTTCTCTCCCCCTTTCTTTTTATAGAAGTTTTTTCCTTGCATTCCCTTTGTGATATTATTATAATAGCATTAATCCCCTTCTTTTAAATCAATTTTTATTAGAAAATATTGTACTATTCTTAGATTTATCATAAATTTACCATTTATATCTGAGAGGTTGTGATTTTTTTATGGGCAAAATGTATAACTTTATTTCTTTTTTTATTAGTAATTACATCAATTTCATCACTCATATTTTTCATCCGAAGTCAATTAAAAAACTGTTTTTCAAAAGCTTTCTCTTTCTCATTCTACTTTTCTGCATTCTTTTTATAGGAAGTTCCTTTTATTTTTCCTCTATTATGCGTAGGCAGGTATATGAGACTATGAAGGAAACCATGAACCTTTACAATGAGCAGCTTCAACAGCGCTTTCAGGAAACACTAACCTATTTGTCTGAAAACTGTCTGCAAAATACCGATATTGCAATTATGAATACTACCAGCGACTTAAATGAACGCTATGTAAGAATTGCCCGCCTTAAAAAAACACTGTCAACCGGCACCTGTTCCTTTTCTACGCTTGCTGGTCTTTTTATGTATTTCTCTGATTCTGATATTTACATTCCTCAGATCAGCAATTTCTGCGATAGCAAGCAGAATAATATAAAATGTTCCTTGTTAATTCAAAACATGATGCGAAACTATACCCAGGGCGAATCCGGCAGCAAGCTGAATCTAAACAGCTGGTTTCTGCTCTCCGAAAACGACCACTATTTTCTTACCCGTGTAATCCGGACAAGGAATGTATATGCCGGTGCATGGATTGAACTGGACAGACTTTCTGCCTCTTTCAAACCCTTTGAGGATATTGGTGCGACGATTCTGTTTGCAGATGACAAAGGAAACTGCATCGGGAATCCTTCCTACCATGATATCCATCTTGACCCTGCTGCATCTTTAAATCAGATTTCCTGCTACGAGGATCATTCCCTACAGAAATACTTTACTGCCTCTGTCCGGCTGAGCAGCTGTGATTATTACATTATGGCACTGATTCCTTTTCACTATATCCATAAAAAGCTGACTCCATTGTACCGTCTGATGCTTTTTATCCTTCTTTTGTTGCTTTTCTTTTGTACCATCACGATTTCTTCCATGAATTACTTTTTTGACACTCCCTCAAGAATCCTCAATCCAGTTATTTCCTCTCTGCAGAGTGGAAAATTCGAATCAAAAATTGCAACGCCCTGTTCCTTTCAAGAGATTCTTATTATTACAGATGTTTTTAATAATATGATCAATGAAATCCAGAATCTGCGTATTTCTATTTATGAAGAACAGCTCGCAAAAAAAAGAGCCGATCTTCAATATTTGAAAGCTCAGCTTGCCCCCCACTTCCTGATTAATTGTCTAAATATTATTTTTGTACTTTCTCAGGATCCAAAAAATACAAAAACAACCCGAAAGTTTATTGAGACGCTCTCTGAACATCTTCGTTACACACTTGTCACCAGAAATAGTGCTTCTCTCAAGGAAGAACTGTACTATACAAAAAACTATCTTCAGCTGACACAGCTGCGTTTTCCAAATACACTCACATATCAAATCCAAGTTGAATCGTCCATGATAGATGCCCAAGTATTTCCAATGCTTCTGCTCATGCTTACAGAAAATTCAATCAAAGCTAATGTCGTGATGGGAGAACCCTTCCATATTTATATTCAGGGACACTGGTATGAAAAAGATGGGCAGCCAAGGATTCATCTCAGTCACATTGATTCTGGAACCGGCTTTGATGAACAAAGCCTCGCATTATACAATCATATTACCGACTATACGGAAGTGCAAAAAAACGGATATGGCATCGGAATTTACAATACAGTCATGCGGCTTCGCCTGATGTTTGGTGATATGGCTTCCATTTTCTTCTCTAATGAGCCGGGACTTGGTGCCCGCATTGACATTGATATTCCATTTATTTCTGATCTGAAAACAGATGCAGAACAGACAAACCACTTACATACTACGAGGTGACCATATGAATTTATTAGTTGTTGATGATGAATATTACATTGTTCAGGGAATTATATCTTCGATTCGCTGTGATGTACTCGGAATTGATTCCATTTTTGCCGCATACAGCTGCGAACAAGCACGGCAAATTATCGCAAAAAAACAGGTGGATATTCTAATTACCGACATCGAAATGTCCCGTGAAAACGGTCTTTCTCTTATCAACTGGATTCAGGAACAGCATTACACTATTGTCACTTTAATTTTATCCGGACACCCGCGTTTTGATTATGCGCAGGAAGCCATCAAAATGCACTGCTTCAGTTATATTTTAAAGCCTGTAAATCCAGCTGCTCTGGAAAAAGAACTGCTCAAAGCTATAAAAACACTCCCTGAATCCTCTCCTGCAGCTGTTATCACGTCCCTCCCGTCATACACAGATCAAGAAACCGATAAATTTGTACAAAATGTGCAGCAATATATCACCGAACATCTAGAATCTGACGGCCTGAACCGGAACTCTATTGCCGCTTTCGTTCATATGAATCCAGATTATCTTTCTTGTCTGTTTCATACGAAATTTCACCAAACACTCAGCTCCTATCTCAATACCGCACGTATTGACCGTGCCAAAGATCTTTTGCTGCATTCCTCCCTTTCTTTAAATGAAATCAGCGAAAAAACCGGATTTTCAAACAGCTCTTATTTTCATAAGCAATTTAAAAAAACAACTGGCCTGACCCCTCAACAATTCCGCGCACAGTATGGCAGGTAGCGCTGCTACTTGTTCGGTGACATATCATCCGGCTGCAGCGCTTTACAGAATTGCCCTTGCCAAGAATTGCAGTGACACCAGAAACACAAATAAATATTGCGCGAGAACACCTCTGCATTTTACGGCATACTGTAACAGTAGATGTCTGTAAAGGAGTAACGATATGAAAAATAGAAAATGGATTTTTCTGGCGGTGTCCGCCCTGCTTAGCGTGACGGCGCTGCCGACTATGGCGTTTGCAGAAGAGGCCGCAACGGAAACGGTAAAAGAGGCAACGGCGAAAAGCGTAAAAGAGCTTACGGAAATCACATTAAATGAGGTGGCGCATTCGATTTTTTATGCACCGCAGTATGTGGCGATTGAAGAGGGCTATTTTGCGGAAGAAGGAATCGACCTGACGCTCGTCACCGGTTTTGGCGCTGACAAGGTGATGACCGCCCTGCTCTCCGGTGAGGCAGAAATTGGATTCATGGGTTCGGAAGCTTCCATCTACACGTACAGCGGCGGTGCAGGCGATGCCCCTGTCAATTTTGCGCAGCTGACTCAGCGAGCAGGAAACTTTCTGGTTGCAAGAGAGGAAATGCCGGACTTTACATGGGCGGATCTGATCGGAAAAGATGTGCTCGGAGGCCGCAAGGGTGGCATGCCGGAAATGGTTTTTGAATACATTCTCCGGCAGAATGGCATCGACCCATCCGAAGTACGGATCGATCAGAGCATTGATTTTGGCTCTACTGCCGCCGCATTTTCCAGCGGAAAGGGCGACTTCACCGTAGAGTTCGAGCCGGGTGCAACAACACTGGAGCAGGAAGGCGTCGGAACCGTGGTCGCCTCGCTCGGTACCGATTCAGGCTATGTGCCATACACCGCCTATTGTACAAAATCCGGTTATCTCTCAGAGCACCCGAAGATCATTCAGGCATTCACAAACGCACTGCAACGTGGAATGGAATATGTACATTCACACACGCCGGAAGAAATCGCCGCAGTGATCGCGCCACAGTTCCCGGAATCGGATCTTGAAACGATCACGATGATCGTCGCACGCTATGCGGCTCAGGATACGTGGAAAGAAAATCTGATCTTTGAGCAGGAAAGCTTCGAGCTGCTGCAGGATATCCTGATGGATGCAGGGGAACTGGAAAACCGCGTGCCATATGAAGACCTTGTGACAACCACATTTGCGGAAGAGGCGGCCGACACCACCCGCTAACTGCAAAAAGGGAACAGCTACCGCAATCGAAAGCGATAGGCGTTCCCTTTTTCCTGCATCTTACTTCCTCTACCGGATATCGTACACACTTCTCATCCGCAGATTGCTCGCATCGCCGTGCTCGATCTTCACACGCTTTGTTCCTGCGTTCATATCGAAATAGTTGTCCGACAGAATCAGGTCTTCGTTTTCATTTAAGATCTCAACACTCTTTGCGTAAGCCTTTGCCGTCACCTCAATCTCATCACCGATCACACGGCAGGTCAGCTGCGGATCCTCATAGCGGAAGTATTTCGGGTAAGAGAAGTTGACACTTCCTGCCGAAATGATCACGCCATCCTTTTCCAGCTCATAGCTGATGTACTCTGAGTACGGATCTGCCTCCGGGAACTCAATCTTGTCCAGCCATACACTCATCAGTGCCGGTACCGTGATCGTCTCCTCACCGGACTTTATTACCTCAGCGGTTGCCTTGCGCAGTGCCCAGTGAACCGTCACCGTCGCATCCTCTCTCGTCTCGTTTGCCACATTTAAGCGGATCGATTTCTCGAACTCGCCGGAATGCTGCCAGTTCAGCGGCTGTGCATTCGACATCATGCCCTGCTCCTCACAGGAGAGCATCAACGGCGCAAAGAACCGCTTTGCATAATAATGCAGTGCTTTCAGTCTGCCACAGTAATCGATCGACGACCAGGATGCTACCGGCCAGCAATCGTTGAGCTGCCAGTAAACAGCTCCCATACAGCGGCCACGGTTGCGGCGGAAATGCTCGACACCATAGCGGATGCCGTCCGCCTGCAGAAGCTGCGACGCATACAGTACTGTGCGGAAATCGGACGGATACCGATAGGTCTGCTGCATATAGTTCATGATCTTTCCGTTTGCACTTCCGTTTCTCTGATGACGCTCCATGACATAGGAGAAAATATTCATGTCAGCCGGATCATCAGTAAAGGTCTCGATCGTCTTGATCGACGGGAAGGACTGGAAGCCGAACTCGGACAGGAAACGGAAATAGAATTTCCGATACTCGGTAAACGGCTTGTCCCCATGCCATACATCCCAATAGTGTACATCGCCACGCTCCGGATCCTGCGGCTCGTCCAGACATCCGCCTGAGGACGGGCTGGATGGCCAGTAAAACGTCTGCGGGTCGTATTCTTTCACGATCTCCGGAATGATGCGCTCATACATCAGATAGTAATCGCGCACCTCCTGCGGCTTCGTCAGCCAGCTGTTCTTTGCGTAGACAAATTCCTCCATCTCATTGTTGCCGCACCACAGGCCAAGGCTTGCATGATGGCGCAGCCGCTTGATATTGTCAATAAACTCCGCACGGATATTTGCCTCAAACTCCGGCGTCAGATCGTAAACGGCACATGCAAACATGAAGTCCTGCCATACGACGAATCCCAGCTCATCACAGAGGTCATAGAACCAGTCCTCCGGATAATAGCCGCCGCCCCAGACACGGATCGCATTAAAATTCGCCCATTTTGATTTTTCCAGCAGCGCTCTTGTCGTCTCCGGTGTCACCCGGCCAAGCAGATGATCCTCCGGAATATAGTCGGCACCCATTGCAAAGATATCGACTCCATTGACACAGATTGCAAAATTCTCGCCCCACTCATTTTTCGAGCGATCCACTGTCATTGTACGAAGCCCGATGCGGCGTTTCCAGCAATCCAGCTCTTTTCCTTCAAAATAAAGTGTCACTTCTACCGTATACAGATCCTGTCTGCCATAGCCGTTCGGCCACCACAGCTGCGGATTCTCGATCACAAGCTGCTCCGGGCTGCCGTTTGCACTTACCTGCGTGCCATCCGGTGCCGTCACTTTTACCGTATAATACAGTCCGCTCTCCTGCGGATCTGCTTCATTTTCAGATATTTCCTCTGTCTCTGCATTCCACATGCCCGACGGATCTTCCATCTCCGGGCAGCAGTCCACATCAACTGCAAAGTGCAGTGTCACTTTGCCGTCAGCATGTTCCTGTGTCACATAGACGCTGTCGATTCTTGCCTCATCAATGCCAAGCAGTGTCACCGGACGGAACAGTCCCGCATCCGGCAGATGTGCACCCCAGTCCCATCCGAACATGCAGTGCGCTTTACGGATGTTTACAAAGCCATCCATCGCATCTTCGCTGCCATGTGTTTTGCTCACCTTGAATGCCTCTGCGATGTATTTTGTCGGTGAATGAAATACGATGCGAAGCTCATTGCCTTTCCCTTTTACTTCCTCGGTCACATCGTACTCCCAGGTACGGTGCATATTGTCCGGGCTTCCGATCATCTCGCCGTTTAAATAAACGTCTGCGATCGTGTCGATTCCGTCAAAGCGGAGCACCTTGCGATCCGAATGGTAAACGGACTCCTCACAGTCAAAGCTGGTGATGTACTCATAATCCTCATCCATAAGCTTTAACGCCTTCAGCTCGTTGTCCTTAAAGAACGGATCCTCCAT
>JAQXGF010000050.1 GCA_029006155.1 Lachnospiraceae bacterium
GTAGAGGAGGTTTGAAATGAGTGTACAATTGCTGGACAAGACCAGGAAAATAAATCAGCTCCTTCATAACAACAACACGAGCAAGGTTGTATTCAATGATATCTGCGATGTGCTGACAGGGATTCTGAATTCCAATATTCTGGTAATCAGCCGCAAAGGTAAGGTGCTGGGCGTCGGATTATGTGACGGCGTGGAAGAAATCCGGGAATTGATTGTAGACCGTGTAGGCGGATATATTGATCCGTTGCTGAATGAGCGTCTTCTCGGGGTTCTTTCGACAAAGGAGAACGTCAATCTGGAGACCCTTGGTTTTGAAGGAGACAATGTACGGAAGTATCAGGCGATCATCAATCCGATTGATATTGCAGGAGAGCGGCTCGGTACTGTATTTATGTACAAGAGCGGCAGCCAGTATGAGATTGATGACATTATCTTAAGTGAGTATGGCACGACAGTTGTCGGTCTGGAGATGATGCGTTCCGTAAATGAGGAGAATGCAGAGGAGAACCGCAAGATTCAGATCGTAAAGTCCGCGATCAGCACCCTGTCCTTCTCAGAGATGGAAGCGATCATTCATATTTTTGATGAGCTGAACGGTACAGAGGGGATTCTCGTGGCGAGCAAAATCGCAGATAGGGTCGGAATCACACGTTCTGTCATCGTCAATGCACTGCGGAAGTTTGAGAGTGCAGGTGTTATCGAGTCCCGGTCTTCCGGTATGAAAGGAACCTACATCAAGGTGCTCAATGATGTCGTATTCGATGAGCTTGAGGAGATTCGGAAGAGTAAGAATATCAGCAATTATGCCAGAACCGGAAAAAAGGAAGACTAGACAAAGGATAGAAAGATACAGAAACATACAGAAACGTACAGCCTTCTGGATTCATGTGGGAATGTGAATCCAGGAGGTTGATTTTTTATTCCTGCAGGCAACGAGCCAGACAGCCATGCCAACCCACGGCTCATCAAAAACACAAATTTTCAGAAGAAACTGGTAAAATGGATAAAAGAAAATAGAATTTGACATTGTATGCATTTACATCTAATATAAATGATGACTATGACTGGTGCAGTGAATCAAAACGTCCGAAGAGAAAGGAGTGGTGCGAGCCACTCCTGATAAGCTGTGAAGCAGCATTCGGTTATGACATATCATAAGGAGGGACCCGCTTGCGGGAGGATTCCTTGTGATCCTACAAGTAGCGAAGCGGATTGCGAATATCCGCTTGACCCAGAAACGGAAAGAGAAGAGGCTAAGAAACATATGGAAAATTTGAACATTCAGCTGCCATGGCCTGGATGGCGGGCAGTGAAGTATCTTGGAAACGGTCAGTTCGGGCAGGTATATGAGATTGAGCGCACGCAGGCCGGGATCACGGAGCATGCGGCGGTGAAGATCGTCACACGGCCAAAAGATGAGAGCGAGCTGGAAGCACGGTATGAAAACGGGTTTGATGAGGAAAGCGTTGCGGCGTCCTACGCGGAGGAACTGCAGCAGTATGCCAGCGAGTACCGTCTGATGCTGGAGATGAAAGGGCAGTCAAATATCATCAGTTGCGATGATTTTACCCTGATCGAGAATCCGAATGGGATCGGTGGAAAGATCTATATCCGGATGGAGCTGCTGACACCGTTGAAAAAGATGCAAAAAGAGATATTTACAAAGGAAGAGACCGTGATCCGGCTCGGTATGGACATCTGTCGGGCGCTGATGCTCTGCGAGGAGAAACATATTATCCACCGGGATATCAAGCCGGAGAATATCATGGTGTCACAATTTGGTGATTTCAAGCTGTGCGATTTTGGCGTTTCCCGGTTTCTGGACCATACGACGAATGCATCTCAGTCGGGTACTCCGGCATACTGGGCACCGGAAATTGCGCATATGGAAGAATACGGAAAGTCGGTAGATCTATATTCACTCGGCATCATGATGTATTGGATGCTGAACAACCGCAAGATGCCGTTTATCGATGTGGATGAGGTGATGACTGCACAGAAAATGAATGAAGCACTGCGGCGGCGCTACAGCGGCGAGGATTTGCCGATGCCGGCGAAGGGGAGCCATCGGCTGAAGCAGATCGTACTGAAGGCCTGTGCATATCGTCCATCAGACCGGTATACATCTGCAAATGAGATGTATGCAGATCTGGAGGCATTGCAGTCTGGTACGGGCAGAAATGAAAGCCAGTTCCATGGAAGTACTTCTGGTGGAACGGTCGGTGGAGAGCGTACTACTTTTAATGGAACGATCGGCGGGAAAAGCACCTGCGGCAGCACACAGGGGAGCTGGAGCGGCCGGACAGAGGGAAATGCATGGAACGATGATACCCAGCATACGATCGGCAAGCCAAAGCAGGCACATAAGCAAATGTGGGAAACCGACGCCGATATGGGAACGGTTGAAGAGACCGTTGGTGTCAGACAGGCTTATGCAAAGCAGGAACAAAAGCAGAAGCAGACGATGGCTCAGGTGAAGGCAGCGGTGTCACAGGCAGAAGAAAAAAAGAAAAATGGATTGCGGTGGAAATATGGGACTGCGGATCTGTGGCTGAGTATCGCCGATACCGCGATCGTGCTGGTCGTCCATTATCTGCTGTTGTTCTGTTATCAGAAGAGTTATTTCCATAGTCAATATGGATATTCCGGGAGCGCGGATCTGGTAAATGGTACCTTGATTGCTTCCTGGTTTCTGCCGATTCTGGCGGCAATTGCTGTAGTTCTGTTTCGCAGAGAAATGCTCCGAAATGGAATCGTGGTGAAGATGATCGCGAGCATTGCGATCGCATCTTATCTGAGCGTATACACAGAAATTGGAAGCCTGATTTTAAAGAAGTGGTCATTCTACTTTAACCATGCGATTTGGATTGATGTAGTAGCTTTTGCAAGCAGTTACGGTGCAATGCTTTTCCTCGCCAGCGGTTTGGTAGGAGATGACACTGAAACGACGAGTGAAGGAGTTCTTTGGGGGATGATGCCACTCTACTATTATTACACGTTTTATGTTATTGGCAAAAATCTGGATAATTTTGAGACAGGAGGAATTCCGATCTGGATGGGACTGATGCTCGTACCGGTTGTGATGCTGGTTGCAATTTATATCATGAAGAGCAGTGCTCTGGCTAAGATTGCAGGGGTAGTGTTGGGACTTGTTTTGGGCAGTATGATTCTCGTGGTTTTATTCGAAATATATCCGAATAGCAGCGACTGGTCATGGTATGTATTTGTACTGATTTCTGTTTCTATATTGGGTCCGCCTGCGCTTGGCTGGAAGATGGCAGGCAGCTGGGAAAAGGCGATAGAAAAGTTATAGATATAAAAGGAAAGAAAAGAGGGAAAAATAAATATGGAAGATTTCAATATTCAGCTGCCATGGCCTGGATGGCGGGCAGTAAAGTATCTTGGAAGCGGTCAGTTCGGGAGTGTCTATGAGGTCGAGCGCGCGCAGCTTGGCATCACGGAGCGGGCTGCGGTGAAGGTGATTGCGCGGCCGAAGGATGAAGATGAGGTGGAGCAGCTGTATGAGAGCGGCTTTGATAAAGAAAGCGTTTCAGCGTATTATGAAGAGAGTCTGAATCGCTATATTCGTGAATACCGTATGATGATGGAGCTGAAAGGCCAGTCCAACATCGTCAGCTGTGATGATTTTGCACTGATTCCGAATCCGGATGGGCTAGGCTGGAAAATTTATATCCGGATGGAGCTTCTGACTTCCTTAAAAAAGGTACCGAAGGAGATGCTGGAAAAGGATTCCGGCGTCATTCGGCTGGGCATGGATATTTGCAGAGCCCTGATGCTGTGCGAGCAGAAGCATATCATCCACCGGGATATCAAGCCGGAAAATGTGATGGTATCTTCGTTTGGAAATTTCAAGCTGTGTGATTTCGGGATTTCCAGAGTGCTGGACCATACGACCAATGCGACGAAGGCGGGGACTCCGCTCTACTGGGCACCGGAAGTGGTACGCATGGAAAAGTACGGACAGACGGTTGATATTTATTCGCTTGGAATTATGATGTATGAGATGCTGAACAACCGCAGAGTGCCATTTATCCGCGCGGATGAACCGATTACAGCGAAGAAAATCGATGAGGCAATGGACCGCAGACAAAGAGGAGAGCAGGTGCCGCCGCCGGCAAACGGTCACCCGGAGCTGAAACGGATCGTATTGAAGGCGTGTGCATACCGTCCGCAGGATCGATATGCCTCTGCAGAAGAGATGTATGCGGATCTGGAGACACTGGCAAATGGCGGGGAGAATATCAGCTCGCAGACCTTTCGCTCGCAGTGTGGAATGGCAGAAAGGAATAAGCCAGAAGTTCAGAATGCCTGGAAGACGATGGGAAGCCAGGGCAGTTCGTATGACCGGGGCTGGAAGACGCAGGGCAGTCTGGATGACCGGGCAGACTGGGGAAGCCAGATTAGCGGTGGTCGGAATGAAACGCAGGATCGCCTTATCTTCGATGGCGGGTATCTCTCAGAGGATATGATCACAGAGCCTGACACGCAGGAAGCCGTGCTGGAGGATGTCTATGTCCTGCTTGTGGGTCGGAAGATCAACAATATAGAGGAGCTGCGGTATAAATTTTTCGGACAGATCATACCAGACAACCGGAAGCTGCTGCTCGTTGCGAAAGATTACAGCAGGGATGCATACGAGCAGCTTGGCAGATTCGTGCGTCAGGGCTTTGTCCGGATGGTGGCGGTATGGGCGCCGGAAGAAAAAGGAACCTTAGAGGAGATAGCGTCCTTGACCGGTACCAGAATCATCGGTGCGGAACCGATCAGCTATGTGACACTTGATGAGCTGGGACATGCGGAGCGTGTCCGTGTATGGGAAGATGGGATGGAGCTTACTAAAAAATCTTCAAAAAAACGATAAATGAGTAAAACGGAGAAAAACGGAGAAAATCAGAGAATATCAAAAGAATACATATAAAAACAGGAAACTGATGAATTTGCATTATTCCGGTAATTTCATTAATATAGCATTGTTGATTAGCACTCAAGCTTGACGAGTGCTAGCAAATAAAAGCGAATTTAGCCGAATCACCGCAATGGCCGTTCGGTTATAAGCGGGCAGTATGTGGACGACAGGTTCACCTGCCACAATGAATCTGGATGAAACCATCTAAGGAGGAATTAAAAATGAAGTTAGTACCGTTAGGCGACAGAGTTGTATTAAAGCAGTTTGAAGCAGAAGAGACGACCAAGTCCGGCATCATCCTGACCAGCAAGACGCAGGAAAAGCCGCAGGAGGCAGAGGTCATCGCAGTAGGACCGGGCGGACTGGTAGACGGCAAAGAAGTGACCATGCAGGTAAAGGTCGGCGATAAGGTAATCTACTCCAAGTATTCAGGAAACGAAGTAAAGCTTGGTGAGGAAGAGTACATCATCGTAAAGCAGGGCGACATTCTCGCAGTGGTAGAGTAAGGAAAATGGCGCGGGCATTCGAGAAAGCGTATCGGATGCCGGGCAGACCAGGAAGCAGCGCCGAAAGGGCTGGTTCCCGATGGATAGAGAGGCGGAGGAGTAATTCCGCCGGAGAAAAAGAAAAGGAGATCGATGATCATGGCAAAGGAAATTAAATTTGGTGCAGAAGCCAGAAAATCTCTGGAAACTGGCGTAAATAAACTGGCTGATACGGTTCGTGTGACACTTGGACCGAAGGGAAGAAACGTAGTACTGGATAAGCAGTATGGCGCTCCGCTGATCACAAACGACGGCGTAACGATCGCAAAAGAGATCGAGCTTGGCGACGCATTCGAGAACATGGGTGCTCAGCTGATCAAGGAAGTTGCTTCCAAGACCAACGATGTTGCTGGTGATGGTACCACGACCGCTACCGTACTGGCACAGGCAATGGTAAATGAAGGAATGAAGAACCTGGCAGCAGGTGCGAACCCGATCGTTCTGAGAAAGGGTATGAAGAAGGCTACAGATACCGCGGTAGAAGCAATCCGCGCAATGAGCCAGAAGGTAAGCGGCAAGGAGCAGATCGCAAGAGTAGCAACTGTTTCTTCCGGAGATGAGACCGTAGGACAGCTCGTTGCAGATGCAATGGAGAAGGTAACCGGCGACGGCGTTATCACCATCGAGGAGTCCAAGACCATGCAGACCGAGCTGGATCTGGTAGAAGGAATGCAGTTCGACAGAGGATACATTTCCGCATACATGGCAACGGATACAGAGAAGATGGAAGCAGTTCTGGATGATCCGTGCATCCTGATCACAGATAAGAAGATCAGCAACATTCAGGAGATCCTTCCGCTGCTCGAGCAGATCGTGCAGGCTGGCAGAAAGCTTCTCATCATTGCTGAGGATATCGAGGGCGAGGCTCTGACCACCCTGATCGTCAACAAGCTGCGTGGAACCTTCTCTGTAGTAGGCGTAAAGGCTCCGGGCTACGGCGACAGAAGAAAAGAGATGCTGCGCGACATCGCTATTCTGACTGGTGGCCAGGTTATCTCTGAGGAAGTTGGCATTGAGCTGAAGGATGCGACCATGGATATGCTTGGTCATGCAAAATCCGTTAAGGTTCAGAAGGAGAGCACCGTTATCGTTGACGGTATGGGCGATAAGAAAGCAATCGCAGACCGTGTTGCTCAGATCAAAGCCCAGATCGAGGAGACCAAGTCCGAGTTTGATAAAGAGAAGCTGCAGGAGCGTCTTGCAAAGCTCGCAGGCGGCGTAGCAGTGATCCGTGTCGGCGCTGCAACCGAGACTGAGATGAAGGAAGCAAAGCTTCGTATGGAAGATGCTCTGAATGCAACAAGAGCAGCAGTAGAAGAGGGTATCATCGCAGGCGGCGGATCTGCATACATCCACGCTTCCAAGAAGGTAGCAGAACTCGCTGCAAACCTTGAGGGCGACGAGAAGACCGGTGCAAAGATCATCCTGAAGGCACTGGAAGCTCCGCTGTTCCACATCGCTGCAAACGCAGGTCTGGAAGGCGCAGTTATCGTAAATAAGGTACGTGAGTCTGAGGTAGGCACAGGCTTTGACGCTTACAACGAAGAGTACGTAGATATGGTAAAAGCAGGTATTCTGGATCCGGCCAAGGTAACCAGAAGCGCACTGCAGAATGCAACGAGCGTAGCATCTACCCTGCTGACGACTGAGTCTGTAGTAGGCAACATCAAAGAAGATACGCCGGCAATGCCAGCAGCCCCGCAGGGCGGCATGGGAATGATGTGATAAAGCATTGAGACGTGCAAGGATGTCGAGAAAGCAAGAGAATCACTTGTGATTCTCTTGCTGGATCGGCAGACTTGTGGGGCGATAGCCCCTCAGCGAAAGAGCGAAGCTCTTGAGCTGTAGTACGTCTATTCATTCCTAAAATCTTTATAAAATGAGGGTAAACAATAGACGTTTACCCTCATTTGTGTTAAACTGAAAAAAGTGCAGGAATTTTCTGATAAATCATCTGCAAAAACGAACATATGAAGGAGCAGAGTATGGACGAACGATCAATCCGGGAGATCATACGGGAGGAGTTAAAAAAGCTGAAAGGCATGACGTGGGGACAGAGACTCGGCTACATATGGGATTATTACAAGCCCCTGATGGCGGCGATTCTCGCAGTGATTCTGGTGATTTCGATCGGAGTCAGCATTTACCGGAATATGCAGATCAATCATCTCCTGAATGTATATTTCGTCAACTGTAACTCGACGGAGATGGATGCGCAGGCGATCACGGATGACTTTGCGGAGTACATTGGCGGGATCGGCGCGAAGGATGAGATACTGATCGATACATCGACGGTATTGGACGCAGAGGATACATCCCAGTATTCGATGGCGAGTCAGATGAAGTTCACCGCGGTAGCGGCGGCAGGCGACATTGACGTGGCGGTGTTTGATACGGAGCAGTATGAGAAGTACCGTGATGGCTACGGACTCGAAGATCTCTCCAAGATCCTATCGGAGGAGCAGCTTTCCAAATGGAAAGATTCTCTTGTCTATGGAACGGATGAAGAGACCGGCAAGGAGATTCCGGTAGCGCTGGATGTGCAGAACGCTTCGCTGATTAAACAGTCCAATGCGTACAATGGCGAAAAAGCATATGCTGCGGTCATGGTGAATTCGTCTCATACAGATATGAGTGCGAAGTTTCTGGAATATCTCATGCAGTAAGGGTATCAGATGAAGAAGGCTTCAAAAGGTGTGAACGGGTAAAAACGAGGGAGGAACGACATGAACGATTCATACAAAGAAATACTGATTAAACGAAACACCCCAGTGGGGAACAAGATTCTGAAAGGGCTGCTGATTGCCCTGGCTGCGATCAGCATTTTTATCGGCCTGGTATTCTGGCCGCTTCTGATCGTCGGCGCGGTGCTGGTCGTCGTCTGCTGGCTGTTTGTCCCGAAGCTCGAGGTAGAGTATGAATACTTATACGTCAACGGAGAGCTGGATATCGATGCTATCTACTCCAAACAGAAGCGGAAAAAGATGGGAAGCTACGATGCATCCGAGCTGGAGATCCTGGCTCCGGAAAATTCCCATGAGCTGGATTCCTTTAAGAACAAAAAGGATCTGAAGCTGAAGGATTACACCTCCTTAGATCCACATGCGAAGTGCTACATCCTCGTATTCAATAAGGAAAAAGGACAGGAGATGATCAAGGTCGAACTGGATGAGTCCATTCTGAACGATCTGCGCCGGATCGCTCCGCGAAAAGTAAATCTGTATTAATCAAAGGTGCTGCAGCGGTTTGATGAAAGCTTGTTTCCTATATGATTCATGAATAACAAAAGGAAGACGCCACATTTGTATAAGTGGTATCTTCCTTTTTCTTTTCCTGAAAAGATGGATCTTATCAACCGAGTTTTACTATGCAGCTGAACGATCCCTACAGCTCCGTATAATCGGTATCGATCACACTGTCATCGTCAAAATTCCGGTGCAGGGAATTCCAGAAGCGCTGGCCGGCTTTTTTCAAAGCGTGGACTGTGAGCAGTCGGGTGATGCCGTCCAGAATCAGGGTGATGCCGATGTAAAGTGACATGGTAGCGACCGCTTCCCACGGGCAGAAGACGAGGACGACGCCTGCAGCAGTGACCAGAATATTCAGGATCAGGCTCAGCACGCTTCCGGAGATGCCGGCGTGGAGCAGATGCACAGATTTCTCGATTCCGGTGATTCCCTCGGTGAGAATGTAGATGCTGAACAGAAAGCCTAAAAAGACGGTCGCTGTCACCTTATGGGACAGCAGGAAAATGCCGATCAGAAGTTTTAAAATACCGCTGAACATGCTGCCCTTTGTCTCCATCAGGTAGCGTTCGCCGAGGAAAAACTCCGCCAGACTGATCACGCCTCCGATGATCAGCAGAATGCAGACGACGGTGATCAGGATATCGTTGGCACTTTCCGGACGCATGCAGAATAAAAGTCCTGCCAGGATCGCGAGAAGTGCGTGGATGATCGAACATGTTTTGATCTGTTTTACATATTTCATAATGATTCCTCCTTTGTTTGCCCCTACTATAGTGCGGCGAAATTTGGTTGTCAACGGGACAATATCCGGATTTTGTCAGAAAAAATTTAACTTTGCCATCGTAATTATTTAGATCCGTTTGGTATTCTGAGATATCAATGGATAGTTGCGATTTGCTGACAGATGATTGTAATTTTTTTTACCTGCGTTATAATAAGGGCAGTGCAGCTATCCAGAAAGGACGGATGAGATGAAAAAGGAGACAGTAAAACGAAGCATTTTTATTTCCAATGCGCTGATGGTACTGGTTATACTGCTGATCTTTCTGGCGATCAATCTGCTGGTCGTGAAGGTCTATTCGGAGACGATCGAGCAGGAGATCCAGGCGTCGGTGGAGCAGATGGTCGGGGAAGAAGGGCTGAAGGATTTCATTATGGACTGGACGGTGCAGCGAAATGAATTTCTGCTGCTCTTCGCTCTGGACGGGATTGTGTGTGCCATCGTGCTCGTGCTGATCAGCCAGATGTTTACAAGGCATCTGACGAGGCGGATCATGGAGCCGCTGGAGGCGTTGAGCGAAGGGGCGGAGCGCATCCGGGAGAATGATCTGACAAAGGATGTCATGTATGTCGGAGATCTGGAGTTTGAGCAGGTATGCAGGACGTTCAATGAGATGCAGCGGCATATTCTGGCGGAGCAGGAGAAGAACCGGAAGTATGAGAAAGCGCGGACCGAGATGATTGCTGGGATCTCCCACGATCTGCGGACGCCTCTGACCGCCGTGCGGGGGACGATCAAAGGGCTGCTTGACGGGATTGTGACGACACCGGAACTGCAGGGAAAATTTTTACAGGCGGCGTACCGCAGGACCGGCGATATGGAGCTGCTTCTGAACCAGTTGTTTGATCTCTCGAAGGTGGAGACCGGCAATCTGCCGCTTTCCCTCTGTGATCTGGAGCTGTCGGAATTTTTGCAGAGCTATGTCACAGGGAAACAGGGACTTCTGGAGGCGGACGAGGCGATGACACTCGATGCGAATGGAGTACAGGCGCAGGTGCAGATCGATCCGGAGCAATTTCAGCGGATTCTCGACAATCTGTTTGAGAACAGCCGCAAATACGCGGAGCGAAAGCCGCTGCTGGTCAAGCTCTGGATGGAACGAAGCCCGCTGGGAGTCCGGATTTGCTTTTGCGACAATGGGGTCGGTGTGCCGGACGAAAAGCTGCCGCACATTTTTGAAGAATTTTACCGCGCGGACGAGTCCAGAGGCCGGAAGGAAGGAAACGGGCTCGGTCTGTACATCGTCCAGTCGCTTGTGCAGGCGATGCAGGGGCGCATCTGGGCGGAAAATGAAGACGGGCTGGCCGTCTGGATCGAATTGCCGGTCGCGGGAAAAGGAGGATGGCAGGATGGAGAATAGAAAACGGATTCTGATCGTGGAGGATGATCCGGATATCAGCATGGTCGAGGAGGCTTATCTGGAAGCGGCGGGATTTGCGACAAAAATCATTGCGGATGGTGCCAGGGTACGGCCACTGCTGGAAAAGGAGACCTTTGACCTGATCCTGCTGGATCTGATGCTTCCGGGACAGAATGGCTATGAAGTTTGCCGCGCGATCCGGGATCAGGTCGATATCCCGATCCTGATGGTGACAGCGCGGACGGAGACAGTCGATAAGATCCGGGGACTGGGCGTCGGTGCGGATGACTATATCGCAAAGCCATTTGACCCGGCGGAGCTGGTCGCGCGCGTGCACGCCAATCTGCGCCAGTACGAGCGGATCCGGAAGTCGAGCGGGCAGGAAGCGGAAGCACCGGAAGAGATCCGCATCCGGGATCTGCGCATTCTGGTGAACAGCTGGAAAGTCTATAAGGGTGATCAGGAGATCAAATTTCCAAACCGGGAGTTTGAGCTTCTGAAATTTCTGGCGCAAAATCCAAACATCGTGTTTTCAAAGGAGCAGCTGTTTGAGAAGATCTGGGGCTATGATTATACCGGAGACAGTGCGACGGTCATGGTGCATATCAATCGCATCCGGGAGAAGATCGAAGATGACAGCAAGAATCCGAAGATCTTAGAGACTGTCTGGGGAGCCGGATACCGGCTGAATCGATAAAGAAAATATAGTTTAAGAATTGTTTAGAAAACAGCCTTCTGTTTATTTAGGGTGGATTGGTAAGATGATCCCAGAAAATGAACAGGAGGTTTTTTCTATGATAAAAGAAGGAATCAGTGGATTTTGTATGGCACTGGCCGACAGTGTGCCGGGCGTCTCAGGTGGTACGGTGGCATTCATCATGGGATTTTATGATGAATTCATAGGCTCCATCCACAATGTCGTATTTGGAAACCGGGGGAAAAAGAAGGAGGCGCTTCGGTTTCTTGTAAAACTCGGGATTGGCTGGGCGATCGGAATGCTTCTGGCTGTTTTGATCCTCTCATCGCTGTTTGAGAGCCATATCTATGTCGTCAGCTCTCTGTTTATCGGATTTATCGCGGGCTCGATTCCGCTGATCATCCGGGAAGAGCAGGAGAGCTTCCGTGATGTCGGAAAAGGGATTTTGTTTGGCGTGCTCGGCATTGCGATTGTCGTTGGTATCACCTGGGCAAATGGCAGGACGGGAAATGCGTCGATGGATCTGAGTCAGTTCTCCATCGGAATGGGGATCCGGCTGTTTCTGATCGGGATGGTCGCGATCTCGGCGATGTTCCTTCCGGGTATCTCCGGATCGACCTTACTTCTGATCTTTGGTGCCTATCTGCCGGTGATCTCAGCGATCAAGGGATTTCTCGGACTGGATTTTGCATATGTTCCGGGGCTGTGCTGCTTTGGATGTGGCGTACTGGCCGGAGCGGTGACGGTCGTAAAAGGGATTCAGGTCTGCCTGGAAAAATTCCGGACGCAGTCCGTCTACATGATTCTGGGCATGATGATCGGTTCGTTTTATGCGATCCTTCAGGGACCGACCACGCTGGCCGTCCCGCAGGCGGCTATGAGCCCTGGAACCTTTCAGGTCATCGCGTGCCTGGCCGGTATCGCACTGGTGCTCGGCATGCAGATGATGGCAAAGCAGACCGAAAAGAGACAGCCGGAACGGCATTCAGAAAGAAGGCGGGTACATGGAAATCGAGCTTAGAATTCTGGACTGGATACAGACGTGGCATACGCCCGTTCTGGATGGGCTGATGTGTGCCATCACGACACTTGGAAATGCGGGGGCGATCTGGATCCTCCTTGGGCTGCTCCTGTTCCTGAATACGAAAACGAGAAAAACCGGAGCGGTCGTTATGGCAGCGCTCGTACTGGACGTGCTCTTTTGCAACGTGCTCTTAAAGCCGTACATTGCACGGGTTCGCCCGTGTGATGTCAATACAGCGGTATCACTTCTGATCGCGAGACCGAAGGATTTTTCCTTCCCGTCCGGACATACGGCGGCTTCCTTTGCAGCGGTGGCTGCGCTCTGGTTCGCGGGAGAAAAGAAGCTGGTAAAGCCGGCGTTTGTGCTGGCGTGCCTGATTGCATTTTCCAGACTGTATCTGTATGTACATTACCCGACGGATATTCTGGGGGGCATTGTAGTCGGAATGGTAGCCGGTTATCTTGGATACCGAATCGTGCAAAAGGGAATCGCTTATTATACAGAAAAACAGGACCGAAGTGGCTGGCATATAGAAAGAGGATGATAGGATGTTGACGGTAATGATACCGGCGTATCAGCCGGATGAGGCGTTGGTCGATCTCACGGATGAGCTCTGGTCTTACGGATGCAGGATGATTGTGGTGGACGACGGAAGCGGTGCTTCCTATGAGCCGGTCTTCCGGCAGATCAAAGATATTTGTACCGTTCTTACCCATCCGGAAAATAAAGGAAAAGGAGCTGCAATTAAAACGGCACTGACCTATATTCAGCAGGAATTACCGGAAGAGGATCTGATCGGTGTGATGGATGCCGATGGGCAGCATTTGCCGGAGGATATGATGAGGCTGTTTGCATATGCCGGAGCGCACCGGAAGACGATGGTGCTCGGTGTGCGCCAGGTAGGAAAGGATATGCCGCTGCGGTCCAGACTGGGAAATCAGATTACACGGACGGTATTTCAGCTCGTGAGCGGAGTAAAGGTATCGGATACACAGACCGGACTGCGGGCGTTCGATTCAGAGCTGATCCCGCAGTTGCTTGCGATAGACGGAGTGCGGTACGAGTATGAGATGAATGTGCTGATTGCGCTGGCGAAGGGCGGCTTCCCAATCGAAGAAGTGCCGATCCATACGATTTACCGGGATCAGGAAAATTCGACCTCCCATTTCCGGGCGGTGCGGGACTCTCTGCGGATTTACCGGGATATTTTTAAATTTACCCTGTCGTCGCTTTCCAGTTTCTTGCTGGATTATCTCTTATTCTCATTGCTGATGCTGATTCTTCCACACACGGCAATCCCGGTGCTCGCAGCCAATGTACTCGCGCGGTGTGTCAGTGCTTTTTACAATTACAGTATGAATTGCCGGTTTGTATTTCACACAAAAAAGACGTTTAACACGGCGGTGAACTATTTCGAGTTGGCGCTTGGCATTTTACTTATGAACAATCTGATCCTCGGTCTGCTGGTCGAGAAGCTTCACATGGTCGTCTATCCGGCGAAGCTCTGTACCGAGCTGTTCCTGTTTCTGATCAGCTGGCTGATTCAGAACTGTGTGATCTTCCGGAAGCAGAAGGATATACCACATGAGGGAAGCGGTGCGCAGGCATGCGGAAGCATACCGGCTGCGGAACCGTCCGAGGACAGAGCCGGAAAGCAGGATCATTCATCCCGGTCCCGGCGCTTCCATTTTTTCAGATACAGGCACAAGGCCGTAATGGTGCATCCGGCGACAAAGGCGGCGATGCCGATGACGACGTAGGCGCTCGCGCCGCTGTGCAGCAGGACGGAGCTGTAGCCACCGGGAACGGTAGAGGAGCCCATCCCTGCGCGGGAGAGGAGCGGGAGCATACCACCGGAGAGGAGCAGGCAGAGCATGCCAAGGATGGCGAGCGTCACCTGCTCCTGGCGCCTCCGGTACTGCCGGGTCCTGCGCCGGATTTCTTTTTGGATTTGTTCATAGGAATGTTTCATGTGCGGCCTCCGTGAACAGGGGTGATTGCGGGATTCTACCTATATAAATACGGGTGGGAGAGAAATCTCTCACTCTTTTTTACTTTTTACGGATTTTTTTGCTGATTCAGAAAACGGATATACTAAGTTTCTTCTGGAATCCGGTTCCGCCTCAGACAGAATGATTCCGGGCACCAGCAGATGCCTTGCGAGAAACAGCACCAGAATCAGCACCGACGGGAACGCATACCCGATGCGCTTCCAGATGCCGTCCGCGGTGATGAGCAGGTTGTAGCAGGCGTGCAGGATGATGCAGGCGCCGAGCAGGCCGATCGTGCCGGTGAGCCGCAGCCAGCGGTGGTAAAAGACATAGGCCATGCCACAGCCGATCAGGATGCCGCAGAGGATGTGCACCGCTCCGGCGGAAATGCCGCGGACCAGCAGAAAAGAGAACTGGGAGGCTCCGTTTTCCGTCAGATAGCAGACATTCTCGAAGGTCGCAAAGCCGACGGAGAGTGCGATGGCGGCGTGTGTCACCTGCTTTTTCTCCGGTTCAAAGATCAGGAAATAAAAGAGCAGCGGGAGCAGCTTCATCACCTCTTCGCAGACCGGGGTGATCTCGATCGTAGTCGTGATGGCATCGGTCTGATAATAATTCATGAAAAAGCTGCTGACGTAAGCCGAGAGCAGGCAGACGGCCATCCCTGCGACGACAAAGAGGGTAAAGACGCGCTGGCGGTGCTCGGTGAAAAATAAAGACAGCAGCATCGGAATCGCGACGCAGACGAAAATATTTTCAATGTAGATCATGGCGTACCTCCCGGTGCAGAAGCGGCAGCAGTGCGGCCAGCATGACAGTGAGCAGCATATCGACGGCAAAGTACAGATTGAAGTGGACAAAATCGCTCATGAACATGGAAATAATGTAAATACTGATCTGTAAAAGGACACACAGCAAAAAGCAGTGATCCAGGTGGGATGGCCACCGTCCGTGTTTCCGGTCGAACAGGATCCGGCTCCCGGAAAGGTATACGATGGCACCAAGTGTGGCAGCACAGGCGGCACAGGGCAACAGTGCCGGACCGAAAATTTGAAACCGCAGTACGGCTGCGGCGGTCAGAAGTGCCGGGAGCAGTGCCCCGATGGAAAATGGAAGCGTCCGGTATTCGGCGCGGAGCAAAAGCAGCGAGAGAAAGAACAGATAGGCGGCGAGCCAGGAGATCTCACACGTATAAAAGATCTGTGGCACGTAGCCGAGGATCGTCAGATGCAGGACGAAAAACAGGGTGCCCATCAGAAAACATCCGTAGCCAAATGCCAGCATGATATAACTGCGGCTCCGCTTTCGCACACCGAACCACGCGGAGAGCAGCATACAGATAAAAAGGACAGTGATCTGATAACAATTGTCGATGATCTCAAAATTCATCCCGCTCCTCCTTCCTGTCGCGGAAATGGTGATGCAGCCGGTGCAGCAGTATCGTCACGCAGACACCGAGCAGAAAGGAGAGAATCCCCATCACGATGTAACCGGAAAAGGCCGAGCTCCCGATCAGGCTGGCGGTCATTGTGGCATGTGCCACATCCCGGTTCGAGAATGTCAGGGGATCCGGGATCCACATCGCCAGCAGGAATATCAGGACGAGACTGCCTGCCACACAGGAGAGATCGATGATTCTTGCTTTTTTCCTGGCCTGTTGCCGTTTCAGTTCACGTGTCCGCTGGCGGATGAGCGCGGTCCGCTCTTCATTTGTCCGCATATTGAAATCCCTCCTTTTCCAGTATCGTTTTCAGGCTTTGCTTTCCGCGGTAGACGAGGTTCGTGATCTGCCGCTCATTTTTTTTCATGACCCTGGCTGCCATATGGTAGCTCATATCTTCAAAGTAGACGAGATAGAGCGCTTCCCGGTACTCCGGCTTCAGCTTTGCGAGCGCGTCATAGAGCTGATGGCGTCGCTCATTTTCAAAAAACGGCGTCTCAGCGAGCGCGTTGTCGGAGAGTTCAAACGGAAGGTCATCAAAGTGGATCCAGGAGATGCGTCGCCGCCCCAGGTGGCGCAGGGCCAGATTCCGGCCGATTTTGTAAAGATAGGCGCGAAAGCAGCCTTCTTCCCGGATCGGGCGTGGGCGGGCAAACAGCCGTGCAAATGATTCGATCATCAGATCCTCCGACTCATGAATGTCATGCAGATAACCGTTGATGTAGAGCATCAGTGCGTCGCTGTGGGATCGCACGAGCAGATCGGCCGCGGCTTCCTCGCCGTCAAGATAGCGCTGGTAAAGCGTTTCGTCTGACATGTACATCCCTCCCCCGTTTTTTACCGCGCGCACAATGCCCGGCTATTCCGGATCCACAGATTTACTGTGTCAAGCGCTGCTTCTTCCTGTGCAATATACGCTTTGATTATAGTCGATCTTTTACGGCGAGGCAAGCTGTGAACCGGAATTTTGACGAATTGCGACAGATGTGCTATACTTCGGACGAAAATTGCGCAAAAAGGCAGGGGCGTTATGAGAGTATTACTGGTTGGCAATACAGGATACATCACAGAAACATTTATGGAGGAGGCATTTCCGGAGTGTCAGGCGCTGATTCTGGGGGAGGCGCAGGTGAAGACGAACCGGAAAAAGGGAATCGTGCACCGTCCGTTCCCGGAGGAAGAGGCAGAGCTTTCCGATCTGTTTCTGACCTATGAGTTTGAGATGGTCGTGTTCTTTTCCAACTATCTGACCTTTCACGGCAGTACAGAAGGAGAAGCGGAGAAATTGCGCAGGGTGCTTCAGTACTGCAAAGGTGACCGCGAGGTCCGGATCCTCTATCTGACCGGGCCGGAAGGGATGTACGATACAGTGACCGGAAAGACGTTGCTCGTCTGTGAGGCAGAGGAGCTGTGCCGCAAGTATGCCGCGCTGCACGGGATCCAGGTGACGACCGTCCGTCTGCCATATCTGTATTCCGGAACCTATGAGAAGGACTACCTGTTCCGGTTGTTTGAAGAGATGGAGGATCAGGGACGGATCCTGTTTCCGGAGTACCCGGAGCAGGGGCTGTTCTTTTTGAGTACCCTGGATCTGGCGGAACTGCTCTATAAGCTGACGGACGACTGGGAGGAGACAGAGGTGGTCTGGAACATCCCGGATGTCTTTCATCTGACTTTCTATGATCTGGAAAAGGGACTTCGCAAGCAGAACCGCTCTGTACGGGTGGAATGGAAAAAAGAGGCGGTAGTGGAGCATCTGGCAGCGGATGATAAAAAAGTGCGCTACCGGTATGGCTGGTTCCCGAAGATTTCCATACTGGAGGAGCTGCCGGATCTGTATGCACAGTTTCTGGAGAAGACAAAGCGAAAGACCGGAAGGGCGGAACAGCTTCGGCAGCTGTTTTCCAGGCATAAGACATTCTGGAGGATCGTGGAATTTACAGCCGGAAGTCTTTTCTTTGAGGGACTGATCCGGCTGCTTGGCAACAGTGCCCAGTTCAAAATGATTGATCTGCGGCTTGTATGCATCGTGCTCTTTGGCAGCCTCTACGGAATCAACTACGGAATCGCGGCGGCAGCCGTTGAGACGCTCTCTTTGCTGGCGGCATATCAGGAGCAGGGGACGGGATGGCAGACGCTGTTCTACGAGCCGTCGAACTGGATCCCGTTCATTTTCTATTTTGCCATCGGCTCGATCTGCGGTTATGTGCGGATGAAAAACCGGGAAAATGATGCGTTCGTCCGCAGTGAGAATCGCCTGATGGAAGAAAAATTTCTGTTTATGCGGGATCTGTACCAGGAGACGTTGCAGGATAAGCGGATGTATAAGAAGCAGATACTCGGAAGCCGCGAC
Source organism: Lachnospiraceae bacterium (assembly GCA_029006155.1). Taxonomy (GTDB): domain Bacteria; phylum Bacillota; class Clostridia; order Lachnospirales; family Lachnospiraceae; genus Choladousia. The sequence continues at coordinate 18,368 of JAQXGF010000050.1, forward strand.
AGTTTCGGTAAAATTTTTGATATCACGCGGAAACTGGATATCGTGCAGCCGCAGGAGTTGTATATCGAGACGTTGCAGGTCATGGAGGAAGTGCTGGAAAATAAAAGCTTTGCCTTTTATTCGATCCGGAAAAACAATGGATTTGGCCGGCTGGAGATCGCATCAAGGGAAATACAGGGAGTATTTCCGAATTCGATTCGGATCACAGACTTCCGGGAAGCGCTGGAGACGCTGGAAGCAGGCGAGGTGTGGGCGAACCGACAGCTGCTGGACGGGTATCCGGCATATCTTTCCGGAATCCGCAGAAACGGGGAGCTTGTGATGCTGATCTGCATCCGGGAGGCAGGCAGTGAGCAGATGACGCTCTATTATCTGAATCTGTTCAAGATTCTGTGTGGACTGGTCGAGACGGCGCTGCTGCGGGCGATGGACTATCAGGATGCGGTTGAATACCGGCAGTACCTTCCGGATACCCATATCCTGAAGACCGAATTCTTTGTGGAGCGACTCAGGCTGTATCACACGATGCGGGAGAAGCATCTGGCTTCTTATGTGCTGCTGGCACTTGAGCATCCGGGGATGACGCTTTTACAGGCGGATGCAAAGCTGCAAAAGCTGGTACGTGGAAATGATGTGTGGGGCATTTCGGAGGACAACGGGCTGTACCTGATCCTGTCGCAGACGGATGAGGCATCACAGCCGGTCGTACTGGAACGATTGACGCACGCGGGCTTTGCGTGCCGGGTCATTGATGAACGGCGCGTGCATACGACGGAGGGTGAGAAGGGATGACGCAGACAGGAATCGGGCTTTTGCTGCTTTTCCTGCACCTGATTGTCAGTGCGGTGGTCTGGTTCGGGATCCGGACGGGAGTTCTGAAGGTAAAGATGTATCTGATGTTTCTGGTCCTGTTTGTTCCGTTCTGGGGCGTGCTCTGTGTGCTGTTTCTGCATACGCAGATCTGTGCCGGGGCAGACAATGTGCGGCAGGCCGATGTGGAAAAGCTGAAAGTAAACGAAGAACGGTACAAAAATATTTTTGTCTCGCAGGAGACGAAGGAGCAGGTCGTCCCGCTGGAGGATGCGCTGTTGCTGAATGAGGCAGGGGTGCGGCGGGAGCTGATCATGGACGTGCTGAATGACAATCCGGGCGAGTATATGGAGCTTCTGAAGAAGGCCAGAATGAATGACGATGTCGAGGTCGTGCACTATGCGATCACGGCGATGGTGGAACTCTCCAAGGACTATGATTACCGCCTGCAGCAGTTGGAAAAGCGCTATGCAAGGCACCCGGAGGATCCGGCCATCCTTGCGGAATACTGTGATTTTCTGGAAGAATATCTGGATCAGGGCATTCTGGAAGCGCAGATGGAACAGATGCAGCGGCGTCAGTACATTCAGCTTTTGCAAAAGCGCAAAAAGCAGAGGGCAGAGCTCCATACGAGTATCCTTCTTACAGAAAATCTGCTGAAGCTGAAAGCGTATGGGGAAGCATACGAAGAGCTGCAGTTTATGCGGGAACACTGGTACCGCAGGGAGGAATACTGGATTCTGTATGTGAAATACTGTGCAGAGCAGAAGCAGGGGCGTGCGCTTGCGCAGGCATTATCAGAGATGAAGCGGGAACATATTTATCTCTCGTCAAAAGGAAAGGAGGCGCTGGCTCTTTGGCTGGATACATAAAAACGCTCCGGGAATTCCGGTTTAAGGGAATGCTTGTCGTGCTGCTCGTATTTTTACTGATGGGCGCGGTACTGTATGCGGAGCGCAGCGGCATCCGCTATCAGGAGACGGCGCGCCAGGTGGCATATATGGAGCCGGAGGATGTCGTGACGGAACAGGAGGCGGTGAATGCCTTAAAGACAACGTGCCTGGTACTGACCGACAGCAGCCAGGAGGCCAGCGTGCAGGCGTGGCCGGAGTTTGAGCGGATGTTCATGGACATGCGGGTCGGCGTGGAGCGGATCGACGTCTCGCGCGAAGCGGTTCCGGATTTTGCGGGGTATGAGACGGTGGTCGTGCTGATGTCGGATCTGGCTCCGCTGGGAGAAACGGTGCTGGAGCTTTCCTCCTGGGTAGAACGGGGCGGCAGCGCGATGTTTGCACTGACCTTACAGAAAAATACGTACGTGTCACTGATCGAACAGAAGCTCGGGATTCTTTCCTCCGGCTATGATAATGTGCTGGTGGACTGTATTTATTTTGAACCGGATTTTCTGCTTGGCGGCGGAGCTTCCTATGACATTACAGACGGATATGATTCTGCGTGGGAAGTGGAGCTTGGGGAGCAGGCAAAGGTCTATGCACGGGCGAAGGATGCCACAGGTACGCCACTGATCTGGGAGACGGATTATGGAAAAGGAACCTTCGTCGTGGACAATTTTGGCCTGTATGAAAAGGCGACGCGCGGGTTCTTTGCGGCCTCTTACAGCCTGCTCACCGAGGCAGGCGTTTATCCGGTGATCAACGGGTCTGTCTTTTATCTGGATGATTTCCCGTCCCCGGTGCCGTCCGGGGATGGCGCGTATGTAAAGCGGGATTACGGTACGAGCATCCGGGATTTTTATACGAACATCTGGTGGCCGGATATGCTCTCTCTGGCGAATACGCACGGGGTGCGGTACACCGGCGTGATCATTGAAAACTACGAGGATGACACGGACGGGATGGTCGAGGAACCGTCCGATACGGAACGGTTCCAGTATTTCGGAAATATGCTGCTGCACAACAGCGGCGAGCTGGGCTATCACGGCTACAACCATCAGCCGCTGAGCCTGTCGAATACCGACTATGGGGAGGTACTTCCCTACAAGACCTGGAAAGACTGGCAGGCGATGGATCAGGCGGTCACGGGGCTGATCGATTTTGGAAAAGAGATGTTTCCGGGGACGACGCTGTCGGTCTATGTGCCGCCGTCCAATGTGCTTTCCGAGGAGGGACGGGCGCTGCTGGCATCCAAATATCCGCAGATCCGGACGATTGCCAGCAACTACTTTACCGGAGAATTTGCCTATGTGCAGGAATTTGAAGTCGCAGACGACGGGATCGTGGAGCAGCCGCGTATCATTTCGGGTGGAATCATCGACAGCTATATGCAAATGGCGGCGTTATCCGAGCTGAATATGCATTTCGTCAACACGCATTTCATGCACCCGGACGACCTGCTCGATGAGGACCGCGGTGCGGCGCTTGGCTGGGAGACGTTAAAGAACCGGCTGGATGAATATATGACGTGGCTTTACACATCAGCGCCGCCACTGCGCAATCTGACCGGCTCTGAGCTCTCCGGTGCGATCCAGCGCTACGGCGGTCTGACGGTGGAGAAGGAGATCACGGATGGGGCGATCCATTTGCAGCTTGGAAATCTGTATGATGAGGCATATCTGTTCGTGCGGGTAAACGAAGGCACTCCGGGCAAAGTGACCGGCGGCAGCCTGACCCGCCTGACCGGGAATCTGTATCTGCTTTGCGCCGATGCCCCCGAGGTCGTCATCGAAGTGGAAAAGTAAAGGAGAGGGACTATTGAAGATCTGTCTTGTCCTGGAGGGGTGCTATCCGTATGTGTTCGGCGGCGTGTCGACGTGGATGCACCAGTATATCAACAATATGAAAGAACACGAATTTGTCCTCTGGGTCATCGGGGCAAATGCGAAAGACCGGGGAAAATTCGTCTATGAACTTCCGGAAAATGTCACGGCGGTTCATGAAGTATTCCTGGACGATGCCTTACGGGTAAAAGCGTCCGGGAAGATGCGGCACCGTTTTTCTAAAGAGGAGATGGACAGCCTGCGGGAGCTGATGATCTGCGGGCGGCCCGACTGGGAAGTGCTGTTCTCCTTATATCAGGAAAAGCAGCTGAATCCGATGTCGTTTCTGCAAAGTGAGGAATTTCTGAATATTCTCACGGAATCCTGCCTGACGCACTATCCGTATATCGCGTTTGCGGATGCCTTTCATACGATGCGTTCCATGCTGCTCCCGGTGCTCTATCTGCTCGGGACCGAAGTGCCGGAGGCGGATGTGTACCATGCGATCTGTACCGGGTACGGAGGGATGCTGGCGTGCCTCGGCGGATGGATGTATCAGAAAAAGGTATTGCTGACCGAGCACGGCATCTATACGCGGGAGCGTGAGGAGGAGATCATCCGCGCCAAATGGGTCGTCCCGTCATTCAAAAAGCAGTGGATCTCGTTTTTCTATATGCTCTCGGATATCATTTACCGTCGGGCGTTTCAGGTCACCTGCCTCTTTACGAATGCGATGCAGACCCAGATCCAGATGGGCTGTGATGCGAAAAAATGCAGGGTCATTGAAAATGGCATTCACTATGAGCGGCTCTCGCAGATTCCGCTGAAGCCGGAAGATGGCTGGGTCGACATCGGGGCAGTCGTGCGGCTCGCCCCGATCAAGGATATCAAGACGATGATCTATGCATTTTTTGAGCTGTCCTTAAGAAAGAAACATGTGCGGCTGCACATCATGGGCGGCGTGGATGACGAGGAATATGCGGCGGAGTGCCATGCGCTGGTGGAACAGCTGAAGCTGGAACACGTGATCTTCACCGGGCGTGTCGATATCGTCTCTTATATGGAAAAGCTGGATTTTACGATCCTGACGAGTATTTCGGAAGGGCAGCCGCTCTCCGTGCTGGAATCATTTGCGGCCCGCCGTCCGTGTGTGACGACGGATGTCGGCTGCTGCCGGGAGCTTTTAAACGGCCGGGCAGGTGATCCGTTCGGGGAAGCCGGCTACTGCGTGCCGCCGATGTACCGCGAGGGTCTGGCCTCTGCGATGGAAATGATGTGTGAATCGCGCAGCCGGAGGCTTCGGATGGGGGCAAACGGGCAGGCGCGGGTAAAGGCGTACTACCGGCAGGAGCGCATGCTTGAGAAGTACCGGGAGCTGTATGGGGAGGTGGAAAAGAGCGATGGCGGGAATCGGATTTGAGCTGAAAAAACTGTTTAAGCGGCGCGGGCTTTTTGCCGCTTTCCGCGCCTATGGCTACGCCGGGGTCGTATGTACCGGGCCGATGCTGCTCGGGATCGTGCTGCTGCTCGGTGTCATGTATCTGTGCGATACGACCGGAGCGTCCCGCCAGGAGCGGGAACTGCTCGTCTGCATGATCACCTACACGCTGCTGGCCTCCCTGCTTGTGACGAGCTTTCTCTCGATGGTGGTGACGCGGTTTATCGCCGATATGCTGTATGAGGAGAAATACGAGGCGGTGCTGCCGTCTTTTTGGGGCTCGACCGGGCTGATGCTCATGGCAGGCGGCGTGCTGTATGGGATTTTTCTGATTTTTTCCGGCGCTACGCTGATGGAAGGGCTTTTGATGCTCGGACTGTTCGGCGAGCTGATCGTCACATGGAACGCCATGAGCTATCTGACCGCGATCAAGGATTATAAAGGGATCCTGCTGTCTTTTGCGGCGGCAATTGTCGTTACCTTTGCGGTCGGCTGGCTGCTTTTAAAGCTCGGAATGCCACATGTCATCGCCCTTCTGATCGCAGTGTCGGTCGGCTATGGCATCATGCTGTTGTGGGATGTCGTTTTGCTGTACCGGTATTTTCCGCAGGGAAACATAAGTGCTTTTTTGTTTCTGCGCTGGGTGGATGCATTTCTTCCGCTGGCATTTACCGGACTGTTTGTGAATCTGGGGCTGTTTGCACATCTCGTGCTCATGTGGACGGGACCGATCCGGGTACAGGTGAAGGGGCTGTTTTACGGCGCGCCTTATCACGATGTACCGGCACTGGTCGCATTTCTGACGATTCTCGTGACGACGGTGAATTTTGTTGTCTCGGTCGAGGTCAATTTTTATCCGAAGTACCGGAATTACTACAGCCTGTTCAATGACGGCGGTGCGATCGGCGACATCATGCAGGCGGGCGAGGAGATGCTGCGGGTGCTGAATATGGAGCTGAAGTATACGGCGATTAAGCAGCTGCTTGCGACGGCGCTTGCGATCTCGGTCGGAGGCGTCGTGCTGGACTACCTGCCGCTCGGATTTAATGACCTGATGGACGGATATTTCCGGACGCTCTGTGTCGGATACGGCATTTATGCGGTGGGAAATACGATGCTGCTGCTCCTCTTATATTTTACCGATTATAAAGGGGCGATGGCAGCGTCCGGGGTGTTCGCAGCGACGACGACGTTATTTACGGTGGTTTCGCTGCAGTTTTCTGAGGTGTATTTTGGATTTGGATTTTTGCTTGGGAGCGCGATCTTCTTTCTGATCTGTGCTGTGCGCCTGAACCAGTTTACGAGGCGGCTTCCATATTATATTCTGAGCACCCAGCCAGTCGTGGCAGAGGATCGGGCCGGTGTTTTTACAGAACTTGGGTGCTTTCTCGATAAAAAGCTGGAGCATATTTGAAAGGGGATGGAAGATTGAGACGAAACAAAACAGGCGTCCTGCTTTTGCTGTCGCTTTTGCTTGCCGGACTGTGCAGCGGCTGCGGAACGGAAAAAACGGTGACCGAAGAGACGGAGCAGACCGAAGCAGGAACCGTCGTAAAAGAGGCGGTCAAAGATATCAATTCGGTGCATCTGCGGGATAAAGAGACTTTGTATGAAAATGACGATGAGGACAGCGTGGTCACGATGTATCTGACCGTCTCGCGGGGCAATACCTCGGAGCATACCGACCACTCGTGGGAGGAGATCAACAGCTACTCCGCTTACGACTACGAAGATATGGGTGTGGCGCGCTATCAGGTGAACGGCCTGTTGCAGGTCGGGGACGAGGATGGCCCGGTGGCCGGTGAGGTCGGCTACGGGGAGAGCGTGCCGAACGCGACGGTGCAGATCCGCGGGCAGACGTCGAGCCGGAATGCACAGAAAAACTATAAAATCGAGCTGAAAAAGAACAAAGGGACATGGCGCGGACAGCGGACGATCAATTTAAACAAACATATGACAGAAGGGTTGCGGTTCCGGAACAAGCTCTCCTATGACCTGATCAAGACCGTGCCGCAGATGATTGGCCTTCGGACGCAGTTCGTCCATCTGTACGTGAAAGATCTCACGGAGGATGACGATGCCGCATTTGAGGATTACGGGCTGTATACGCAGGTCGAGCAGCTGAACAAGACCACCCTGAAAAATCACGGGCTGGATGCAAACGGACAGCTCTATAAGATCAATTCGTTTGAATTTTACCGGTATGAGGATGTCATCCGCATGAAAGAGGATCCGGATTATGACCAGACCGCATTTGAAGAACTGCTTGAGATCAAAGGGGATTCTGACCACAGCAAGCTGATCGCGATGCTGGAGGCGGTCAATGACAATTCGATTCCGATCGGGACGGTGCTGGACCGGTATTTTGACGAGGAAAATCTGACGTACTGGATGGCATTCCAGATCCTGACCGGAAATGTGGATACGCAGAACCGGAATATGTTCCTCTACAGTCCGTTGAATTCGGATACGTGGTATTTTCTGGACTGGGACAATGATGGCAGTTTTATGCGCCCGGAATATGAGATGACCGGATTTTCCGATCAGGGCAGCTGGGAGATCGGCATCAGCAATTACTGGGGAAATGTGCTCTTTCAGCGCTGTCTGAAGTCGGAAGAGTTCCGCGATGCGCTGGATGCGGCGATCCAGGATCTGAGAAGTTCTTTTACAGAGGAACGGCTGCAGACGATGGTGGATGGCTATAAAGCGGTCGTAAAGCCATATCTGTATTCGATGCCGGATCAGATGAATGCACCACTGACGAGCAGCCAGTATGACGAGATCGCCGCGGCGCTGCCAAAGGAAATCGAGCAGAACTATCAGCTCTATCTGGAGAGCCTGAAAGAGCCGATGCCGTTTTATATCGGGGTACCGAAGGCAGATGGCACGAATCTTTCGCTGACCTGGGATGTCTCGTTTGATTTTGATGCGGAGGATATCACTTATACCGTAGAGGTGGCGAAGGATTATCAGTTCCAGAATGTGATTTTCCAGAAGCAGGGGCTGAAGATCCCGGAGGCAGAGATGGAGCTTCCAAAGGCAGGGCAGTACTTCCTGCGGGTGCGGGCGGAAAATGCGTCTGGGTACACACAGGATGCATTTGACTACTATGTGACCGATGAAGGAAAGCATTATGGAATGATCTGTTTCTACGTCACGGAGGATGGCGCGATCGAGGAAGATGTCTATGAAGAGTGAGGAAAAAAAGGAAATCTACCGGAATGAGTGGAAATACCTCATCAGCCCGTCCGAAAAAGAGCTGCTGAAGCTCCAGATGAAGCCGTTCCTCGTGCCGGATCCGCATGCGAAGGACGGTGGATATCTGATCCGGAGCCTGTACTTTGATGATTACTGGAACAGTGCGTATGAGGAGAAGGAAGCGGGGGTGCTGATGCGGAAAAAGTACCGGATCCGCATTTACAATTACAGCGATGCGTCGATTAAACTGGAGCGGAAAAAGAAGTTCGGAAGCTACATTTACAAAGAGAGCGCACCGCTGACCCGCCATGAGGTGGAGAGGATTCTGGATGGCGATTATGCATTTTTGCTGAAAAGCCCGTATGCGCTGTGCCGGGAATTTTACATCGAGTGCACGAGCCATATGATGCGGCCACGCACGATCGTCGACTATGACCGGGAGCCGTGGATCATGGACATCGGGACGGTGCGGATCACGTTTGACTCGGATGTCCGGGCGGCGATCGGAGGGTTTGACCTCTTTGATGCTACCCTTCCGACGCTTCCGGTGCTCGAGCCGGGAAAGCTGGTGCTGGAAGTCAAATTTACCGAGCTGCTGCCACAGATCGTGCGGAACGTCCTTCCGCCGCGGGCCGCAGAATTCACAGCGGTATCAAAATATGTGCTGTGCTATGAGAAGACAAGATATCTGAACGGGTTTGAATACTGGTATGAGACACAGGAGAGGAAAATGATATGAGCGTAAAAGATGTGATAAAAAAGTCGGTACTGGAATCAGGCGTATTTGACCAGTACAACATTCCGGAGATGCTGACAGCCCTGATCGCGGCGATGCTGTTCGGAATTCTGATTTATGCCGTTTACCGAAAATTTTATGCAGGGGTCATCTATTCGAGAAGCTTTGCGGTGACGCTGGTCGGGATGACCGTGCTGACGTGCATGGTGACTCTGGCGATCAGCACCAATGTGGTGATCTCGCTTGGTATGGTCGGCGCATTGTCGATCGTGCGGTTCCGTACCGCGGTAAAAGATCCGCTGGATCTTCTGTATCTGTTCTGGGCGATCACGTCCGGCATCACAGCGGGAGCCGGGATGTACGTGCTGGCACTGCTCTCGGCGGTGGTGATGATCGCGATGATTTTTCTGTTTTATCATAAGCAGCAGAAGGGGAGAATCTACATTGCGGTCATCCATTATCACGGCGATGAGGCAGGAGATGCCGTGATCCGCTGCTTTGGGAAGCGGAAATATTTTATCAAGTCCAGAACGATGCGCAAGGAGCAGACCGAGCTTGCGGTCGAAGTGTTCTGCCGGAAGAACGACTGTGATTTTATGGAAAAAATGCGTGAAATTTCCGGCGTGGAGGATGTGACACTGATTCAGTATAATGGAGAATATCATGGCTAAAATAGGAAAATGGCTGCTGGCAGGTGGCGTTTTATTACTGGTGGTGGCAGGTATATGCACGGTAATGATCCGGCGGCAGGCACATCCGGGGAAAAAGACGTATGCGAAGTCGGAGGAAGTATTTGGCAATCCACTGATGGGCTATGCGCCATCGGCGTGGCATGAAGAGGTGGCAGATGATATCCGGCTTCTGTATATGGACATTACATGGGCGGAGCTGGAGCCGGAAGAAGGCGTCTATGACTGGGCCTCGATCGAGCAGGAGAATCAGGTGGAGCGCTGGCGGCAGGAGGGAAAGCACCTCATCTTGCGGTTTGTCTGCGACATCCCGGGGGAGGAACGCCATATGGATATCCCGGACTGGCTGTATGAAAAGACCGGGGAAGCGGGTACCTGGTATGACGGCGAGTACGGAAAAGGCTTCGCGCCGGACTACAACAATGAGGAACTGATCGCCTGCCATGCGAAGGCGGTAGAAGCGCTCGGCGAGCATTTCGGGACAGACGGGCTGGTCGCCTATGTGGAGCTTGGCAGTCTCGGACACTGGGGCGAGTGGCATGTGAATTATGAGGAAGGAATCCAGCGCATGCCAAAAGAGAAGATCCGGGATCAGTATGTCGCGCCGTGGATTCTGGCGTTTCCGAACGCAAAGCTGCTGATGCGCAGACCGTTCCATGCGGCAGACCAGTATGGAATGGGACTGTACAATGATATGGCCGGGCATGCCGAAGCGACCGAGGAGTGGCTGCAGTGGATCGGGGAGGGCGGCGATTACGGACAGGCCGAAGAGGAGGATGCCTTATCACCGATGCCGGACTTCTGGAAAACGGCGCCATCCGGGGGCGAACTGACGAGTTCCATCTCGATGGAGGAGCTGCTGCAGACGAATCTGGATGAGACGGTACAGCTGATCCGGGATTCCCACACAACGTTTCTCGGACCAAAGATTGCAGATGAGGCGTATCCGAAAGGATACGGGGCTGTGCTTGGGCAGATGGGCTACCGGATCCGGATCCTGGAGGCAGCACTTGGAGCAAACAAGGAGGAGACGTCTTTGCGGCTGACCTGGGAGAATGATGGCGTTGCTCCGTTTTATGGCGACTGGCCGGTGTATGTGTATGTCGAAAATGCCGACGGAGAGACGATAGAAAAAGAACCGGTCACGATGCAGTTACCGTCCCTGCTGCCGGGCGTACAGATGGTGACCGATACCGCGCTTACGACGCAGGATCTGCAGAAGTCGGTACTGGAAAGCGGGACATACCAGATCTGGATCGGCGTAGAGGATCCGATGACCGGCCAGCCGGCCCTGCGGCTGGCGATGGATGCGGAATATGCGGATGGAAAAAACCGATTATATTAATAATTGGATTTTTTGGAAAAAATGTCCTGTGTTCACACAAAGTTCACAATTATATGTTATACAAGAACTATCCGAATTGAATACGTGCAAAGGTTATAGCATAAAGGTTGCATCCAATGGATGCGCAAAAGAGAATCCGGTGAGAATCCGGAACGATGCCGTCACTGTGTAAGGGAGCTGCTTTCAAAGCCACTGGGAGACCGGGAAGGGAAAGCGGTGATGATCTAAGTCAGGAGAACTGCCTTTATGTAGAATTTCAGGACTGCGGTTCACAGAGCCTGTATTCTCATAACGAGACGATGTTTTTCTGAAAGATTCCAGAGATCGTGCGATTATGGGAAATGGGCAGCCGCATATGCGGCTGTTTTTTTGCGTGTGAATGTTTCAAAGGAGCGTTCCCGTAGCCAGTCCTTGCAGCATTCTTGCGGAAATTCAAGAAAAAGAAGAGGATAAGGAAATGAAAAGAAAATCAGTAATGGCACTTCTGCTGTCTCTGTCTATGGCGACGGCAATGATGGGATACGGCGGAGCAGTTGCATCAGCAGAGTCCACGGAGGCAGTGACCGAGGCAACGACAGAAGCCGCAACAGAGGCTACGACGGAAGCAGGATCAGAGGCTTCCGATGATCAGGCAGCTGCAGATAAGGTAGCAGCACTGATCGATGCGATCTACGTACAGGAGCGCAACGACAATACAGATGCACAGTGTGAAGAGGCAAAGGCAGCATGGGATGCACTGACCGATGCACAGAAGGCACTCGTGGAGGGCGAGGAGGCAAGCCCGGAGTATTTTGGACGTGATACCGGAGACGCTTCCAAGGACGATCCGCGCAATCAGGACGAGATCGGTGAGAATGAGCTGCTCGTAGTCAGCTTCGGTACTTCCTTCAATGACAGCCGTGCAGAGGACATCAAGGGTATTGAGGACAAGCTGCAGGAAGCTTATCCGGACTGGTCCGTAAGAAGAGCATTTACCGCACAGATCATCATCAATCACGTACAGGCAAGAGACGGCGAGAAGATCGACAACATGCAGCAGGCACTGGACCGTGCAGTTGCAAACGGCGTCAAGAACCTGGTTGTACAGCCGACTCATCTGATGCATGGCGCAGAGTACGATGAGATGGTAGAAGCCGTTGACGAGTACAAGGATAAATTCGAGTCCGTAGCGATCGCAGAGCCGATGCTCGGTGAAGTAGGCGAGGATGCAACCGTCATCAACGATGATAAGAAAGCAGTCGCAGAAGCGATCACGAGCCAGGCTGTTTCCGAGGCAGGCTATGACAGTGTAGACGCAGCTGCTGAGGATGGCACTGCATTCGTATTTATGGGACATGGTACTTCTCATACAGCAAATGTGACTTACGATCAGATGCAGACACAGATGGAGAATCTGGGCTACAAGAACGTATTCATCGGTACGGTTGAGGGTGAGCCGGAAGATACTGCATGCGACGTTGTTATCGACAAGGTAAAAGAAGCAGGCTATAAGAAAGTCATTCTTCGTCCGCTGATGGTAGTAGCAGGCGACCATGCGAACAACGATATGGCAGGCGACGACGAGGATTCCTGGAAGTCTCAGTTTGAGGCATCCGGCGCATTCGACAGTGTAGATGCACAGATCGAAGGTCTTGGCAGAATCGATGCAGTTGAGCAGCTGTATGTAGACCATACAAAGGCAGCGATTGATTCTCTTGGAAAGTAATTGAGTAATCGATCAAGAGCATAGGACTTGCGACAGATTGCGGGAAGGATTCCGGCAGATAGTTGCAATCATATGCGATATGCGTTAATATTTACAGAAAAGAATAACAGCCGCCCGGAGTGCACACAGCCTCCGGGCTGTTGCTGTGTGAAAGGAGATTTTATTATGAAAAAGAAAACCGTAATGAGCCTTCTGGCTGTGATGAGTGCTTCCATGATGCTGATGTCCGCAGGGGCATTTGCAGCGGAGACGGAAGGAGTGACGGAGGCAGCGACCGAGATTTCCACTGAGGCGGAGTCCGAATCCGAGTCTGAGGCAGAGGAGCTCGAGGATGGCGTTTACAGTGCAGAGTTCGATACCGACAGCGGTATGTTCCATGCAAATGAGGCGTGTGATGGAAAAGGTACCCTGACCGTAAAGGACGGGAAAATGACATTCCATGTCAGCCTTGCATCCAAAAATATTTTAAATCTCTTTGTGGGAACCGCGGAGGATGCACAGAAAGATGGAGCTAAGTTGCTTGAGCCGACGACTGATACGGTGACTTACAAGGATGGTGCAACGGAAGAAGTCTATGGATTTGATATTCCGGTGGAAGAAGTTGGGAAGGAGTTTGATCTGGCGCTGATCGGTACGAAGGGAAAATGGTACGATCACAAAGTCAGCATCAAGAATCCGGAGAAGCTCGACGAGGCAGAGAGCGAGTCGGAGAGTGAGACGGCTACGGAAGTAGAGTCTGAGACAACGAAGTAATCAGATAAAAATTTCTTGACTTTAGGATAATACAGCGCTATAGTATATGACAGTGACAGCAATAACGAGGTGAAGTTTACAGGAAAGCGGCAAATGCCCACCGAAGGAGTAAAACTCTCAGGTCCCCGCATCCGGGGGAAAACTGTAGATGGATCGTTCTCTGGAGACACCTGCAATGCAGGGGCCGAAGGTGCAACGACGCATAAGCGTCTGGAATCTCTCAGGCAAAAGGACAGAGTAATGCTTTCTTTGCATAAGATTTTTTGCGTGTGTAAAAGTAAGAGTTACGCTTCTTTTTGGAACGGTCAGCCACAGGTTTGCTGCATAAGTTCTCAAAAAGGAGCGTTTTTATTATGTGGAAGGTAGTCAATGATTTTCTGGTTTCCGTGGACGATTTTGTATGGGGCGTGCCGCTGATGGTACTGATCCTGGCCGGTGGCATTTTGCTGACGACAAGGCTTGGCCTTTTGCAGGTGCGAAGGCTTCCGCTGGCACTCAAATGGATGTTCAAGAATGAGGAAGAAGGAGACGGCGAGATCTCCAGCTTCGCAGCTCTTTGTACGGCGTTGAGTGCGACGATCGGTACCGGTAACATCGTCGGTGTTGCGACGGCGGTCTGTGCGGGCGGACCGGGCGCACTGTTCTGGATGCTGGTAGCGGCGTTCTTCGGAATGGCGACAAAGTATGCGGAAGGTCTTCTGGCGGTCAAATACCGTGTCGTAGCGGAGGACGGACACAGCCTTGGCGGACCTTTCTACTACATAGAAAAAGGTATGGGATCCAAATGGAAATGGCTGGCAAAGATTTTCGCATTCTTCGGCGTCTGCGTCGGACTGTTCGGAATCGGTACATTCAGCCAGGTAAATGGTATTTCCAGTGCCGTACAGAATTTCTTTGATCCGGATAAGGCAAACTGCATTACGATTCCGTTCCTTGGCAGCTATTCCTGGGCGGTTGTGATTTCTTCTTTGATTCTGTCCATTTGTGTTGCACTGATTCTGATCGGAGGACTGAAGCGGATCGCGACGGTCAGCCAGATCATTGTGCCGTTTATGGCAGTGATCTATTTTGTGTTCAGCATCTGCCTGATTGTGATTAACATCCGTGAGGTTCCGGCAGCAGTCGTAATGGTCGTAGAAGGTGCATTTAATCCGAAGGCTGTGACCGGTGGCGTCGTCGGCAGTATGATCGTAGCGATGCAGAAAGGTATCGCGCGTGGTATTTTCTCGAATGAGGCAGGACTCGGAAGTGCTCCGATCGCAGCGGCAGCGGCACAGAGCAAGGAGCCGGTACGTCAGGGACTTGTGAGCATGACCGGTACGTTTATTGACACGATTATTATCTGTACCTTAACCGGACTTTCGATCGTGCTGACCGGTGCATGGCAGGTAGAGGGAATTGAAGGTGTACAGGTCACGACCTATGCATTCCAGCACGGACTTCCGGTTCCGGCACGGGTATCCGCATTCATCCTGATGCTCTGCCTGGTATTTTTCGCATTTACGACGATCCTCGGATGGGACTATTACAGCGAGCGCTGTCTGGAATATCTGACCGGCGGCCATAAGAAGACGATCCTGACTTACCGCTGGCTGTACATTCTGGCTGTATTCATCGGACCGTACATGACTGTAAAAGCGGTATGGACGATCGCAGACATTTTCAACGGTCTTATGGCGATCCCGAACATGATCGCGCTGTTTGCACTGAGCGGTGTAGTCGCAAAGGAGACACGCAGCTTTTTCGCAGACGGGAAGCACAAGCTGTAATAGAAATCAGGCTTTCATCGGAATGTATCAGATGATGTGACAAAATAACGAAGATCAACCAGTGCAAAAGTTGCATTTTTGTCGAAAGTTACTTGACATTCCAAATGACACTGCTATACTCAGGGTTGAGCTTTTCAGTGCCTGCCAGATGCGACTGGTGGGATAATAGGGAATCAGGTGAAAGTCCTGAACGATCCGGTCACTGTGAGCAGGGAGTGAAGCCCGAGAGCCATTGCACAGAATGTGTGAGAAGGCGGGAGGAACGACGATCTGCGAGTCAGGAAACCTGCTGGAGAGC
Source organism: Lachnospiraceae bacterium (assembly GCA_029006155.1). Taxonomy (GTDB): domain Bacteria; phylum Bacillota; class Clostridia; order Lachnospirales; family Lachnospiraceae; genus Choladousia. The sequence goes on from JAQXGF010000050.1 coordinate 33,825, forward strand.
TGGTGAACAGCTTCCGAAGAAAGCAGAGATCCACAGCCGATTGATGACCGTATGAAAGATATAAAATACCGAAATCAATACATAAAACGGTAACAGGGTTTGCTTCTCCAGAAGGGGAAGCAGATCCTGTTTTTTCGTTTTTGGTATTACATCTTTGACAAGGATGCATCTGGCAGAATCAGAACGCAAGTACAGGAATGATGTTCAGACTCATGGATGCCACTTCCGGGGATGATGCGGAAGTGACACCGGACCTGGCGGACCGAAAAGTGTTTCGCTATAGTGGTTGGAAAGGAAGGACAGGTAGTATGAACAAACGGGGAAGAAAGTTTCTTTCTGTTTCACTGGCAGCAATGATGACGTTAAACATGCTTCCGGCTGGAACGATTTACGCGGAAGAGACGGTCACAGAGGCGTCCAGCGAGAGCAAGGAGACGCAGGCAGAGGCAAAGAAGCCGGAGACCGAAGCGTCAAAGCAGGAGACTGTGCCGACAGAGGCCGCGACACAGCCGGAGACACCAAAGACAGAGGAGACGAAAACGCCTGAGACAGCAGGGGAGACAGCAGAGACGACCGCAACAGAGCCTGCATCAGAGACAACAGATGCCACGCAGGCAGAGACGACCGTTCCTGCGTCTGAGACAGCAGCCTCGGAGGCAGAAAAGGAAACTGCCGGCGAGCATATCAAGACAGAGCCGGAGAAAAAAGCAGAGCAGCCGAAGATCGTGAAGACAGAGCTGGAGGAGAAGGACGGGAAAACCTATGTTCGTGTATATACGGACAGCAAGACGTATGACCGCCTGTATGTCGGAAAAAAAGAGGACGCTGACAAGACGCCGGTCATCGAAGGCCAGAAAGAAGCGGATGGTTGCTATAGCTTTGCCTTCCCGGCAGATGAGACCAAGTACGGACAGATGATCACCGTAGTACCAGGTGTGAAGGAAGCGGACAGCTGGTATACGGATGCAGATATCTATGTGCAGATGCCGGTGAAGAATGAGACACTGCCGGAGACTCCGGCGGAGGAGCAGACGGAAGCGGCAGGAGAGACGGCAACGGCTGAGTATGCAGCATCTAATGAAAATGGAGATGCGGTGGCGCTGGCGGCTGAGGAGTCAGAATCGGATGCTGGAATTAAAACGATTTACAGTAATTCGGATAAAAATGCAGAGGATAAGCGTGGAAAAGATTATTCAATGTTTAAAATAGTAAAATCCACGGCAAAGCGTAATGGAGATAAAATACATGTAACAGTGTATCCGGCTAAACCGTCAAGTGGCAGTTATACATATGATGCACTCTATATAGGGGATGACTTTGACGAGAAGAATATTGATACGAGTAAAATTGTAGTGGGCAAAATAGAGAACGGAGTTCAAAGTTTTGAGTTTGATATACCACTTTCAAAACAGGGTGAAGAAGTAATATTTGTTCCAAGAAATGGCCGCACACAGGCATATAGTACAAGAAACGTGTTGGCATTAAAAATTCCGGATTTTGGATTTCAACCAGAATCTGAAAGCGAGTCAAATGCACAGTCAGAAGCGCAGGAAAAAACAATAACGGTAGATAATGGCATCAGTGCAATCTATGGCTCGACGGATTCCAAGAAGCCGGGGCAGACATACAGCATGTTTAAAATTGCAAAGTCTACCGCAAAGAAAACCGGGGATAAGATCGACATTACGATTTATGTAAGGCCGGCATCCAGTGGCAGTTTTTCATATGATGCGCTTTATATTGGAAGCCGGGACGATGAAACGAAAGAACCACTTGTAATGGGAACAGAAGTGGAGGATGAACAGGAAGGAAAACTTCAGAAGTTTGAGTTCAGTGTTCCATTTACCGGGCAGGGTCAGGAGGTAACGTTTGTACCTCATAGTGCGTCCAAGGGAACGTTTAGTGTGAGCAGTGTACTCGCATTGAAAATGCCGGAATTTTCGGAGCAGTCAGAGTCAGAAAGTGAATCTGAATCGGAATCTGCAAGTGAATCGGAGTCAAAATCCGAATCAGAGACTGGTACAGGCACAGATCAGTCCGAAGCTGATGTTACGGTAGAGCAGGGCGGTACGGCAAGCAAGTTTAACGATTTTATTGTAAAAAATTCCACTGCAAAGCTGAACGGAGATACTCTGACAGTGACATTTACGGTATCCGGAACAAAGTATAATCGTATTTATCTTGGAAAAAGAGAGGATGCGGTAAAAACCCCGGTTATTGACGGAACGTTGGTAAATGATGGGGCAGATGTAGCATTTACCCTTACGGTTCCGGCTGAAAAACAGGGAATGTATGTTCCAATTACACTCGGAAAGACAAATGGAACATGGCTTACGTCTGGAACACGAAATCTGTTTATCAAGATTCCAAATATCAATAAAGAATTTAAATCAGATTCGTATCAGAATGGTATCTATGATTTATACGGCAGTGCTCATACAGGAAATAGTGTATTTAATATTGAATCAGACAGTACGATTACTGTAAAGGGCGATAAGGCAATTGTGACCATCTATTCCGGCTCGACTTCTTATGATAAGCTCTATCTGGGAAATGTATCTGATTCTGACGCGGTGAAGGAAGCGAATGCGGTAGAAGGGAAATTGCTTGGAGATTCTGATCCGTCGAGACCAGAATACCGGGTATATACATTTGAGATTCCAAAGTCTGCACTTGGAACAAATATTAGCTTTGTATTACGCTCCAAGTCAGGAAAATGGCTGACAAAACAGGATTCTTTAAATCTGCCGCAGTTTATGCAGAAGATCGGTGATGTACAGGATACCGATCAGCCGGACCAGACCGAAGAGACGAATCCGACTGAAAAGCCGGACCAGACCGAAGAGACGAACCCGACCGAAAAGCCGGATCAGCCGTCCGGTCCGTCCAACGGCATTTACAATACGACGGCGACGACCGGCGCAGCGATGTTTAAGGTACAGAACGTCGAGCTGACAGTCAAGAACGGTAAGATGACGGCACTGATCACCCTGACCGGTACGGGCTATGATTATCTCTTTATGGGAACCGGCGCACAGGCGGCAGCTGCAGGGGAGAGCCAGTGGATCAAGTATAAAGACGAAGTGACCTATACGCAGGACGGCGAACAGAAGAGCGGCCGTAGATATGAGATTCCGGTATCTGCACTGGATACGCCACTTCCGGTAGCGTCTTATTCACACAAAAATGCAAAGTGGTATGATCGCACGATCACGATCAGTTCGAAAAATCTGAACAAAACAGCAGACCTTCCGGCAGAGAACGCGCCGGCAAACGGTATTTACAGCACGACGGCGACGACCGGCGCAGCGATGTTCAAGGTCGTAAATGCACAGCTGACGGTGAAAAACGGACAGATTCAGGCATTGATTACTTTAAGTGGTACAGGATATGACTACCTGTACATCGGCACCGGCGCACAGGCGTCCGCAGCCGGCCAGGGTCAGTGGGTAAAATGGCAGGATGAAGTGACTTATACGGAAAATGGTGCACAGAAGACGGGACGTCGCTATGTGATTCCGGTATCTGCACTGGGCGAGCCGATCACGGTGGCTTCTCATTCGGAGAGCCATAACAAGTGGTATGACCGCACGATTACCTTCAGCACTGCGGATTTGAAGAAGATCGGAGATCTTCCGGCAGATGATACACAGGATCCGAATAATGGTGGCGGCGAGACCGAGACGGAGACAAACAATACGACAAATAATACGACGAAACCGAAGCCGGACAAGAAGCCGGATAAGGAGTCAAAGTATGAGTCTGACCTGAGCGGTTCGACCAGCGCGGTAAATAACAGTACCGGACTGGCAGATGGTGTCTACACACCGGACAGCTTCTCTTTCAGCGGCGGCAGCGGACGGATCAGTATCAGCTGTACAAAGATTACGGTGACGGGTGGAAAAGCACTGGCGACGATTGTGTTCAACAGCAGCTATTATGGATATGTAAAGGCAAACGGAAATAAATATTTCCCGACGCACAGCGGCAATACTTCGATCTTTACGATTCCAGTCAATCTGAATGCAAATACGACGATCATCGGTATGACGACCCGTATGAGCGCGGCGCATGAGATTACTTACACGATCTACGTCGGATTGAATGCGGCGAAGAATGCAGATGGCAAGGGCACTACAGCAGGCAATGAATCCGGAAATAAGAAGCTGGATGAGCAGGCACCGGATATCAGCGGACTGACCTATCAGTCTGAGACGAAGCTGGACTATGCAAAATACTTTAAGCTGTACCATTACGATCAGGATATTACCCTGCTCGAAGTCGATATGACGCAGGCAGAAAAGGCAGCAGACGGAACGAAGGCTGTGTATGCAGAGTCTGAATCAGAGACGGAGACAGAAGCAGCGGCTGCGACAACCGCAACCGCGACGGAAGACGGCGAGGCAGTCGTACAGACGCAGGGCGAAAAAGTATCAGAGCTGTATCAGGCAGACGTTGTAAAGTATCTGATCATTCCGGCGGATTCGACGGCAGAGCTTCCGGCAGGCATTGAGAAGGAAATGATACTTGTACATCAGCCGATCGAGGCTGCATATGTATCGGATGATACCGCGCTTGCGACGCTGGATGAGCTTGGGTTACTCGATGCAGTCAAGACTGTTGGCGTCGAGCAGGATACGACGACGGTAGAGGCTGTGAAGAATGGTCTTTCCGACGGCAGTATCACGTATGCCGGCGCAGCAGATGATCTGCAGTATCGGGAGCTGGTAAAGAGCAAGTGCGATTTTGCAGTGCTTCCGGCAGATATCCTTTCCGGTGATGCGACCGATGCAGCTGCAAAGAATAAGCTGAGTGATGCGGCAGACAGCTTTGCGACGCTGGATGTACCGATGCTGGTAGACCGTTCTTCCGATGAGGAGACCGAGCTTGGCAAACGCGAGTGGATCAAGGTCTACGGCGCACTGTTTGGATGCAGCGATCAGACGGACAGCCTGTTCCAGAAGGCGGTAGACGCAGCAAAGTAAAGAAAAGGAGTAATTTATGAGAAGAAAACAGATATGCAAACGGGTTGCCGCGGTGTTTCTGAGTGCGGCGATGCTGATGGGAAGCATGAGCATGGCGTATGCAGAGGAATCAGCGACAGAGGCGCCGGCAGCACAGACAGAAGAGAGCACGGAAGTGACTGCAGATGCAGCTTCTTCTGATACCGACACCTCCTGGATGACGACGGCGGAGGATGCGCCGGATGTCGCAGGGCTGACCTGTACCGGGAAGCTGAAGCTGGACTACGCGACCGGGTTTGACGTATACTATTATGAAAATGATTATGCGCTGATCGATGTCCATGACAGCGCGCAGTACCTGCTCGTTCCGGATGGAATGGAAGCGCCGGACGGTCTGGCATCGGATGTGATCGTACTGCAGAAGCCGCTGAACAAAATTTATCTGGCAGCCAGCTCTGCGATGGCGCTCTTCCGGGCGCTGGATTCGCTGGACTGCATCAAGATGACCGGAATCGATGCTTCCGGATGGTACATTCAGGAAGCGAAAGATGCGATCGAGGAAGGCGCGATGCAGTTTGCCGGGAAATACAGCGAACCGGACTATGAGATGCTCGTCGATGAGGACTGCGATGTGGCGATCGAGTCGACGATGATTCTGCACACACCGAAGGTACAGGAGATGATCGAGAATCTTGGCATTCCGGTATTTATCGACCGCTCCAGCTATGAGACGCATCCACTTGGCCGTACCGAGTGGGTCAAGCTCTACGGCGCGATGATGGATAAGGAAGCAGAGGCTGCGGACTTCTTTGCAAAGCAGGCAGAGGTCATCAGCGAGATGGAGGATTTCCAGAATACCGAGAAAACGGTAGCATTTTTCTTCGTGAGCACGGATGGAACAATCGTCGTGCGCAGGACGGAGGACTACATCCCGAGCATGATCGAGCTGGCAGGCGGCCGGTATGTATTTCAGGATCTGACCGGAGCAGAGGCGACGAGCTCCTCGGTATCTCTGAGCATGGAAGAGTTTTATGCGGCGGCGAAAGATGCAGATTATCTCGTGTACAATGCGACGATCGATAATCCGATCACGAGTGTGGACGAGCTGCTCGCGAAAAATGAGCTGTTCGCAGACTTTAAGGCAGTAAAAGAAGGAAATGTGTGGTGCGTGGGCAAGTATATGTATCAGGCGACGGATATCGTCGGACAGCTGATCCGGGACTTTCATCTGATGCTGACCGATGGCGATCCGTCCCAGATGACGTTCCTCACAAAGGTAAGTGAGTAAGCAAAGGTCCGTGGAACTATGTAATGACAGAAGGAGGAAGGACAGCCGTCAGACTGGCGGAGCAGAACAGGGCAGGAGAGATCCGGCCCTGTTTCGTCCGTTTTCCGGCGCAGTGTTTTTGCGGCGCTGGTAAGGCTGGAAAAGAAACTATGAAAAAAGAAAAAGTAACAGGGGCGGCAGGCATGGACTTTCACCATGAGAATTTTCTGCGCAGAAGTCGTTATGTGACGGTATTTCTTGTGCTGCTGGCCGCATTTGGCGCGATTACGGTGCTGAACATCAATACTGGAAATGTACATATTTCCGTGGGAAACATCCTGAAAATCATTTTTCTGAGACAGGGCGAAGAGATGGAATACAATATCATCTGGAAAATCCGTCTGCCGCGAATTCTGATGGCGGCGATCCTGGGCGGGGGACTGTCCCTGTCCGGCTTTCTACTGCAGACATTCTTTGAAAATCCGATCGCGGGACCATTTGTGCTCGGTATCTCGTCCGGTGCCAAGATGGTCGTAGCGCTTGCAATGATCTATTTTCTCGGCCGGTATCAGGTCGTGTCGTCTTATACGCTGATTATCGCTGCATTTATCGGATCACTGATTGCGACAGGGTTCATTTTGCTCGTTTCCAGAAGGGTGCAGCATATGGCGACTCTGCTCGTAGCCGGCATCATGATTGGCTATATCTGCTCGGCGGTGACAGATTTTGTCGTGACATTTGCGGAGGATTCGGACATCGTAAATCTGCACGGCTGGTCGCAGGGCAGTTTCTCCGGTATGAGCTGGAGCAATGTGCAGGTGGCGGCAGTCGTGGTCGGGATCACGGCACTGCTTGCGTTTCTGATGTCGAAGCCGATTGGGGCGTATCAGCTCGGCGAGGCGTATGCGCAGAGCATGGGTGTGAACATCAAAGCGTTCCGGGTGATTCTGATTTTGCTCTCGAGCATTCTCTCCGCCTGTGTGACGGCGTTTGCAGGTCCGATTTCCTTTGTCGGAATCGCGGTACCGTATCTGATTAAACGCGGATTGAGTACCTCCCGGCCGCTTGTCGTCATTCCGGGGACATTTCTTGGCGGGGCGGTATTCTGTATGTTCTGTGACCTGATCGCGCGGATGGCCTTTGCACCGACGGAGCTGAACATCAGTACCGTGACGTCTGTATTTGGCGCGCCGATCGTCATTTTCATGATGCTGCGCAGAAAGAGAGGAAACTGAGGATGGAATCGTATTATTTTCAGATGGAGGAGCTGTCGGTCGGCTATAACGGCAAACCGCTGATCGAGCATATCAATATCGGCATAAAAAAAGGGGAGATCGTGACACTGATCGGCCCGAACGGCTCCGGAAAATCGACGATACTGAAGAGTATCACGCGGCAGTTGCGGCTGCTCGGCGGACGGGTCAGTTTTGATGAACAGGATATCCATCAGATGTCCTACAAAGAAATGTCTACCAAAATGGCAGTCGTGCTCACAGAACGGATGCGTCCGGAGCTGATGACCTGCCATGACATCGTGGCGACCGGCCGATATCCGTACACCGGAAGACTTGGCATCCTCTCACGGGAGGATGAGGAAAAAGTCGAGGAGGCGATGCGCGCCGTCCATGCAGAGGAGCTTGGCAGCCGGGATTTCAATGCGATCAGTGACGGACAGCGGCAGCGCGTACTTCTGGCGCGTGCCATCTGCCAGGAACCGGAGATCATTGTGCTGGATGAGCCGACGTCGTTTCTGGATGTCAAGCACAAGCTGGAGCTGCTCGCGATCCTGCGCCGGATGGCGAAGGAAAAGCAGATCACCGTCATCATGTCTCTGCACGAGATCGATCTGGCCGAAAAGATCGCGGATAAGATCATCTGTGTCCGTGGCGACCATCTTTTCCACTACGGGACACCGGAGGAAATCTTTCAGGAAGAGACGATCCGGGAGCTCTATGAGATCGATAATGGGTTTTTCGATCCGTGCTTTGGCAGCATTGAGCTGCCACGTCCGGAGGGAGTGCCGGAAGTATTTGTCATCTCTGCGTGTGGCAGTGGAATCCCGGTCTACCGCAGGCTGCAAAAGGAGAATATCCCGTTTGCTGCCGGCATTTTATATACGAACGACATCGACTATCAGCTGGCACGGCTGCTCGCTTCCGAGGTGATTACGGAAAAGCCGTTTGAGCCGATCCGGGAGGAGACGCTGGAAGAGGCGAAGCGGTGTATGGAAAACTGCAAAAAAGTGCTGCTCTGTGATTTTCCGGTCGGTGAGGGCAACCGGAAGATCGAGGAGCTGATCCGTATGGCAGGGGAGAAGCTGAAGCGGATCTGAGAATATTTACCGAACTTGCCGGATAGTGCTTGCGCCCCGCTCCGATCAAGGCTATAATAAAATGATACATGTGGAACTGGCAGTTTAGACCGGACAGGACAGAGGTTCCTTATTATGATAGAATGACAGAAGCGAAAGATCGGAGCACACGTCTCTATGATTACACGGGATAATATTATTCATTTTTACGAAAAGTATAAACGAAATCTGAAAATAGAGGAGCAGACTATCAGCAAGATTCTCGATGCAGAAGATCAGGAAGCATGGATGGAGAATCTGCGCGGCAAGTCCAGGATCATGCGCAGCCTGTATATCGAGAATGAGGCACTGCTGAATCTCTATGTCCGTCCGTTCATTGAGGAGGAGAACCGCCTCAATGATGAGCTGGCGGAGGAATTTCTGAATCAGATCCTGGAGGCGGACCGGGAGGAGTACGAGGATGATCTCGCGATGCGCAGTATGCTGGAGGTACTGTCGCATTATTTTAAGAAGCGCGGCAATCTCGCTTCCTATATCTGGAGCCTGAATACCTTAGGCGGTTTCTACAACCGTGCAGCGGAGGAAAGCGGCGGGAAGCGTTCGGCGGAATATTTTGAGAAGCTGCGCGGCATGAAATCGCACTATTTTGAACTGACAGATTTTAATGTACGCAAGCGGATTATCTATTCTTTCTACAATTATCCGGTCGTACTTTACAATTTTCATCTGGCAGAAGCACCGCTGATCAACCAGCTTCTGGATGAGGCACTGGAATTTTACAATGATCCGAAGGTGCGTGCTTTAGACGGGGAGCAGTTTGACTTTCCGGAGCTGATCGAAGAGCTGAATTATGATGTTCTGGGAAATTATGTCCTGAGCCATGACCGCTGGACGATCGACCAGACGCTTTTGAAGCGGGCCAAAGAAGCGCTCGGCGCGATCTATCAGCGATATCTGGACGATGGCTGTGCCCCGTATGACATTCCGGATGAAGTCTACTGCAATTATCACCGCTGCCTGTTTTTTTCCGGTGAGATCACCTGTACAGAATATGTCGAGAATTACAAGCGCTTCTGCGATTACAGCATTGCGCATGATTCGATGGAGAATCCGGATGGCGCGGACTTTTATGACAGCCGCCTGTTTCAGATCGCCATCAACCATCTGCCGAACATCATTGAGACACTCCGTCTCTATAAAGACGAATACCATGGGGATCCGACGATCCAGAAGAGCTGTGTCGAGCAGTATGTGCAGGTCATGCGGGAGGTACCGCGGGTCGGACGGGTCGCTTTTGTCAATGATGTCATGAGCCGTTCGATCATTGAAGTGCTGCGTCTGGTATCGGATGACGATGAGAACTGTGGCGTACTGATGGAAGTGATGCTGATGCGGGACGAGATCACGCTTGTGCATGCTTCGATGGTGGAGCGGATCGCCCGCCGGATCTTACATGCGGTGCTGGATCAGAAGCCGGAACTGCTGGTCGGGTCTGCCGGCTGTGAAAATGTCGTCGAGGTACTGGAGCGCAGAGAAGAATTGCTGGACTATGCCACGCAAGCTGCAAAGCTGTTTGACATTGGCAAGATCGAGATCGCCGAGATCGTGAACAAGCAGTCGCGCCAGCTGACGGAACGGGAAAAACGCCGGATCCGCGAGCATCCAAAGCGCGGGGCAAAGCTGCTCGAGGACATTCCGGCGTTCCGCAAATACCGGGACGTCGTCATCGGCCACCACAAATCGTGGAACGGGAAGCTGGGCTATCCGGCAGACTTTGATAATACGGCATCCCCATACCGCTTTTTCATCGAGCTGATCCATATCAGCGACTGTCTGGATGCCGCGACGGATTATATCGGGCGAAGTTACCGCAGCAGCAAGCGCTTTGAAGACTGTATGGAGGAGCTTGTCCAGGGAAAGGGACGTGTCTATTCGCCGGATCTGGTCGATATACTGGCGGAGGATGTTACCCTGCAGGAGGATCTGTCGTATCTTCTGAGTGCCGGCCGGGCGCGGACCTGCTATGAGGTGTATCGCAGAATGATTCACGCACCGCAGGTGAAGGCAGAGGAGATGCCGGAGGGCTTCTGGCATGGGACACCGGATACGGCAGTTGAGGATGAGAAGCAGGAGTTGCTGGATCTGCTGCATGAGGCCGGAAGAGAGAACCGGAATCTGATCAAGGCACTCTCCAGAAACTCGCTGCTGATTTTGTATGTCAATATGATGTCCGGTGATTATAAAGTGTCTTATCGCAGCAGTCAACGGCTGTTTGCCCATCTGGCAGACGGAAGGTATGAGACTTTTTTAAAGGAACAGCTGGAGAAAACGGCATTTCCGGAAGACTGGGAACAGGTGCGGCGGAAGCTGCGCCTTCCTGAGCTGTCACAGATTTTTGTGGAGCAGGGCGGAAATTATGAAGCAGAACTGCGGCTTCTGATCGGGGACGAGTATCGCTGGACCCGTCTGCAGTTTATACAGATCGACGAGTCGAACGGGATTCCGCGCATGATGGCAGTCCTGCTTCAGGATGTGCATGACACGCGCAGCCGGACGGAACAGATTATGACGGCATTAAAGGAGGCTTACCAGTCTGCGGAAAATGCGAATAAGGCGAAGAGCCTGTTTTTGAGTAATATGTCACATGACATCCGGACGCCGATGAACGGCATTATCGGTATGACGCAGATCGCATTGAATCATTTGACGGATCAGGCGCGCGTGCTCGACTGTCTGCGCAAGATCGATGAATCTTCCCAGCATCTGCTCGGGCTGATCAATGAAGTGCTCGATATGTCCAAGATCGAGAGTGGCAGTACCGAGCTGCATATGGAGCCGGTGGCGCTCGCACCTCTGCTGCGCGGTGTGGCGGATGTCTGCCTGCCGATGGCACAGAAGAAGGAACAGAAGTTCCAGACAAGGCTGGAGTCGGTCGGCGAGGATTATGTCCTGACCGATCCGGTAAGGCTGCGCCAGGTATTTATCAACCTCGTTTCCAATGCGGTCAAGTATACGCCGGATGGCGGTGAAGTGCTTTTTGAGGCAAAGCGGCTGCAGGAGGAGCGTTCCGGATATCTGAATTATCAGTTTGTTGTCAAAGACAATGGAATCGGAATGTCGGAAGAATTTCTGGAGCGGCTGTTTGAGCCGTTCGCGCGGGAAGATAACAGCATGACGAATGTGACGCAGGGAACCGGACTCGGACTGTCGATCGCGAAGTCGATCCTTGGTATGATGGGCGGCGGGATCGAAGTAAAAAGTAAGCAGGGACTTGGGACGACATTCCTCGTGACATTGCGGCTGGCGCGCGCAAAAGAGGCCGGTGTGGAGCATCATTTACAGCCGGGAACATCGATGGCAGACCGGATGCGTTTTGCCGGGACGCGCATTTTGCTGGTCGAGGACAATGCACTGAATATGGAGATCGCCTGCGAGCTGCTCTCAGAGACCGGGCTTGTGATCGAGACAGCAGAAAATGGCCAGGATGCGGTGGAGAAAGTAAAGCAGCACCCGGATGGCTATTACCGGCTGATCTTTATGGATATTCAGATGCCGGTCATGAACGGATATGATGCGGCGCGGACGATCCGTCAGATCGGGACAGACTATACCGGCCAGTTGCCGATCATTGCGATGACGGCAAATGTATTTCAGGATGATATCGTCAATGCGCTTGAGAGCGGCATGAATGACCATGTGACGAAGCCGATTGATATGGATGTGGTCTGTGCGGTACTGGAGAAGTGGCTGGGTGATGCCCAAAAGAAAGAGCAGGAGATCGAGCATGGAGCGTAAAGAAGAACTTTTGTATCAGCGCTTTTTAAATACTGCACAGGAGGCTGTGCGACTGACGGCAGCACTGGAAGGATTTTTCTCAAAGGCGGATATCCCGGAGGAGCAGCGGGATGCCTATGCCGCTTACCTGAAGCGCCGGATCCGTCCCGCGATGGAACGGCTGATCCGGGAAAATGCCCTGGAGAAACTGGATGCACTGGAGCAGCTCGGCTGGTTCGGGGCGCGGGAGATGGATGCGTTTATTTTGCAGGCGCAAAGACTCGGACAGGAGGCGGCGATGCTCTGGCTGATGCGGAGAAAGGGGGAACGGTATGGATACCACGACCGGGATTTCACCCTCTAGCGTGGAGACTCTGGCGCTGCGGATCCTTGGCAGCTGCCGCAGTGTGGTTTACCGGCAATATCCGCATCTGGATGCCGCGCTTGCCGCGCTCGTTCCGGAATGTGCCAAGGAGACTGAGATAGTCGGAACCGATGGGCTCCGGCTTTTCTTTTCGGGGCAGAAGGTGCTTGCCGACTATGCAGCCTGTCCGCAGCGGATGCACCGGAGGTATCTGCATCTTCTGCTGCACGGCCTGTATCTGCATCTGCCCGGTGCAAAGCAGTATGAGCCGCGGCGGTGGGATCTGGCGTGCGATCTTGCGGCAGAGCGGATGATCGGGCAGATCTGCAAAGACCGGGCAGAATTTTGTGTTCCATTCGGGGAAGCGGAAGAAGAGATTCGCCAGGGGATGGAGAAGTGGCTTGGCAGCCGCGCATTGTCTGCAGAGCAGATTTATGCCAGACTGCGCACGGAGGAGCCGCCGTATACACTGGAACAGCTCTCGCAGATCTACACATGGGACGATCACCGCCCGTGGCGAATGGCCGAAGTGGACGGGGAGGGGCTCCGGAAAAAATGGGAACAGATCCGGGCGCATTCCGGGAGCTGGGCCGGTGGCGTTGGAGGCCACAGTGCCGGAACAGAAGCAGGGGATAGCGTTGACCTGCTGCAGCCGCTTCATCCCGGTGGACGTTATGATTATCACCGGTTTCTGCGGCAGTTTGCGACGCTTAAGGAGGAGCAGGAGCTCGACCTGGAGAGCTTTGATCCGGTGCAGTATCAGTTTGGCATGGCGCATTATGGAAATATCCCGCTGATCGAGCCGCTGGAATACCGGGAGGTCCACAGGCTCTCGGAGCTAGTGATCGCGATCGATACGTCGGGTTCGTGTGAGGCAGAGACGGTGACGCAGTTTTTGCAGGAGACGTACGCCATCCTTTCGGAGCAGGAGAACTTTTTCCGCAAAATGAAGGTGTACCTGATCCAGTGCGACTGCTGCGTGGAACAGGTGCAGGTGATCCATTCCAGAGAAGAGTGGGAGAAGTGCAGCCAGAGCATTACCATTCAGGGGCGGGGCGGTACGGACTTCACGCCGGTGTTCCGGTATGTGGAGGAACTGCGCAGAAAAAAAGAGTTGTCCAACCTGCGGGCCATGATTTATTTTACTGATGGAGATGGCATTTATCCGCGGACAGCCCCGGACTATGAGACGGCCTTTGTCTTTGTAAGGCGCACGGATGGGATGCGTCAGGTGCCGAAGTGGGCGCGGGTGTTCTGTACAGCGGACGTGTGATACTGCGGGATATGTTACCAGCAGAAAGCCAGAGGATATATATCAGAAACAGGAGAACAGATGGGATTATGAACATACAGGAAGCAAAGGAAGAGATCACACATACTCTGCGGGCATACCTGCATAAGGATGAGATGGGAAACTATACCTTTCCGCTCGTGCGGCAGCGTCCGATCCTTCTGATCGGGCCGCCGGGCATCGGGAAGACGGCAGTGATGGAGCAGATCGCCAGGGAATGCCAGGTCGGACTGGTCAGCTATACGATGACGCATCACACGCGGCAGAGCGCGATCGGGCTGCCGAAGATCGTGGAGCGGGATTATGCCGGGACTGCAATGACAGTGACGGAATATACGATGAGCGAGATCATAGCCTCGGTCTATGACTGCATGGAGCGGACCGGAAAAAAAGAAGGCATTCTCTTTATTGATGAGATCAACTGTGTCTCGGAGACTCTGGCGCCGACGATGCTGCAGCTGCTTCAGAACAAGCAGTTTGGAAATCACCGGATCCCGGATGGCTGGATCCTCGTAGCCGCGGGCAATCCGGCAGCCTATAATAAATCTGTACGGGAATTTGACATTGCGACGCTCGACCGCGTCCGTCTGCTGAATGTGGAGGCCGATCTGGATGCATGGCTTCGGTATGGCATTACACACCAGATCCACGGGGCGATCCTGTCGTATCTGCAGATCCACAAGGAGCATTTTTACCTTGCAGAGTCGGAGGGCGGGCATAAATCGTTCGTCACGGCACGTGGCTGGGAAGATCTGTCCTGCCTGCTTAAAAGCTACGAGGAGGAGGGGATCCCGTGCGGTGGTGTGATGCAGCAGTACCTGCAGAAAAAAGAAGTGGCGGAAGAATTTGCACGCTACTATGAGCTGTACGGCAAGTATGGAATGGACTATGATATCCCGGGGCTGTTAAGCGGCAGAATCGAAAAAGGGACGGCACTCTACGAGGAGAAGCGGCAGATGGCCGGGCATGCTCCGTTTGATGAGCGGATGATGGTGATCCAGCAGATGCTCACGTGGCTGGATGACGGATTTGCCGGATTTCATCAGGCAGATCAGGACTGTGTACAGCTGCACGCATGGCTGGCTGCATTTTTAAAAGGGACCGGGGCATTCTCTGGATTTGTAAAGGAACAGGGGGAGCGGCTGGCGGTAAAAGAGCAGATGGAGCTGCTGACCCGGGAGGAGGCGCGGGTACAAAAGCGGGCGCTCGGCATCCTGACAGACTATGGGCAGGAGCTGAAAGCACAGCGGGTGAGCACGCGGGAAGCGCAGGAAGCTGTGCTCCGGGCATGTTTTCAGGAGCAGGTGCGGCAGCGGCGTGTAAAAGTAGAGCAGCTGCAGGAGCAGCTTTCGCGGGCATTTGCGTTTGTATCCGACTGCTTTGGACGGGAGCAGGAGATGATCCTGCTCGTGACCGGGCTGACGCGGAATGACCGGGCGATGGACTTTATCCGGCTGTGCGGCTGTCCGGAATATCTGGACTGCGCCGGGGTATTGCTGCCGGAAGATACAGAGGATCTGCAGGAGCAGGCAAGACAGCTTCTGAAAAAGGAAGCAAAGGAGTGAACATGAAAGTATTTGAATTTTTCAGAGATGACACGATGTTTTATGCGAAGCTGCGAAAGCTGGTGCTGCCGCTTGCGTTTCAGCAGTTCATGCTCGCGGCGGTCAGCGCGTCCGATGCGCTCATGCTCGGTGTGCTGTCGCAGGATTCTCTTTCTGCGGTATCGCTGGCAGGGCAGATTACGTTTATCTTTAATCTGTTTCTGAGCGGATTTACGACCGGGACGAGCATCCTCGCCGCGCAGTATTATGGAAAAGGCGATCAGGTATCGCTGGAAAAGATCTTTGCCTATGTCATCCGGATATCGGCGATGGTCTCGGCCGTCTTCTGCCTGGCTACGCTCTTTGTCCCGGAATATCTGATGCGGTTCTTCACATCGGATGCGGTGCTGATCCGTGGCGGGGCGGACTATCTGCGTGTGGTGGCGGCTTCTTATCTGTTTACGGGCATTTCCCAGATTTATCTGTGCATGCTCAAAAATACCGGAGGTGCCATGCTGAGCACGGTCATCAGCTCTACGGTGGTCGTGCTCAATATTGGGCTGAATGCGGTGCTGATCTACGGGATTGGCCCGGCACCGCAGATGGGGATCGCCGGAGCCGCACTTGCCACGACGCTTTCCAAGCTGGTGGAGCTGATCTGGGCGTATGCCGCATCCTTGCAGGAGGGGCGGGTACGGCTGCGGATCCGATATCTGTTTGGGGCGGTTGGCGTGCTGGCGAAAGACTACTGGCGGTATTCCGCCCCGATGTTTGCGGATTTTCTCGTATGGGGCTTTGGATTTTCGATGTATTCGGTCATCATGGGACACCTTGGAAATGATGCGGTGGCAGCAAATTCGATTGCCAATATCGTAAAGAACCTGATTGTCTGCTTCTGCGGTGGTCTGGCGAACGGCGGAGGGATCCTTGTCGGAAATGAGCTTGGAAAGGGTGAGCTGAAGCAGGCGAGAAGATACGGGGATCTTTTATTCTGGCTGAGCATTGTCTGCGGAGCGGCATCCGGTGCCATCCTTCTGCTTTGCAGGCCGGTGATCCTGCACTTTGTAAATCTGAGCCCGGTAGCGGCCGGATATCTGCAGTGGATGCTGCTTCTGTGCGTATTTTATATGGTAGGAAAATCCTTCAACATGATGACGATCTCCGGTATTTTCCCGGCGGGCGGCGATTCGAAATTTGGTCTGATTTGCGACATCATCAACATGTGGTTTGTCATATTGCCGTGTGCCTTTCTGGCCGCATTTGTGCTGAAATTGCCGGTTGTACTGGTATTCCTTGTGATCAATCTGGACGAGGTCACAAAGCTCTGGGCGGTCATCCGGCACTACCGGAAGTACGGCTGGGTGAAAAATCTGACGCGCACGGAAGCATGATTTGTGAAATTAACAGTTGAACGATGCATAAAATCAGGCTATAATGGGCGTATGTCGCGTTTGCGGCGGACAAAAGAACGTGGCGGGCGGAAATTTCCGGCCGTGCATGAAAAAGAAAGAGAGAAATTATGATCCAGATTATCGAAAAGGTAAACAGCATGGTAAACAACTTCATCTGGGGCGTACCGGCGATGGTGTGCATCTTCGGAGTCGGTCTGTACCTGAGCATCCGGACCGGGTTTTTGCAGATCCGGAAGTTCCCGTATGCGATCCGCACGACGATCGGGCGGATTTTCCGCAAACGGAATGCCTCAGATGGCGCGCTGACCCCGTTTCAGGCCGTCTGTACGGCGCTGGCGGCGACCGTCGGTACCGGCAATATCGCAGGTGTCGCAGGCGCGATCGCGATCGGCGGACCGGGTGCGGTGTTCTGGATGTGGATTTCCGCGATCCTTGGCATGTGTACGAAATTCGCCGAGGTGACTCTGGCAGTCCATTTCCGGGAAGTAAATGCAAACGGGGAACTGGTCGGCGGCCCGATGTACTACATCAAAAATGGGCTTGGCAAAAAATGGGTATGGCTCGCGTACCTGTTTTCCGCTTTTGGTGTGCTCACGGTATTTGGTACCGGAAATGCGACGCAGGTAAATACGATCACGACGGCGATCAATTCGGCATTGCTGAATTTCCAGATCATTGATGTAGGTGCGGTCGCGACGTCGAACCTGATCATCGGAATCGTGATGGCGATTCTGGTGGCCCTGATCCTGCTCGGAGGAGTCAAGCGGATCGGTCAGGTGACAGAGAAGCTCGTACCGTTTATGGCACTTCTCTACATCGTGCTCGCGATCGGTGTCGTGCTGGTCAACATTCAGGTACTTCCGTCTGTCTTTGCCTCGATTTTCGAGGGGGCGTTCCGTCCGTCAGCCGTGACCGGCGGTGCGATCGGAAGTATGATTACGAGTATGAAAAAGGGCGTGTCCCGCGGGATTTTCTCAAACGAGGCGGGACTTGGTACCGGCTCGATTGCGCATGCCTGTGCCGATACGAGAAAGCCGGTCAAGCAGGGCATGTTCGGTATTTTTGAAGTATTTACCGACACGATTGTGATCTGTACGCTGACTGCGCTTGTCATTCTCTGCAGCCAGGTGCCGGTCGCTTATGGTGAGGCGGCAGGCGCAGAGCTCACGATTCAGGGCTTCACGGCGGTATACGGCAACTGGGTATCCGTCTTTACGGCAGTAGCGATGTGCTGCTTTGCCTTTTCCACGACGATCGGATGGGGACTGTACGGTGCGCGCTGCATCGAGTTCCTGTTCTCTGAGAAGGTGATTAAGCCGTTTATGGTAGCTTATTCCCTCGTTGCCATTCTTGGCGCGACGGCGAATCTCGGACTGATGTGGAGCATCGCGGAGACCTTCAATGGCCTCATGGCGATTCCGAATCTGATTGCCCTGTTCCTGCTGGCCGGAACAGTGGTGAAGCTGACGCGGGACTATTTCGCGGGCAACGACCAGTAAACGGATCCGAAGGAAGCGGCATGTGCCGCCATCAATGAGAGGAGAGAGACGTTATGTGCGGAATTGTTGGATTTACAGGGGACCATCAGGCAGCCCCGGTGCTTCTGGCCGGGCTTTCAAAGCTGGAGTACCGTGGCTATGATTCAGCCGGTCTGGCGGTGCGGGATGGCAGTGCGCCGACGACCGTGATCAAGGCGAAGGGACGTCTGAAGGTGCTCGCAGAGAAGACGAATGACGGGACGGCAGTGCCGGGGACCTGCGGGATCGGCCACACGCGCTGGGCGACACACGGGGAACCGTCGGAGAATAATGCACATCCACATGTCAGTGATGACGGGAATGTCGTCGCGGTACACAACGGTATCATCGAGAATTATCAGGAACTGAAGGATAAGCTGATCCGCAACGGCTATACGTTTTATTCGGAGACGGATACCGAGGTGGCGGTAAAGCTGATCGACTATTACTATAAGAAATACCTCGGCACACCGGTCGATGCGATCAACCACTCCATGATCCGTATCCGCGGCTCCTATGCGATGGCGATCATGTTCAAGGACTATCCGGGCGAGATCTATGTAGCCCGCAAGGACAGCCCGATGGTGCTCGGCGTGGAAAACGGTGAGTCGTATATTGCATCCGATGTTCCGGCGATCCTGAAATATACAAGAAACATTTATTATATCGGCAATCTGGAGATGGCGCGCGTCCGCAAGGGTGAGATCACATTTTTCAATCTGAACGGCGATGAGATCGAAAAGACGCCAAAGACGATCGACTGGGATGCAGAGGCGGCGGAGAAGGCCGGCTATGAGCATTTCATGATGAAAGAGATCCATGAGCAGCCGAGGGCAATCACCGATACGTTAAACTCCGTCATCAAAGAAGAAGCGGTTGACCTTTCTGACATCGGGCTTACCGAAGACGCGATCAAAGGTGTGGGAAGAATTTACATCGTGGCGTGTGGATCTGCCTATCACGTCGGTATGGCAGCCCAGTATGTGCTGGAAGATCTGGCAAAGATCCCGGTGCGCGTCGAGCTGGCATCCGAGTTCCGCTACCGCAGCCTGCTGCTTGAGCCGGACAGCCTCGTGATCGTTGTCAGCCAGTCCGGTGAGACCGCGGACAGTCTTGCGGCACTGCGGGAAGCGAAGAAACGTGGGATAAAGACACTTGGCATCGTAAATGTAGTCGGCTCCTCGATCGCAAGAGAGGCGGATTCGGTATTCTATACATTAGCCGGGCCGGAGATCTCTGTGGCGACGACCAAGGCATACAGCACACAGCTCATCGCGATGTATGTGCTCGCCGTGCAGTTTGCAAAGGTGCGCGGAGTGATTGATGAAGAGGCATATGCCGGGTATCTCCGGGAGCTTCGCAGCCTGCCGGAGAAGATCGAGAAGATCATCGAGGATAAGGAGCGGCTGCAGTGGTTTGCATCGAAGCAGGCCAATGCAAAGGATGTGTTCTTTGTCGGAAGGGGACTCGATTATGCGTGCTGCATGGAAGGCAGCCTGAAGATGAAGGAGATCAGCTACATCCACTCCGAAGCATATGCGGCAGGCGAGCTCAAGCACGGGACGATCTCGCTGATCGAGGACGGTACACTGGTCATCGGTGTCCTGACCCAGCCGGAGCTCTACGAAAAGACCGTCAGCAATCTGGTCGAGTGCAGGAGCCGTGGCGCCTACCTGATGGCTGTGACGACCTATGGCAATTATAATATAGAAGATACGGCAGACTTTGTGATCTACATCCCGAAGACCGATCCACACTTTACCGTATCGCTTGCGGTGATCCCGCTGCAGCTGATGGGCTACTATGTATCCGTGGCAAAGGGACTCGATGTCGACAAGCCGCGGAACCTCGCGAAGAGCGTGACGGTAGAGTAGAAAAGAAAGTACAAATGAGCATGCTCCCCGTTGTATTTTTGGAAAAAATGGAGGGTGTGTATTAAGAAAAAAGAATCCGTCAGAAATGCAGTTATGTGGCTGCAAAATCTGACGGATTTTTATGTGCTGATATAGAATGTGATTTTATGCCAAAAGTGACAGCAACAAGGTTGGCTATTATTCGTGCATAAAAGTTATATTCAGGCGGTTCGTTTTCCCGGCAGGCGTTTGCTGATATGATGGAACGTCAGCGTAAATACGATGCCCTTCGTGATCGATGTGAGTGTCAGCGCCCACCAGATACCGTTCAGGCCGAGCGCGGTCTGGCTGAGCACCATGGCGAGCGGGATGCGTGCGCCGGTGAGCACGATGCTGATGATGCTGCACAGCCGGGTGCGTCCGAGGCCGGAGAGCGCGCCGATCGTCAGCAGCTCGACCGACATAAATGCTTCCGAGAATCCGATGATGATCAGGTAGTCTACGGCGATGGTGATCGCATCTGCCTCGTGGAAGAACAGCCGCGCGATCGGAGTCGGGCAAAAGACAAAGGCTGCGGTGACGAGCAGTCCCCAGAAGGCAATGATCGCGAACGAGATCCGGTAGCCTTTGCGGATGCGGTCGGAATTGCCGGCACCATAGTTCTGGGCGGTGAAGGCATTCAGGGCGGAGGCGAAGCCGTCTGCTGTATTCCAGGAGACCGACTCGATCTGTCCGCCGACCCGCTGTGTCGCGATTGCAGCGGCGCCGAAGGCGGAGACCATGCGGGTCAGCACCATGGAGATGAAGCAGTAGAGCGTACCCTGGATCGCGGTCGGGAAACCGATCCGGAAAATATCCTGATAATAGTCCGGGGAGAACCGGTGAAACATCCGTACCCTCCGCAGGATATTTGGCTCCTGTGCGCGTAAGGATCTGATGAGGAGCACGAGGAATACGAGCATCTGCGCCGTGACGGTGGCGATCGCAGCCCCGACTGTCTCAAGGCGTGGAAACGGTCCGATGCCGAGAATGAGCAGCGGGTCCAGAATCATATTTCCAACGAGCCCGAGCAGGTTTGCAGCGAGTGGTGTCTTTGAGTCGCCCTGTGCGGTGGAAAGGCCGGTCAGAGTGACGTTTAGATAAGAGAAGACAAGCAATCCGCAGGTGATCAGCATATACGAGCGGGCGGATGCATAAGTCTCGGCATCCCCCAGCTGGAAAAAGCCGAGCAGCGGATCGATAAAGAGTACACAGACGGCGGAAAAGAGCAGGCCGAACAGAAGGGAGAGCTGCAGGGCAGAGGAGGCATAGTCGCGCGCCTTTTCATAGTCTCCGCGACCACACGCCTGCGCGGCATGAACCTGCCCGCCCATCCGCGGCAGCGACGCAAGCCCCTGCGAGAGCCAGACGTACATGCCGCCGACGCCGACTCCGGCCACGGCCTTCGCACCGAGCATGCCGATCCACGCCATATCCGTGATATTGTAGGTCGTTGCGAGCATGGAAGATGCCATAATCGGGAGTGCAAGCTCCGAAAGTGTTTTCAGAATCGGCCCGGAGGTCAGATTCAGAGAGGTGGATTTTTTCATTAGTGTCTCCTTATTGAATTACCTGTTGAAAACGTAACATTTCTATTATAAAGAGGATGAGAGTATTTTGCAATGTAAATTTATCGAGTCAAGCAAGACCCCTGCTTCAATTGCGTGGAGTAATAAGCAGTGGGTGGGGGCTTGCTTGTATCAGGAGGAGTGCAAACTCCTTCTGATAAGCTGCGAAGCAGCTACTCGGTTATGAGCAAGTAGCGAAGCGGATTGCGAATATCCGCTTTGATTCATCCGCCTTCCGCGATCTGTGTGACCGCGACATAGATATCCTGAATCTTATACCACGTGCGGCTGCCGACGACACCATCCTGTGTCAGCCCGAAGATGCGCTGAAAAGTACGGACGGCATTCTGAGTCGCCTCGCCGAAGATCCCGTCCGGGACGAGCTTTGGGATCAGCGGATAGTTGTCAGAGATGCGGTTCAGCTGTTCCTGAATTTTCATGACATCACTGCCACGGCTGCCGACCGAGAGCGGATAGCCCGGATAGGAAGCGGGGACACCGGAGACTTCTTCGGCGGTATTGATGTAGATGCTGCCTCCGTAAAAAGCGCGCAGGATCTCGATCGCCGAGTAGCCCTGCTCGCCTAAGGTCTTGCTTTCCCACTGCCGCATCCATTGCGGGCACTGTACCTGCTTGCCGTCGCAGTACTGGGTGAGAAGCGGCTGGCGGACATTTGGCCGGGAGAGGTAATTGAGAAAGACGTCTTCCACGGCGTTGTCGATGCTCTCGAATACGTTGCGCCCGTAGATCCATTTCTGGTCAAAGGCGGTCGAGGAGGTGATCGTGAACGGGTAGCCCTTGTTCCGGTAAAATTCCGTGTAGATGCGGTTCATCGTGAACGATTCGATCGCGAGAATGTTCGCAATGAGCGTTTCATAAGGCCAGGTCGCATAGATCTCGCTGCTCGCCACATTTTTAATATAGTCTTTATACTTCACATAATAGTCGCCTGCCGTAGAGTCACGCGGCGTACCGTCATGTACGACGACATATTCCGGGACGACGACGCGGTCGAGGACGATCTCACCGCTCGGCGTGATCGGTTTGACTTCGGACTCGGCGATTTTCGGCGGATAATTGCCATACAGCGTGTGCGCCGGTATCACGATGACATCGCGTGGATTTTCCGGTCCGAGCGGACGCAGGGTCACGGTCTGGAAGGAGAGCTGACGGCTCAGAAGCTCCGTGCCGCTCACGACGGCAGTCTCATAGCCGGGAGAGGAGATGCGCAGGGTATATTCCGCGTAGGGTGCAAGCTCCGAATCCGGATCAAGACTGTATTCCATAGGCGGGGTATCCAGCGTCAGGACATCGGTCTGTCCGGCGGAGTTGGTGCGCACTTCCTCTAATGTATTTTCCGGATCTCCGGTATAAGAGATCGCGACGGTAGCATTTTCGACCGGAAGGTTCTGTTCCGATACGGCCCGTACCTGCAGCTGGCCCTGGTCAGGGAGATCATTCTGCATGGCACGAATTTTAGATTGATACATAAGACGACTCCTTTTTAAAATGATTCCTGTTATCCATCCCTGCAGCTCATCTCTGCAGCTTTGCTGACATAAGCATCCCTTCCACTGCTTAGTGCTCCGCGCACTTGAAGCGGGGGAATGCTTATCTGCGTTCAAATACGTTCTGGAATTTGTGCAAGGCAAAATACGGATAGCTGGAATTTTACTCCTGAAATAAATATATGCAGTTAGATATTGAAATTTCCGGTGGGATGTGGTAGAATCGAAACAATTTGAGCAAAAATAAGTAAACTACTTCTGAGAAAGGAATACGGTGATAATATGAAAGCATTTCTGATACTGGAAGACGGTACCGTTTTTACAGGCCAGAGCATCGGCGCTCCTCGCGAGGTAATCAGTGAGATCGTTTTTAACACGTCCATGACCGGCTATCTGGAGGTCCTGACTGATCCGTCCTATGCGGGGCAGGCAGTTGTGATGACTTATCCGCTGATTGGCAATTACGGCATCTGTTATGAGGACATGGAGTCAGACCGGCCCTGGCTTGACGCATTTATTGTCCGTGAGTTATCCCGTATCCCGAGCAACTTCCGTTCGGAGGATACGATCCAGAATTTCCTTTTAAAATATGATATCCCGGGTATCTCCGGAATCGACACACGAGCTCTTACCAAAATTCTCCGTGAAAAAGGCACGATGAACGGCTGCATCACCACGGATGAACATTATCAGATCGATGAAATTCTCCCGAAATTAAAAGCATATACGACCGGAAAGGTAGTAGAAAAGGTGACCTGCAAGGAAAAATATGTCCTCGAAGGTGACGGACCGAAGGTAGCACTTCTGGATCTTGGCGCAAAGCGCAACATTGCACGCTCCTTAAATGAGCGCGGCTGTGAGGTGACGGTATATCCGGCGCTTACGACGGCAGAGGAGATCCTGGCAGCGAATCCGGACGGCATCATGCTTTCCAACGGACCGGGAGACCCGAAGGAGTGCACCTCTGTGATCGAGGAGATCCGCAAGCTCTATGCATCCGATGTGCCGATCTTTGCGATCTGCCTCGGACATCAGCTGATGGCGCTCGCGAACGGCGCGGACACCCATAAGATGAAGTACGGACACCGCGGAGGCAACCATCCGGTGCGTGACCTTTCTGACGGACGCGTTTACATTTCTTCCCAGAACCATGGATATGTCGTAGACACTGACAATCTGGATCCGTCCATTGCCGTACCGGCGTTTGAAAATGTCAACGACGGCACGAACGAAGGGCTGTCCTACACCGGAAAGAACATTTTCACGGTGCAGTACCATCCGGAGGCATGCCCGGGACCGCGCGATTCCGCATATCTGTTTGACCGTTTTATGAAAATGATGGAGGAGAGTAAATAATGCCGAAGAATCCAGAGATTAAAAAAGTACTTATGATTGGCTCCGGCCCGATCGTCATCGGACAGGCAGCAGAGTTTGACTATGCAGGTACGCAGGCGTGCCGTTCTCTGAAGGAGGAAGGCATTGAGGTCGTTCTTCTGAACTCGAACCCGGCGACCATCATGACGGATAAAGACATCGCAGACAAGGTCTACATCGAGCCGCTCACAGTCGAAGTCGTCGAGCAGCTGATTTTAAAAGAGCAGCCGGACAGCGTACTGCCGACCTTAGGTGGACAGGCTGGACTGAATCTGGCGATGGAGCTGGAAGAGCGCGGATTTTTAAAGGAGCACAATGTGCGCCTGATCGGTACGACCGCTGAGACGATCAAGAAGGCGGAGGACCGTCAGGAGTTCAAGGATACGATGGAAAAGATCGGGGAGCCGGTAGCGGCATCCAAGGTCGTCCATACCGTTCCGGAAGGTGTTGATTTCACCCAGACGATCGGCTATCCGGTCGTACTGCGCCCGGCGTACACGCTTGGTGGCAGCGGCGGCGGAATCGCACACAACTATCAGGAGCTCGTGGAGATTCTGGAAAATGGTCTGCGTCTTTCCCGTGTCGGCGAGGTACTCGTCGAGCGCTGTATCGCAGGCTGGAAGGAGATCGAGTACGAGGTAATGCGTGACTCCGCAGGTAATGTGATCACGGTCTGCAACATGGAGAACATCGACCCGGTCGGCGTACACACTGGAGACAGTATCGTAGTCGCTCCGTCCCAGACATTAGGCGACAAGGAGTATCAGATGCTCCGTACGTCCGCTTTGAATATCATCAGCGAGCTGAAGATCACCGGCGGCTGCAACGTGCAGTTTGCCCTGAATCCGGACAGCTTCGAGTACTGTGTCATCGAGGTAAATCCGCGTGTCAGCCGTTCCTCTGCACTGGCTTCCAAGGCGACGGGCTATCCGATCGCGAAGGTAGCGGCAAAGATCGCGCTTGGCTATACGTTGGATGAGATCAAAAATGCGATTACCGGAAAGACGTATGCGAGCTTCGAGCCGATGCTGGACTACTGTGTCGTAAAGATGCCGCGTCTTCCGTTCGATAAATTCATCAGCGCGAGCCGCAAGCTGACGACGCAGATGAAGGCGACCGGTGAGGTCATGAGTATCGCGAACAATTTTGAGGGCGGCCTGATGAAGGCGATCCGTTCGCTGGAGCAGCATGTGGACAGCCTGCTTTCCTATGATTTTTCCGATCTGGATGAGGATGCGCTGCGCCGCCAGCTCTCTGTCGTAGATGACCGTCGGATCTGGGTCATCGCAGAGGCGATCCGCAGAGGTTTCTCCTACGAGGAGATTCATGACATCACAAAAATTGACGTATGGTTCATTGACAAGCTTGCGATTCTCGTCGAGATGGAGCAGGCACTGCAGAGCCAGCCGTTGACCGTAGAGCTTCTGCGGGAAGCAAAGCGCATCGAGTTCCCGGACAATGTCATCGCACGCCTGACCGGAAAGACCGAGCAGGAGATCAAGGAAATGCGCTACGCTAACGGCATCGTGGCTGCGTTTAAGATGGTAGATACGTGCGCGGCCGAGTTTGCAGCTGCGACCCCGTATTACTATTCGGTATTTGGCAGCGAGAACGAGGCGGTCGAGACGAGTGGCAAGAAGAAGGTGCTCGTACTTGGTTCCGGCCCGATCCGGATCGGACAGGGAATCGAGTTCGACTTCTGCTCCGTGCATAGTACCTGGGCCTTTGCAAAGGAAGGCTATGAGACGATCATCATCAATAACAATCCGGAGACGGTAAGTACCGACTTCGATATCGCAGATAAGCTGTATTTTGAGCCGCTGACGCCGGAAGATGTCGAGAGCATCGTGAATCTGGAGCATCCGGACGGAGCGGTTGTGCAGTTCGGTGGACAGACGGCGATCAAGCTGACGGAAGCGCTGATGAAGATGGGTGTGCCGATCCTCGGAACATCTGCAGAGAACGTAGACCGCGCGGAGGACCGTGAGCTGTTCGACGAGGTGCTGGAGAACTGCAGCATCCCGCGCCCGGCCGGCCATACCGTATTTACAGCAGAAGAGGCGAAAAAGGCAGCGCATGAGCTCGGCTATCCGGTGCTCGTTCGGCCGTCCTACGTGCTCGGTGGACAGGGCATGCAGATCGCGATCAATGATGAAGATGTGGACGCATTCATCGGTATCATCAACCGGATCGCACAGGAGCATCCGATCCTCGTCGACAAATATCTGGTCGGCAAGGAGATCGAGGTCGATGCCGTGTGTGATGGTGAGGATGTGCTGATTCCGGGTATCATGGAGCACATTGAGCGTGCAGGTATCCATTCCGGAGACAGTATCTCCGTCTATCCGGCGCAGAGCATTTCTCCGAAGATCAAGCGCGTGATCGAGGATTATACACGGAAGCTGGCGAAGGAGCTGCATGTCATCGGACTGATCAACATCCAGTTCATTGTGAGCAACGATGAAGTGTATGTCATCGAGGTCAACCCGCGTTCGAGCCGTACCGTTCCGTATATCAGCAAGGTGACGGGTATCCCGATCGTGCCGCTCGCGACAAAGGTCATCCTCGGCAGCAAGATCCGTGATCTTGGCTATGAGCCGGGGCTGCAGCCGGAGGCAGATTATTTTGCGATCAAGATGCCGGTATTCTCCTTCGAGAAGATCCGCGGCGCGGACATCAGCCTCGGGCCGGAGATGAAGTCGACCGGTGAGTGCCTTGGTATCGCAAAGACATTTGATGAGGCACTTTATAAGGCGTTCCTTGGCGCCGGCATCAACCTGCCGAAGCACAAGAACATGATCATTACCGTAAAGGATTCGGATAAGCTTGAGGTGATCGACATCGCCCGCCGCTTCGAGGCGATCGGCTACCGCATTTTCGCGACACGCGGCACCGCACGGGCGCTGCAGGAGCACGGCATCCATGCGAACCAGATCAACAAGATCGAAGGCGAGTCCCCGAACCTGATGGATCTGATCCTCGGACACGAGATCGACCTCGTCATCGACACACCGTCCCAGGGTGTCGAGCATGCAAAGGACGGCTTCGTCATCCGCCGGAACGCGATCGAGACCGGCGTGAACGTCCTGACTGCCCTCGACACGGCGCAGGCACTGATCACGAGTCTGGAAAACAACAACATCAATAAGCTGTCACTGATCGATATCGCGACGGTGGCGACCCGATAAATCAGGAATATGGACAGGCTCACACGGTAGTTGGAAGGAACTGCAGTGTGGGCCTGTTTTTTGTATGTAGACAAGTATTTGGTTGAGCCAGGCAGCAAAATTGGCTCTGTCAGTAGAGTTTCGTCGGAAGAGCATCTGGGATGAGCTGCGGGTATCTGCTTAGGATTGCCTGTAAGTGGTATCTGAGCGGAATGATTAAATAAGAAGTTAGACCTAGATAATCAAATTTGAAAGTTGGTGCTATTTTGCAGTAACTTTCAAATGGAGACTTGACGCTGTTTTCATGAATTAGTATAATGCATTTGAAAGTTAGGTATAATATGCAGTAAGTTTCAAGTGAACGGAGGCATGACTGATGAACAAAATAATTAAAAGAGACAGTTATCTTCAAAAAATTATTGACCGGAAGGAAAATGGTTTAATTAAGGTCATTACCGGCATTCGCAGATGCGGAAAAAGCTTTCTTTTGTTTAATCTTTTTTATGACTATCTGCTGGATTGTGGGGTAGAACCAGAACACATCATTACAATTGCGCTGGATGATGACCAATTTGTTCAATATCGGGATCCTGCGGCCCTGTCTGAGTATATCCGATCGAAAATCACAGACCGCGAGACATACTACATTCTAATTGATGAAGTTCAGTATGCAATTGCCAGGGCAGAACTGAAAAATCCGGAGAGTATCCGACTGTACAATGTTTTGAACGGTCTGATGCGTCTGCGGAATGTGGATATTTACGTTACCGGCAGCAATTCAAAAATGTTGACTAAGGATGTATTGACGGTATTTCGTGGCCGTGGAGATGAAATTCGAGTATACCCAATATCCTTCAAGGAATATTATGCATCTGTTGGTGGAGATAAATCCGAGGCTTATGAAGAATATGCACTGTATGGTGGTATGCCACTGGTTTTATCAAAGAAGACGGATGCGGATAAGATGACCTATCTGCAAAGTCTTTTTACGGAGGTTTATTTTAAAGACATTGCAGAGCGCTATGATATTGCACTTAAGGATGTCCTTGCGGAATTGACGGATGATCTGTGCTCCTCGGTCGGTTCCCTGACAAATGCCAGCAAGATTGCCAATACGCTTCGGACCGTGAAGGGCATTTCCGTTTCAGGCGCGACCATTTCCAGCTATCTGGGATATTTAACCGAATCGTTTTTGTTTAGCAACGCAAAACGGTATGATGTAAAGGGTAAGAAATATTTTGAATATCCATCTAAATTTTATTGCACAGACATTGGACTGCGCAATGCACGGCTGAATTTCAGACAACAGGAAGAAACACACATTATGGAGAATATTATCTATAATGAGTTGTTGTGCCGTGGCTGTTCCGTCGATGTAGGGGTCGTTGAGGTGAGCGCAAGAAATGGCGAGAAGCAAGTGCGGAGGCAGTGTGAAATTGACTTTGTAGTAAACTATGGCGCGAAGAAATACTATATTCAGTCTGCATTGAATGTCAGTGATCCAGATAAGATGGAAACAGAACTCCGTCCGTTGAAAAATACGAGGGATTTTTTTAAGAAAATCATTATCAGTAAGTCCTCCATGAAACCGTGGACGGACGAGGACGGTATTTTACATCTTGGCTTGTATGAGTTCCTTTTGAATGAAAAGGCATTAGAGTTGTAGATTTTATTCCTGTTTCGATGCTTTTGATGAAATTGGCATATAATATCTGATTCTGAATTTTCTGGCTGATGAAAAAACAGAAGTTCTATACATTTTCGCTACGGTATTTGGAAAAGTTTTCCTGATACAGCAAATTATGGACATATGAGAACCTATAGGTTGATTTAGAAATGTATGAGATGATTATATAAAAAGGGGTGATGTCATGGCAATACGATCAGTAGAGTATCTGCAGAGTCTTGTTCGGGAGCTTACGAAGCTGCCGGAGGAGACTGAGTGGGTAGAATTTAAATGTAACAATAAGCAACCTCAAATGATTGGTGAATATATTTCGGCATTAAGCAATTCAGCAGCACTATGCGAACGCCCAAAAGCATATTTGGTTTGGGGTGTAGATGATGCAACGCATAAAATTGTTGGAACTGAATTTCAGTATCGTAAAATGAAAAAAGGAAATGAGGAGTTGGAAGCTTGGCTTTCCAGAATGCTTTCGCCAAGAATTAATTTCCGATTTTTTGAGATCCCTATGGATGAAGGACTGGTTGTGCTGATGGAGATTCCTTGTGCGGAAAAACAGCCGGTACAATTTGCAGGTGGCGAATATATACGAATTGGAACAAATAAGAAGAATTTAAAAGAGTATCCTGATAAAGAGAGAGAATTATGGAGAACATTCGATTCTACACCATATGAATTACGAATCGCGATGGGAAATTTAGATGAAGACGAAATGGTGTCATTGCTGGATTACTCAAGGTATTATGACAAACTGGAAATGCCAATTCCGAGAAATCGGGATAAAGTATTAGAAGATTTACAGCATGAAAAATTCATAAAAAGAAATGATGCCGGCACATGGGATATCACGAACATGGGAGCATTGATGATTGCAAAAGATTTGAAGAAATTTGAATCTTTGCATAGAAGAACTGTCAGAGTGATTTGGTATAAGGAAAACTCCAGATTGGAGGCTATCAGAGAAAAAGAATTCTGCGCAGGCTATGCATTTTCACATGAAGAAATCGTGCAGTATATTATGACGATTATTCCACAGGAAGAAGTAATTGTAGAAGCAACAAGGAAATCTGTTGTCAGTTTTCCGGAAATTGCTATCCGCGAGTTGTTGGCAAATGCTATGATACATCAGGATCTGCAGCAAAGGGGTACAAATCCGATGGTGGAAGTGTTTAAAAATCGAATTGAGTTTTCAAATGCTGGTGCACCACTGGTAGCAATTGAAAGAATTGTAGACTCGGTGCCAGTGTCCAGAAATGAAAATATTGCCGGATTTATGCATAAATGTGGTATTTGTGAGGAACGTGGCAGTGGTTATGATAAGATTGTTGAAGCAACCGGTAAAAATGAATTACTTGCGCCGAGGATTGAAAATCAGAATAACCAATTCACAAAAGCGATACTGTTTGCAAAAGTACCGTTTGAATTAACTACGAAAGAAGATCGGATGCGAACTTGTTACATGCAGGCATGTCTTGCGTATGTCAATTTTGAGGGGATTTCTAATTCAGATATTCGAAAGATATTTGGATTAGGAGAAAAAGAGAAAGCGAAAGCGTCGCGACTTCTTATCAGTGCTGTTGAAGGAGGATATATTAAAGTAATGGATCCGGATACTGCACCAAGGTATAAAAAATATATTCCATATTGGGCATAATTTAAGTTTCGCTAAGTTTCACTCATACTAGATAGATGAGAAAAAATTAATAGAAAAAGATGAAAAAAGCACTGAAAATCACTAAATTATTGGTTTTGCAGCGCTTTTTCTTTTGCTCGAGAGTAAAAATGCGCCGAATTTAAGTTTCGCTAAGTTTCACTAAGCTCGGCATTTGCAGATTGCCATTACCTTTTAGAACTAAATTGGAATATCTTTACAGCCCCTTCACAGAAAATTCACCCGGATTTGCTTGCAAAAAAGAGGCGTTCGGCGTACACTGTGGAAGAAAGTTAGACAGAAATGACGTGCGAAGCGTCCAGAATGTAAGCTTTGAGAGGCTTATATAAAAAGCAGCAGGGATGGTTCGCGTTGCTTTGGTATTTGGAGGAAGGAATACAAATGCGTAAAAAATCACATATATCACTTGCAGGTTATCTCGTGCGGGAGATGAACTTGGAGGAGTTTGACCGGCATAAAAAGGCATTTTACCTGGGTTCGATTCTGCCGGATCTGACCCCGAAGATGATCACGTCCCCACATGAGTTCCAGACCTCTTATGAGGAGTTGCAGGGAAGGATTCATACACTTTTACAGGATGCGCGCACGGGCGACTATAAAGAGCGTGTACTGTTTCGCCGGATGGGTGTCGTGATGCATTACCTCGCGGATTATTTTACATTCCCGCACAATGTCACTTACGATGGCAGCCTGAAGGATCATTGCCTGTATGAGCGCGACATGAAGCATGCACTCAGAAGCTATGTGCGCACATCTGAGGCACAGCAGATCTTCCGTCTGCAGCAGATGCGGCAGGGACAGATCCGCACGGCGAACGAGCTGTTTGCCTATATTGAGCGGATGCACCGCGCATACTTGCGACATCCGCATTCTGCGCAGGACGATTGCCGCTGGATCGTGGAGCTCTGTTCCTGGGTGATGATCGGGATGGTAAATATCATTGCGTCATTCGGGGTGCTTGGGGAGCCGATGGAGTATCACTGCGCGGGGTGAAAGAATTTTTTCCGAATGAGGCAGGTTTACCGGGAAATGGAAAACCCTATCAGAAATAAGCAGTAAAATGAATTGCAACGATCGGTACAGGAATGAGCAATGAGGGTAGTGAGAGAGGTATATAATGTGAATGGAAAGAGTGTGGCTGTCAGGAGCAAAGATTCTGATGACCGCACTTATTTGTTTTATTCTGTATTGTTGTTTGAGAAAGAATCTGCTATGATAGAGTTATCAGAAAAGCTTACAAAAAATAAAATTTTAACATGCAAGGAGGCAACACCATGGGATTGATAAAGGCAGCGCTTGGCGCAGCAGGCGGCGTGATGGCAGACCAGTGGAAGGAATATTTTTACTGTGACGCATTAGAGGATGATGTGCTCGTCATGAAAGGACAGAAGCGTACCTCAAAGCGTTCTTCGAACCGCTCCGGCAGTGAGAATATCATTACCGACGGCTCCGGTATCGCGGTAGCGGACGGACAGTGTATGATTATCGTGGAGAATGGCAAGGTCAAGGAAGTCTGCGCAGAGCCGGGTGAGTATACCTATGACAACAGCGCGGAGCCGTCCGTGTTCAGCGGCAGCCTCGGCGAGGGGATCAGGAACACATTTGCAAAGATCGGCAAGCGTTTTACCTACGGCGGCGAGGCAGCCGGCGACCAGCGGGTTTACTATTTTAATACAAAAGAAATCATGGGAAACAAATACGGCACGGCGACACCGGTTCCGTTCCGTGTGGTGGACCGCAACATCGGACTGGATGTCGATATCTCCATCCGCTGCAACGGCGAGTATTCCTATTGCATTACCGACCCGATTCTGTTTTATACGAATGTCTGCGGAAATGTGGCAGATGTCTATGAGCGCTCGAACCTCGACAGTATGCTCAAAAGCGAACTGATGACGGCGCTGCAGCCGGCATTTGCCCGCATCTCTGAGATGGGGATCCGCTACAGTGCATTGCCGGGCCATACATTTGAGCTGGCCGACGCATTGAACGAAGTACTTTCGAAGAAATGGAAAGAGACAAGGGGGATTGTGATCGTCTCCTTTGGTGTCAATTCCGTATCCGCATCGAAAGAAGACGAGGATATGATCAAGCAGCTGCAAAAGAGTGCGGTCATGCGCGACCCGACGATGGCGGCGGCACAGCTGGTCGGCGCGCAGAGCGACGCGATGCGCACGGCAGCAGGCAATGCAAATGGTGCGATGGCCGGATTTATGGGCATGAATATGGCATCAGCGGCCGGCGGCATGAGTGCGCAGAATCTCTATGCGATGGGCGCACAGCAGCAGGCAGCACAGCAACAGGCGATGGCGCAGCAGCCGGCAGCCAAAGCTCCGGCGGAAGGCAGCTGGACGTGCAGCTGCGGGGCAGTCAATACCGGCAAGTTCTGTGCCGAGTGCGGTGCGAAAAAGCCGGAGGAAGGCTGGACCTGCCCGTCCTGCGGGGCAGTGAATAAAGGAAAATTCTGTGCGGAATGCGGGGCAAGACGCCCGTCAGGCGCACCGGTTTACCAGTGCGACAAATGCGGCTGGAAGCCGGAAGACCCGGCACATCCGCCAAAGTTCTGCCCGGAGTGCGGAGATCCGTTTGACGAGAATGACCGGATACAGTAGGTGATACATAGACAGACGCCGGATACCGGACAGGCGTTTGGTATCTGGCGCGAAGGGAGAAGGTATGAGCGAAGTAATAGAGTACAAATGCCCCTGCTGCGGCGGAGCCATTGCATTTGACAGCCACGCCCAGAAAATGAAATGTCCATACTGCGATACCGAGTTTGAGATGGACACCCTGAAGGAATTTGAGCAGGAGAATCTGGAAGAGGACCGCGATCCGAAATGGGATGCGAGCCAGACGGAGCAGAATGCAGAGCAGATCGGCGGAGATGGCTCGATGAGCGCGTATGTCTGCGAGGCATGCGGAGGCGAAGTCATCGCAGATGCGACAGCCGGGGCGATGAGCTGCCCGTACTGTGGCAATCCGGTCATTGTCCCCAAGCAGTTTGAAGGTATGCTGAAGCCGGATCTGATCATCCCGTTCAAGCTGGACCGTAAGCAGGCAGAACAGAAGCTGCGCGACCATCTGAAGGGAAAAGTGCTGCTGCCGAAATATTTTAAGACGGAGAACCGGATCAAAGAAGTAAAG
Source organism: Lachnospiraceae bacterium (assembly GCA_029006155.1). Taxonomy (GTDB): domain Bacteria; phylum Bacillota; class Clostridia; order Lachnospirales; family Lachnospiraceae; genus Choladousia. The sequence goes on from JAQXGF010000050.1 coordinate 68,278, forward strand.
GGTCTTTACGTCCCGTTCTGGCTGTACGACAGCGATGCAAATGCGGAGATCCGTTGCCGCGCGACGCGGGTACACAGCTGGTCGGACGGTGATTATGAGTATACGGAGACGGAGCATTTTCTTGTGAGCCGCGGTGGAGATCTCGGCTTTGACAAAGTGCCGGTCGACGGATCGGAGAAGATGGCAAACGACCTGATGGAATCGATCGAGCCGTTCCGGTATGAGGAGGCGGTGCCGTTTCAGAAAGGCTATATGGCAGGCTATCTGGCAGACCGCTACGATCAGTCATCAGAGGACTGCGCGCCACGTGCCAATGAACGGATGCGGGAGAGTACCATACATGCATTTATGAGCACGATTCAGGGCTATGCGACCTGCGTTCCGGAGCACACGGACATCCGGCTGAAAAAAGGAACGATTTCCTATGCGCTTCTGCCGGTATGGGTGCTCAGCACAAAGTACCGCGACAAGAGCTATACGTTTGCGATGAATGGACAGACGGGAACATTTGTCGGAGATCTGCCATTTGATAAAGGAAAGGCGCTGCAGATTTCAGGGTGTGTGTTCCTTGTGGTATTTCTGATCACATTCCTGATTCTGGGACTGCTGTAAAGGAGAGATGAGATGAAAAAAATCAGAGGACTGATGCTGGCTCTTCTGCTGGTATTCGGCTGCTTCTCGACGGTAGTGTATGCAGAAAACAGCGACCGGGTCGTGGACAATGCAGACCTGCTCACCGATGCAGAGGAAGCGAAGCTGGAAGAACAGTATGCACAGATTGCGGAGAAATATCAGTATGATATCGCAGTGGTCACGACGAATACATTAAATGGAAAGAGCGCACGGGACTATGCGGACGATTATTACTATGACAATGGTTACGGATATGGAGAGAGCCGGGATGGCCTGATGCTTCTGGTGAGTATGGAAGACCGGGACTGGCACATCACGACACGCGGAAAGGGCGAAGAAAACATTTCCAGCCGGGATATCGATGAGATCAGCGATGCGTTTCTGAGCGATTTAAGTGCGGGAAATTATTATGAAGCATTCCGGATTTTCGGTGAAGAGTCCGAGTCTGTGATCGCAGCGGTAGAAGAGCCGATGTCAGTCGGGATGCGTGCGCTCATCGCGGCAGGCGTGGGACTTCTGATCGCACTGATCGTATTTGCCGTGCTCATGTCACAGCTCAAGTCGGTGCGCGTAAAGCACGAGGCGCAGGATTATGTGCGGGATGGAAGCTTCCATCTGACAAGGGCGAACGACCTGTTTTTATACCGCACGGTCGACCGGCGGAAGATCGAGCACGACAGTGACGATCATGGCTCACACAGCACGTCGGACGGTGGAAGCGCCGGCGGTGGCGGCGGGAAGTTCTGATACAGGACATGGCGAAAAAAGGCTTTTGGGACTTTAGAATATAATGGGAAAGTCCTGAAAGCTTTTTTATTTGTGTAAAAATTTGTTTTATGCAACTTTTTAACCGGGTTAAGAAAGCACCCTGCTCCAATTACGAGGAACAATAAGCAGTGGGTTGGACCCGCTTGCGGTGATCCTGCAAGTAGCGAAGCTAGACCCTGTCCCCGTCAGCAGGCCCTGTCAGCAGAGCTGCAGGGATGAGCTGCGAGGATTGATTGTGAATATCCGCTTCGACACTTATTCAACTGTAGATCATAAAGTAAAAAATGCACCCCATGTAAAAACACAGGGCGCATAAAAAATCAATATTGCGCAAAGCGAATGATAATTCCACAGAAAGTTTTCTTCCAGAATTTAATTGTCCACCTCAGTCTCATCCGCGGAGTACACCTGTCTCTTGCGGGCCATCTCATCGCTCTCGAGGTACTCGTCGTAGGTCGTGATCTTGTCGATCAGCTTGCCGTTCGGGAGAATCTCCATGATGCGGTTTGCGGTCGTCTCTACGATCTGGTGGTCACGGGAGGAGAAGAGCAGCACGCCCGGGAATTTGATCAGGCCGTTGTTCAGGGCGGTGATCGATTCCATGTCGAGGTGGTTCGTCGGCTCATCGAGCAACAGGATGTTCGCGCCGGAGATCATCATCTTGGAGAGCAGGCAGCGCACGCGCTCGCCTCCGGAGAGGACGTTCAGGTGCTTCACACCGTCATCGCCGGCGAAGAGCATACGGCCGAGGAAACCTCTGACATAGGTGGCATCCTTGATCTCGGAGAACTGGGTCAGCCAGTCGACGATCGTGAGGTCGGAGTCAAACTCTTTCGTGCTGTCCTTCGGGAAATATGCCTGACTAGTCGTCACGCCCCATTTGTAGCTGCCTTCATCCGGCTCGATCTCCCCCATCAGGATGCGGAAGAACGTCGTTTTCGCCAGCTCATTGCCGCCGACAAAAGCGACCTTGTCGTTGTGGCCGAGAGTGAACGTGATGTTGTCGAGGATCTTGACGCCGTCGATCGTCTTGGAGAGATTCTCGACCTGCAGTACTTCATTTCCGATCTCACGGTTCGGACGGAAATCGATATACGGATATTTCCGGCTGGAAGGACGGATGTCATCCAGCTGGATTTTTTCCAGTGCACGCTTTCTGGAGGTCGCCTGCTTGGACTTGGAAGCGTTTGCGGAGAAACGGGAGATGAAGTCTTGCAGCTCCTTGATTTTCTCTTCTTTCTTTTTGTTTGCTTCCTTCATCTGACGGATGAGCAGCTGGCTGGACTCGTACCAGAAATCGTAGTTGCCGGCGTAGAGCTGGATCTTGCCGTAGTCGATGTCGGCGATCTGCGTGCAGACTTTGTTCAGGAAGTAACGGTCGTGGGATACGACGATGACGGTGTTCTCGAAATTGATCAGGAACTCCTCGAGCCAGTTGATCGCGTCGAGGTCGAGATGGTTCGTCGGCTCGTCGAGCAGCAGGATGTCCGGATTGCCGAACAGGGCGCGTGCCAGCAGCACCTTGACCTTGTCGTTTCCGTTCATATCCTTCATCAGGCTGTAGTGCAGCTCCGGCCCGATGCCAAGGCCGTTCAGAAGGGTGGCGGCATCAGACTCGGCCTCCCAGCCGTTCATCTCCGCGAACTCACCTTCGAGCTCACTGGCGCGGATGCCGTCTTCGTCGGTGAAGTCCTCTTTGGAGTAGATCGCTTCCTTTTCTTTCATAATATCGTACAGTCTCTGGTTGCCCATGATGACCGTGTCGAGCACCGGGAACTCATCATATTTAAAATGATCCTGTTCCAACACGGAGAGACGCTGCCCCGGTGTGATGACGATGTCGCCGTTCGTCGTCTCGAGCTGCCCGGAGAGAATTTTCAGAAAGGTGGACTTTCCGGCACCGTTCGCACCGATGACGCCATAGCAGTTGCCCTCGGTAAATTTGATGTTTACATCTTCGAATAAAGCTTTTTTCCCTACGCGGTAGGTGACGTTGTTTGCACTGATCATGAAATACCTCTTAATTTTCTTTTATAATGATAGGTTTACTTTTTCTGTTTTTGCCTAAGCCCTTCTTATTGTACAGAAAAACAGGAAAAATGCAAGCGTTTTCATGCGGTTTGTCTCATATAACCGCAATAAAAGCCCTGCTGTATCACAAAAAATACAAAAAAACGGGGAAAAATGCCGCGCGGGAAATAGACAAAAAAATCCAGTTGTGCTACAATTAAATCCGTATGAGATGTTAAAAAGAGTTTGCCGACTCTTAAGAAAATAAGGAGGAATACACAAATGGCTAGAAAAATGAAGACCATGGACGGTAATCATGCTGCAGCTCATGCATCGTATGCATTTACTGATGTAGCAGCGATTTTCCCGATTACTCCGTCATCTGTTATGGCAGAAGCTACAGATGAGTGGGCGACACAGGGCCGTCTGAATATGTTCGGACAGACTGTACAGGTTACAGAGATGCAGTCCGAGGCAGGCGCAGCAGGTACCGTTCACGGATCCCTTGCAGCAGGTGCTCTGACTACTACATACACCGCTTCTCAGGGTCTGCTTCTGATGATCCCGAATCTTTACAAGGTAGCAGGTGAGAGACTGCCGGGCGTATTCAACGTATCCGCACGTGCACTTGCCAGCCATGCACTTTCCATCTTCGGAGACCACTCCGATGTATATGCCTGTCGTCAGACCGGAGCATGCATGCTCTGCGAGTCCAGCGTACAGGAGGTAATGGACCTGACTCCGGTTGCACACCTTTCTGCAATCAAGGGACGTCTTCCGTTCATCAACTTCTTCGACGGTTTCCGTACTTCCCACGAGATCCAGAAGATCGAGACATGGGATTACGAGGATCTGAAGGAGATGACTGATTTCGATGCCATCCAGGCATGGAGAGATCAGTGCCTGAATCCGAACCATCCGTGTCAGAGAGGTTCGGCTCAGAACCCGGATATCTTCTTCCAGGCAAGAGAAGCAATCAACCCGTACTACGATGAGATGCCGGCAATTGTCCAGGGCTACATGGACAAGGTAAATGCAAAGATCGGTACCGACTACAAGCTCTTCAACTACTACGGAGCGGAGGACGCTGAGAAGGTTATCATCGCTATGGGTTCTGTATGCGATACGATTGAGGAGACGATCGATTACCTGCGTGCAGCAGGCGAGAAGGTCGGCGTTGTAAAGGTTCGTCTGTACAGACCGTTCTGTGCAGAGGCACTCGTTGCAGCGATCCCGGAGACCGTTAAGCAGATCACCGTTCTTGACAGAACAAAGGAGCCGGGCGCTCTCGGCGAGCCGCTGTACCTTGACGTAGTAGCAGCTCTGAAGGGCACCAAGTTCAACGACACATCGATCTTCACCGGACGTTACGGCCTTGGTTCCAAGGACACCACACCGGCTCAGATCGTTGCTGTATACAACAACACCGAGAAGCAGAAGTTCACGATCGGTATCAACGACGACGTGACACATCTGTCTCTGGAGCTGGGCGCACCGCTCGTTACCACTCCGGCAGGCACCATCAACTGCAAGTTCTGGGGCCTTGGCGCTGACGGTACCGTAGGTGCAAACAAGAACTCCATCAAGATCATCGGCGACAACACCGATATGTACGCACAGGCTTACTTCGATTATGACTCCAAGAAG